>CAZFTX010000026.1:0-2572 GCA_964521955.1 uncultured Candidatus Saccharibacteria bacterium | reverse complement strand
TTTAAGCCGTTTGTCGTGGGTTCGATCCCCACCGGACCCACCAAAAAATATCCCTGAAAGGGTTATTTTTTTATCCACAAAAAAGTATGTTATAATAAATGAAAGTAAAAGGTATGAGAAACAAAATTCAAAAAGATAAAAAAAATCAAATACAAAATACTGCCGGGTTTACTTTAATTGAGCTTTTGGTAGTGATTGCAATTATTGCTTTGCTTGCTTCTATTGCTATGATAGCTTTGGTTTCTGCAAGGCAAAAAAGCAGGGATGTAAAAAGACTTTCAGATATGACGCAAATGAACACTGCTTTGGAGCTTTATCATTCTTACAACAAGGGTTATCCTTCTTCAACATTGGGTATACCTCAAAGTTTAAGTCCAACTTTTTTAAGTAGCATACCGAGAGCACCTACTCCGGAGGACGGAGTTTGCGACAACCTGTTTCACACTTCGGACAATTGTACTGCTAAAGACGCAAACTGTGCGGGAGTTCCTCAAAATTCCTATTATTACGTCCCTAGCGGTACTGCCGCCATAGTTAATGGAATAACGGTATATCCTGATTATGAATATTTTTTTTGTTTAGGCCAGACAACAGGTTCTTTTCCTCCGGGACCAAAAATTTTGACTCCAAAGGGAGTAAGGTAGCGTAGTAAGTGAACGATAACTATTACTATAACAAATAAGTAAGGGCAGGCTTTACAGTTACAGCCTGTCCTTTTAAAATGCTTTTATGGCTAAACGCTTAAATTTAGAAAAAATTAAAAAACTAGTATTTTCCAAAAGACCTGTACTGAAGGAGGTTTATACAAAATATGGACATTTAACTTTGGAAGAATATGTACAAACTTGGGAAGTTTCTAAACAAAAGCCTGGAAATGAGTTTTTGTCAGCGGTTTATGAATGTACAAAAAATATTTACGGTAATCCAATTGCCAAACAAGTTAAGGAACAAATCAAGCAAAAACCTTTAATTTCAACTGTTGACCATTTAGGTATTTGGGGACACCCGATTTTTGTAAATAGTGATGCTTTTTACTCACTGTATTTTAAGCCTAAAGAAATACCCATTATTTTAGCCACTGAAAGCGTTTCTTTAAACAATGTGACTTCTTTGTCAGGCTGTCTATTAAAGCATGACAGGGAAGGCCAGCTTAAAAAATATTCTTTTTTTACTGACAAACAAAAAACCTTGCCGGTTTTTTCTGTACCCGGTGTTTCTAAAAAGGATTTGGTAAAAATGAAAGTGAAAATTCAAGGCTTAAACCCTGAAATATTAGGAGCTTTTACCCCTGAAGTTTTTAAATTAAAAACATTTTCTTTACAAGCTTCTTTAATAAGTCATAATCTATGGAAAAAAGTTTTTCCTTCTGCTCCCAAAATTGTGTATTTGCCTTTAGAGACAATTCTTTTGAAATATTTGGAAAAAACCCTGCTAGACCCTAAAAATATTTTTTCTAAATTAATTTTAGAAAAAAAAAGCCAAGAACTATGGAAAAAATATTTTGGGAAAGAGGCAACCTTAATGTTTTGGGGGATAGACAGCAAAGGCAAAAGGCAGTTAACAAGTCAATTGCCTTCAAAAAAAGAAATTTTAAATGCTATAAAAAAAAGGACGCTTTATCCTTCCAGTCCTTTAGGGTTTATGCTTTTACTTTTTGCAGGTGTAAGTTGTGTAGGTGGGTTTACTCAAACCACTTGGTTAACAGAAGTTAAGGAAAAGTTTGTAAAACTTTTAAAAGAGTTGGGGGAGAAAGAAGAGGTGTTTGAAAGGATTTTAAAAATCCCAACCAAGAATTTTGCGGAAAGCAGTTTAGTTAAAGAAAAGTTTGGTAAGGTTTTACTTACCCCAACTTCATGGGACTTACTTGCGCTTGGAAAAGATATCTACGGCAAACAAGAAAACGTTGCAAAAAAAATGACTCTAAAACAAAGCCTAGACATGTCTTTCCCAGAAATATATAAAGTGGTTTATCATAAAAGTATAAATAAAGAATTTTAGTTTTGACAGATTAGCGAGTTTTGATATACTTAAATAAATATGAAGCAATTAGCACAAAATTTTTGGTACAGCTTTTACTTTGCCCCAGCCGTTGAGGCCAGGAATTTTGTGTTGAATTATGCATAAATAAAGCAAAACTTTCAACTTAAAATTTCCGACCTCAACCCGGGGTCGGTTTTTGTTTAGCGTAAGAAATGTCCTATGAGGAGGGTTTATGAATTACTGTCCGAATTGTGATGTTGAGCTGAAAAGAGACGCGACCGGCACATATTGGAACTGCACGAATCCTAAGTGTGGTTTTCGGATTAGCTCCGATACTCACAAGTTGATGTCTCCAACTGTTCAGCCTGCTCAAGCCAGTTTGAGACCCCAACATCTGGCAACCGAGGTTTGGCCGCGTTAGCTTGGGAAGTTTGTGGAAAAACCGGCAGAAAGGAGGTTAACCATGGCCTGGGATTGGGATGATGAATGGCTATAGCCCGAATTCTTGACGGGCTTGTGTTCAGGAATGACGGCGCAAAGGTAACACTTTGCGCCGCCTCTTTTTAACCTATATAATATAATTACATTATGA
>CAZFTX010000025.1:0-3930 GCA_964521955.1 uncultured Candidatus Saccharibacteria bacterium | reverse complement strand
AAATATTCAACCGGATCCTCCAAAGTTACAATGTTTACAGTTGGTTGGTTTAAAATTGAAAGTATAGAATACAAAGTTGTAGACTTACCGCTTCCAGTAGGACCAGTAATTAAAAATATTCCGTGGGTTTTTTTAATATTTTCAGTAACCCAAGTAAGCCCCCTGCCTCTAACCCCCAACTGGTCTAGAGTTGGTACCGAACCTGTTTTGTCTAAAATACGCATAACTATCTTTTCCCCATAAATTAAAGGGAGGATAGAAACACGAAGGTCAACGGATTTTTTTCCGACTTCCATATGGAAACGACCGTCTTGAGGCAAACGAGACTCATCAATCTTTAAATTGGAAAGAATTTTTATTCTAGTAACAATAGCGGCAAGTACGTTTCTCGGCAACATTAAAGAAGTATGCAATATACCATCTATTCTATACCTGACTCGCACATCTTTTTCAGAAGGCTCAATATGAATGTCGGAAGCATTTGCTTCGATTGCGTTGGTTAAAATAACTTCCACAATCTTAATAATTGGCGCATCCTCAATTACCGACTGGGCTTGTGATTCTTTTTTTTGCTCTAAAATTGTTGGTTTCAAACCTTCCTCGTCGGCCTTGGTTTGGATATTCTTCAAAGCTTCGCCAACCACTTTTTTCAGGTTTTTCTTTTTACCGATTGCAACTTCTACGGAACTCTCGGAAGCCAAGTATAACTGAACCTGCAAATTCTGTTTTTGTCCTAAAAACTCCAAAGCCTCCAAAGCTGAAAGGTTGGTTGGATTTGTAATGGCAACTTTTAAAACCTGTTCCTTTAATTCAAAAGGAACTAGATTATAAAAATTAATAGACTCGGAAGGGATAACTCCAATAACCTCAGCAGGAATTGAAACTTGCCTTAAGTCAATGTAGGGTATATTAAAAAAAGCGGCCTTGGCCTTTGTCAGATCCTCTTCTTCAATTAATTTTTCAGCAATTAATAATTGACTAATATTTTGACCGCTCTGTTTCTGCTGCAAAATTAACTGATCCATTTTGTCCGACTTCACAAAACCATTATCCACCAAAAACTTCTCAAAGTTTTGTGCAGTTGAAACTTTATCTTTAGCTGGCTGATCCATATTAGTAAAACGCTTAACCTATAAAATTAACCAGTTTTTAGACTTAATTCTGCACAGGTTCAACTATAGGTGTAATTAATTCATCTTCGTTTATGCCAATATCAAAGCCAATTTCTAATTTGGGATACTCTTGCTGACCAAATAAAAATTTGGGTTTTTTAAAAGCACTCAGCAAAGCACTTTCAGTTAAACTTCCAAAAGGCAAAATTGGCTCTTTTTTAACATCCCCTGAAACAACAGCAACGGAACCTGCCAAATCTGAGCCTGAACCTTTAAAAAATCCATTGTACAAAACCATGCCAGCTGCTCCAAAACAAATGACAATAACCACTATTTGAATGATTGATTTTTTATTCATAAATATAAGCTTCAAATTCAATTCTAAAATCTAACTTGTTGTCAGTCGAAGCAGCAATATTAACTGAAGTCACTTCAATTAATCTGCCATTTTCTTCTATCTTCTTGAGCAAAGCTTTAATTTGGCTAAACGTTCCAATAAAATAGCCCGAACCCTTAACTTTTTTCAAAGTTCTCGTAATAGAAAAGGGATTTTTTATTAAATCAATATTTGAAGCGTAAACAACTTCCAGTCTTGGGTCTATGTTTATGTCTCCGGTGGTCACCCCCGTGCCGTTTGCAATCTCATTCATTAAAATTGGAAAATGCGTAACCCTACTACTTATAGGCAAAGCTTCGTCTAAAAAAGCAACTTCTTTTGGATGAGAATTTAAGACTTTTATTGATTTCTTTAAGTCTTCTACTTGAATATTTTGCTTTTCGTATTCAGCTTCCAATTTTTGCAAATTTTCATTCAACATAGCCACTTTTGCCTGCTTCGGACTAACAATAAACCAATAAAAAAGCCCAATAAAAATTAACAATAAAGCAGCTTCAAAAACCGAAAACTGAGTTGACTTCAAAACAGGCTGATGTGTAATTTTTACGGGTCCTTTTACTAAATTTAAGTTCATAAACTTCTACTTTTACTTTGCGCTAATAATTTGAGGGTTATATTTCATTGTAAGATCAAACCTATAAGAAACACCTGTTTCGTCTTGCAAACGATTAAGAGAACCAATTCTTACGTCGGAAAAATTCTCGTAAAACTGAGGTATGTTAAAAATTTGAATAAATTTATCAACATCCTTAATGTCGGGAACTGTAGTACTTAAATTTATTGTTCCGTCTTCGGAAGCTTGAAAATTAGAATATTTTGCTGTTTTTAAAGTTACCTGAGCTAAAGGCAAAAAGATTTGGGAAAAATATTTATGTGCACTGCTAATTGCTACATACTCTTTTAGTTGACCTTGCCTAGTAAAAAGCTCTTGTCTTCCAGGAATACTCATTGCTTCAGCGTAAACCTGACTAACGTTTGTTTCCATATCTTGAATTTCTTTCACAATTCTTTTTTCTCGAATATACATCCAAGCATAATAAGCTATAACCGCCAAAGCCAAAACTGCCAAAATCCTAACTAAGATTGTAGGAGCTTTTTGGATTAAGTTTTCACTTTCACTTTGTTGTTTAAGTAAATTTATTTGTGCCACTTTGTTTTACATCTGACCTTTGACACTAAACTTGTGACTGGTTTTTTTAGTCAATTGTCAAAGGTTAATTGTTAAATGTTTATTTATGTTTCTTTTCTTAAAGCTAAACCAATAGATATAGGCAAACTCAAAGCATGTCTTTTTAAAATTTGTTCTGCTTCTTTGGCAAAACCCACGGATTTAAAAGGATTACCTAACTCGATGGTAATATTTAAATCTTCTAAAAACTCTGCTATTCCGGGCAAGTTCGCTCCCCCACCAACCAAAATAATTTTGTCGATTTTAATGTTTTGAGCTAAATAAATTGTTAATAACTGCTTAACTTCTGCTTTTATAACATTTAATACTGGTTTAATAGTATCGGGAATAAAAGTTTTGTTACTAACTCCAAAATCTTTTTTAAACTGTTCAGCTCTTAAAGCACTAATGTTTAAAGCCTGGGCAATCTTTTCAGTAATCGTGTCACCCCCAATGTTCAAATTGCGGCTTAATCTTAAAAATCCATTTTCAATAATGTTAATTCCGGTACTTCTGGCACCTATATCTATTATAACACAACTGCTTTGTGACTCCCCAATTAAAGAACGAATTAAAGCCAAGGCTTCTATCTCTCCGGCAGCTGGTTCCAAGCCGGCCAAAGAAAACATCCTCATATAATTCTTTGTAACTTGTTTTGGGACAGCGGTTAAAAGAATTTTTAAAGTACTAGCATTTGGGTCTTGATTAGAAACCACTGTCCAGGAGAGGTCGATTTCAGAAAGTGCAAGCGGAACGTATTTTTTTGCTTCAAACTCTACTGCGGTACCCAGTTCTTTTTCAGTCATTTTGGGCAGTTCAACCACTGAAGTAAAAACTGCGCTATTTGGAAAGCTTATTACACACTTCTTTGCGCTTACCCCAGCCTTACTTAACAAAGTCTTTAAAATCTTTGCCATTTGCTCAACAGCGGTTTCGTCTTCTTTACCCCCAAGCTGATAAGAAGTGTTTACAATTCCATAAGTATCCAAAACTGGAGTGGACCCATGCGAAACCTGAGCCACTTTAATATTGGAAGTGCCTATATCAATTCCTAAAATTGCATTTTTTTTTGAAAATAGCCCTGAAAGGAACATTAAAATACTAAAGTTTAATTTAAATTTTTGTTTCTAAACACCCTAAAAATCATATTTATAATAATATAATTATAGCGTATTGTCAAAATCTGAGCTTTTTGTTAAAATTATCTAAGTTTTGAAAATACTTAAAAGGGTGTGTAGCTCAGTGGTAGAGCA
>CAZFTX010000024.1:0-5884 GCA_964521955.1 uncultured Candidatus Saccharibacteria bacterium | reverse complement strand
AATGAAAAAGGTGTCAGTGAATGAAAAAGGTGTCAGTGAATGAAAAAGGTGTCAGGTACAATTATTGACATCACATTAATGTTATAACGTGAAGTTTTATGGTATTTAAGTAATTATTAAAAACATGGCTGAACACAAATATACAATCATAGACGTTAGAGAGCCTTATGAGTACGAAAGCGGGCATGTTGAAGGTGCAATAAATATTCCTGGTGAGAGTTTAATGGCCGGAGCGCCGGAATTGAAAGACGTGCCTAAAGACGCCACCTTGTTGGTGTATTGTAGAACGGGCAGTCGTTCGCAAATTGCCATGGAGATTTTCCGCTCCATGGGTTACCAAAACCTTTTAAACGGCATAAACCAGTACATAGCCAAAGAAAGGTTTGGGGTTTGAAAGTTTTTTGAGAAAGGTTTTTTAAAAGTACAATATTAAGCGCAGAGCGCCAGTTCCTACGGGGACTTGGTGCTTTGCGCTTGCTTTATTTTAAATAAATTTTGACTTAAAAGTTTTTGTATTTTAATATTTAACTACCTGGCTTGTAAGGCAGGTGCGCGTACAAACTATGAACAACCACAACAACTAATCGCGATTCCGACCCCCAGGGGGGTCAGTAGCTACGGCGCGTTCCTGTACACGGAACAACTCCTTTTAAAGGAGGGGAGAGTGCCTGAAAAACGGCACAAAGAAGTAGTCCTGGTGTACTAAACACCTCACATGTGGGCCTTGCATACCTTTTGGAATCTGACGCAGGCCCACTTAAACTTTTTTAAAAAATAGCTCAAAACTATGGTGCGTGGTAAAATAAGACTACTGACATGAGTCTTATTTTTAGAAATATTTTTTGGTTAACCTTTTCAAGGGTCGTTGCTTTAGTGCTCTTGTTTTTGGCATATGCCCAGCTTTTTAGGTATTTAGGCCCTTTTGGGAGCGGTCAGTACCAGTTTGTGCTTTCCTATGTCATGATTTTTTCCGTGGTGGTGGACTTTGGAATTTCCCAGTTCATTACCAAAAAAATGAGTGAAGACCCGCCAAACGTTTTAAAATATTTTAGAAACTTTTTTGTTTTTGAATTGTTTTTGGCTTTAGTGGTTTATGCGGTCCTTTTAGGCATTGCGTATTTTAAAGGTTATGAAAATGTCTTAATTCAAGCCATTGCCGTAACCGGTTTGGGTATGTTTGTAAACGCGCTGTGTTATCCTTTCTTATGCGTTTTAACTGCCAAGCAGGATTTAAAAAAAGTTGCTTTCATAAACTTTTTAAATTCCTTTGTAAATATTTCCATAATTTTTGCGGCAATATATTTTAAAAAGTATATTGTCTTTTTAGCTTTCATTCAGGTTATTTTTGGAATTTTAGACTTATTTTTATACCGCTTTTTTGTAAAAAAACATTTGCCGGAATTAAAGCTTCTAAAGTCATTAAAAGCTTTAGACTTTACTTTAATAAAAAGTCTTTTAATTTCCGCTTGGCCTTTCGCGCTTTTAGTAGGTTTTAGCGCCATTTATAATCGCGTGGACGTGCTAATAATTACAAGTTATTTAGGTTTTGCTCAAACCGGTCTTTATACTGCGGCTTACAAGTTTTTTGACTTGTTAAATTTTTTCCCGGCCTCGGTTTCCCACACGCTTTTCCCGTTTTTAACGGAATTAATGTCTCAGAACAAAATTGCGGAAGTTAAAGCAACTTTGGAAAAATATTTAAAACTCATGGCGTTTGCGGCTCTGCCGGTTGCCGTTGGGGGTACGGTTTTAAGCAAGCCTTTAATTTTACTGGTGGCCGGGGAGGAGTATTTATCCGCCGCTCCAATTTTGCAAATTTTAATTTGGGCGGTTGCGATTTTGTTTATTTATATTCCTGTTAATTCTTTGGTAATTTCCCAGTTAACTAAAAAGGCCGTTTGGGTAACCGGCGCAAATGTTTTGGTAAATATTGTTGGTAACATTTTACTTGTTCCAAAATACGGTATTAAAGCGGCGGCGGTCATGACAGTAGTTTCGGAATTTATTCAAGGGTTTTTCTATTTCTATTTTGTAAAAAGCAATATTACTAGATTTAGTTTTTTTAGTTTGGTTTACAAGCCGGTTTTAGCTTCTGCGGTAATGGGTGTGTTTTTATATAAAGTTATAAACCAAAGTTTGTTTGTTTTGCTGCCGGCCGGGTTTTTGGTTTATGTAGTCATGCTTTTAGTTTTGGGTTTTGTGAAAAAAGAAGATTTTAGTTTTTTTAAAAACATTTTTCGTAATTCATAATTTCTGCGAAGGCAAATTCCGCTTCGCGGGACATTTATTTACCTGTATGTTTAATAGCGCTAAAACTCGGATACTAGTTTTTGGTACTTTTGACGGAATTCATAAAGGGCATTTGGATTTTTTTAAACAGGCAAGAAAACAAACAAAAAACCCACTTTTAATAGTGTCTGTTGCAACTGACAAGAACGTAAAGAAAATAAAAGGACATTTTCCGCTAAAAAAGCAAGCAAAGCGAATAGCGGACCTAAAAAAACTTAAAGGTGTGGACAAAGTTGTTTTGGGAGAAAACAAAAAATATTTAAGTGGAATAAAAAAACTAAATCCTGCAATTATTGCTCTTGGATATGACCAAAAAGCATATACTTCCAATTTAAAAACTCAGCTAAAACGCTTGGGGTTAAGCGTTAAAGTTGTCAGGCTTTTAGCGTTTAAGCCAGAAAAATTTAAAAGTTCTTTAATTAACAAAAAAAGTGTGATATAATCAATTTATGAACGAACAAGTGGAAAATATGAGCGTCCCAACTCATAAAAAGAAGTTTAAGGCTTTTTGGCCTATTGTAATAATTTTTATTATTGCAGCAGTAGCTGCTGGTTTGGTTATAAATTCATCTTATAATTCAGTTATTCAGGACGAGCTGAATTCTCTGATATTTAAAACAAATCGAAGCAAGTAAGCGACACTAATACACCCGCCTGCAGTCGCCTAAGGCTCCAGCTGATGGCGGGCAGGCGAATTTCACACGAATGATACGAAAGTTAAAATGCCCTTAAAGAGGGGCTTTTTATTTTGGCCTAAGTTTTATATACTTCTTATATGGTAATTGGAATTGAAGCGGAAAGGGCAAATGCGCCCCAAAAAACCGGGGTTGAGCACTACGCCAAACAGTTGATTTTGCATTTAGCAGAAATTGACCAAAAGAATACGTACGTACTTTACCTTCGAACAAAGCCGGAAGGGTGGTTTTTAAATTTGCCAGAAAATTTTAAAGTGAAAGTTATGCCATTTCCTATTTTTTGGACGCAAATAAGGCTTAGTTTTGAAATGCTTTTACACAAGGTGGATGTTTTAATGATCCCGGCTTCAGCTTTGCCTTTAATCCACCCAAAAAACAGCGTTGTGACCGTTCATGACTTGGCTTGGAAATTTTACCCTGAAACTTTTACTGGATTTATGAGATGGTTTTTAAATTGGTCAACGGGTTTTGCGGCAAAAAATGCTAAAACCGTTATTGCAGTTTCGGAAGCAACCAAGAAAGATTTGGTTAAGTTTTATAATGTAGAAGAAAAGAAAGTTGTGGTTGTGCATCATGGATACGATTCAAATTTAAAAATCATAAATCATAAATCGAAAATTACTCTTCCCGATAGATTTGTGCTTTTTCTTTCCACGCTGCAGCCAAGGAAGAATTTGGAAGGTTTAATTGACGCTTTTGTTGAGTTAAAAAAAGAATTGCCGGAATTGCCGCATAAGTTAGTTGTTGCAGGTAAGCCCGGGTGGAAGTTTGAAGGAATTTTAAAAAAGATTGAAGAAAATAAAGACTTGGTTGTTTATTTAAACCATTTGGGTGAAGAAGAAAAAGGTTTGGTGCTTTCTAAAGCTGAAATTTTAGTTTTACCCTCTTTTTATGAAGGTTTTGGGATGACTATTTTAGAGGCTTTTGAAGCGGGAGTTCCAGTTGTTACGGCAAATATTTCTAGTATGCCCGAAGTTGCTAAAGATGCGGCTGTGTATTTTAACCCTCATAAAGTTTTAGAAATAAAAAATGCAATTAAACAGGTTTTGCTAGACAAATCCTTGCATGATTCGTTAGTTGTAAAAGGTAGGGACAGGCTAAAAGTTTTTAGTTGGGAAAAGGCAGCGAAAGAAACTTTGGAAGTTTTTAAACGAGATTAGTTTATGAACTCATTTAGTAAATTTATAAATTCGCACAAAATTATTATTGGTCTAAACTTTTTTCAATACCTGGCAATTTTAGGTTTGGTTTTTGGCGTGATCCCTCAGGAATGGGTTTGGGTGAATATGGTCTTAAGTCTTGGGTATGTTTTAGTTTCCGGAGTTTATTCCGGAATACTTTTTACAATTTTAAATATTCCGTTTTTCTTAGCAGTCCCAAACCAGTACTTTGACGCTTTTCAAACTTGGAGGCTAATGTTTGCAATCATTTTTGCTAAGTGGTTTTTAAAAAGTTTCTTTGAAGCTGAATCCTTAAAGGTATATTGGCAAAATATCAAGGGTAATTTTTTTGTTTGGGACAAATATTTGGGTTTATTTGTTTTAATTAGTTTTTTCACTACTGTGTTTTTTGCCCAATTTAAAATTCAAGGCTTAAAACAGATAATTTTTTGGTTAAATATTTATATTTTGTATATCGTCATAGCAAATATTGTTAAAACCAAAGAGCATGTGGTTGAAATTGTTAAATATTCGGTTTGGGCTTTGACGGTTATAGTTACCTTAGGTTTTGCTCAGTTGTTCGGAAGTTTTTTAACGGATTTGGATACCTTTTGGGTGTTTTGGGCAAGTTTTTTAACTAAACTTTTTTATGGGCAAGACTTTGCAAGTGTTGCTCTGTATTCCAATTCGTGGTTTTCGTACACTGCGGGTAGGGAGTTGAGAATGTTTAGTGTTATGCCTGACTCACAGTCTTTTGCATATATGTGTGTTTTTGGAATAGGTATGGGAGTTGCTTTGGTTTCAGTGGTGACTGAAAGAATTAAAAAACTTTTATGGAGCGGTATTCGGTTTGCAAGTTTAGCTGTGATACTTTCCGGAACCAGGGCGGTTTGGGTAGGTATGTTCGTACCTTTTTTTGTAACTGTATACCTTTATGCTAAAAAATTTATGCGACCACAAGCAAAAGTTTTTTTATGGCCCTTTGTAGTGATAATTATTTTATTTGCGGTTTCACCTTTTATTAACCAAGGGCTTTCTTTTATTCGGGCTTCGGGCATGTTTCAAGAGAACTTTCTGAGCCGGGCAAAAAGCATTTATGACTTAAACGAAACTTCAAACTCCGGGAGACTGGTTATTTGGAAAGATAGTTTAGTTTTTGCAAGTAAGCACCCTTGGGGCGTTGGTTCAAGTAACTTTATTTATTCGCTTTACCCGGAAAAAGGATTGGATTACCTCAGGCTTTCGGAAAAAATAAACGAAAGGTATAACTTGCCTCAAAAGTATGTTTCCGCACATAGTTTGTATTTGCATGTCTTTGTGGAAACCGGTGTTTTAGGATTGCTCGCACTTCTTTATGCGTTTTTAAAATTTTTCAAATATAATTTTGATTTTTTAAAAAAATATTCAGAACAAAAGAATTTTTTGGTGATGTTTGTTTTACAGAGTTGTTTAGTGGTTTTATGGATTTTGGGAGCGAGTGTTTTTGATGTTACACTTTTTAACGATAAAGTTTTAATGTTTTTCTTTCTGACTTTGGCACTTTCAGGAATTATTGTTAGAAATTATGAAAAGTTTTCAAATGAATAAACAACCTCACCCCAACCCTCTCCTCGCCAGGAGAGGGAGATTAAAATGAATAAGATCACTATTATCCAAGTCGTATATAACAACAAAAGGTTTATAGAACCTGTCTTTAAAAGTATTTTTGCCCAAACTTTTAAAGACTTTAAAGTTGTTGCG
>CAZFTX010000023.1:0-5884 GCA_964521955.1 uncultured Candidatus Saccharibacteria bacterium | reverse complement strand
AAGGTAACACTTTGCGCCGCCTCTTTTTAACCTATATAATATAATTACATTATGAATTTAATTAAAGTAAAAGACCTAACAAAAGACTACGTAAACGAGGACGTAGTAACCCCGGTTTTACATGGGGTTAGTTTTGAAATTCAAAAAGGGGAGTTTGTCGCTATTATGGGTCCGTCTGGCAGTGGGAAATCCACCTTAATGCATATATTAAGCTTTTTAGACCGTTTTACTGAAGGTAGTTATGAATTTGAAGGAAAAGATACAAAAGGCTTTGAGGACGAATATTTAGCTACTTTAAGGAATGAAAGAATTGGTTTTGTTTTTCAATCCTTTAATTTGCTTGCCAGAACTTCAGTTTTAGATAATGTAAAATTACCACTTTTATATAGCAATAAAAAAAATCATGATGCTTTGGCAAAAAAAGCCTTGCATGCAGTTGGGCTTTCGCATAGATTGGAGTTTTTTACTAACCAAATTTCCGGAGGTGAAAAGCAAAGAGTGGCTATTGCCAGGGCTTTGGTAAACGATCCGGCTGTTATTTTTGCCGACGAGCCCACTGGTAACTTAGATAGCAAGAGCGGTAATACTGTCATGAATATTTTGCAGACCTTAAACAATGAAGGGAGAACTATTATTTTAGTTACTCACGAAATGGATACAGCAAACCACGCAAAAAGAATTATCCGAATTAAAGACGGAAAAATTATTGAAGATGACTTGGTTAAAAACCGAACAATTGCCACACCGGATAAAGAGTTGGTTAAATAAAATTATTCTAATTAACCTAAGTACCCTAATTATTCTAAATTAGTTTTTTGGTCAATTAGAAATTAGAACAATTAGGTTAATTTAAAATTTGAATTTTCTTACTACCATAAAATTAGTTGTTCGAACTCTTCTGGCACGCAAAGGCCGGTCATTTTTAACCATACTTGGGATTGTTATTGGTGTTGCCGGAGTTATAACTATTATTTCTTTAGGTGCCGGGGCGCAAAGCTTAGTTTTGGGGCAGATTACTAAACTGGGTTCAGACTTAGTTGGAGTTTTACCTGGAAAAAGCGATGAATCCGGTCCACCTGCAGCAGTTTTTGGTGTGCAGGTTACGACACTGACATTGGAAGACGCAGAAAGTATAAAAGACAAATCTCGTGTACCAAATGCGACTGACGTCGCTGCCTTTGTCAGGGGAGCGGGTACTATAATTTGGCAAAATAAAGATGTTGACACAACTTTTACCGGTACGCAAAGTAGTGTAATAAGGATACAAAATACTGAAATAGAACAGGGTAGGTTTTTTGACGAGAAAGAAGAAAAGGGTGGGGCGAATGTTATGGTTTTAGGTTTTGAAGTTAAACAACAGCTATTTGGTGAGGCAGATCCAATAGGAGAAGTGGTAAAAATTAAAAATATACCGTTTGAAGTTATTGGCGTTGCTAAAAAGCAGGGTACTGTGGCTTTTCAAAATCAGGATGACCAGGTTTATATTCCTTTAGTTATAGCGCAAAAACAGCTTTTGGGTATTAATTATTTACAGTTTATTCGTATAAAAATTGACAGAACTGAGAATGTGAAATCTGCTATGACCGATATTACCCAACTTTTAAAGGAAAGACATAGAATAAAAACGGATGATGAAATAGATTTTTCTGTTCGGGATTTAGCTGATGCTGTAAAACTTTTAACTGGAATTACAGATGCGCTGAGACTTTTTTTAACCGCCATGGCAGCAATTGCTTTAATTGTTGGGGGGATAGGAATTATGAATATTATGTTGGTAACAGTTGCTGAAAGAACCAGAGAGATAGGCTTAAGAAAAGCGGTTGGAGCAACTCAGTCAGCTGTTCGTAATCAGTTTTTACTTGAAGCTAGCTCTTTAACAGCATTAGGTGGAATTTTTGGAATTATTTTTGGAAGTTTAGTTTCTTACTTAATAGCGTTAGGTGCCAGGTATGCGGGTTATGATTGGGCTTTTGTTATTTCTATACCATCGGTTGTCTTAGCAGTCGGAGTTTCTGTGTTAACTGGATTGATTTTTGGACTATATCCTGCTTTTAAAGCAGCCAAGCTCAACCCAATTGAAGCCTTGAGATATGAATAGCAAAGAATTAACCTAAGTGCTCTAATTGACCTAATTACTCTAAAAATATTTTATTAGAACAATTAGAAATTAGTATAATTTAAAAAGCATGTTTGTCGCATTTAAACAAGCTCTAAACGGACTGAAAACAAATCCAGTAAGGACCGCCTTAACGACTTTGGGTATTGTTATTGGGATTGCTACAGTGATTATGGTTCTTTCCGCCGGAGAAGGTTTTAAGAGTTATGTAAATTTTCAAGTTGAATCTTTTGGGACAAATACAGTTTTTATTGAAACTCGGGTACCCCCGAGTACCAGGGACAGAAATGCTGGAGGCAGTGGCGGTGGCTTGGGAGGTAGTTCAGCAAATCAAGCTGTGGCGATAACTTCTTTAAAACAAAGAGATTTAGATGAAATAAAACTTTTATCAGGGGTTAAAGGCGCTTATGGTGCTGTTATAGGTCAAAAGGTTGCTTCTTATAAAAATGTAAAAAAGAATGCTTTTATTTTTGGCTCTTCCCAAGACCGTTTTTCTATTGATAAAGGTGTAATTGCACATGGGAGACCTTTTACTCAGAGCGAAGCTTTAGGCGCGTCCCAAGTGGCAATTTTGGGACATGATATAGCTGAAGATTTTTTCGGTCAGGATGATCCAATAGGAAAAAATGTTAGAGTTGGAGAATTAAATTTTGAAGTAATTGGGGTTTATGAACAGCGGGGAAGTTTTGGTTTTTCCAACGACGATCAGCAAATTTTTGTGCCTTTGTTTACTATGCAAAAAAAACTTTTAGGAATAGATCATTTGTTTTACGCAGTAGTACAGTTAAAGGACCAAAATCAAGCAGAAGGTGTGGCTGAAGATATTCGTCAAATTTTAAGGCGTAATCATGACATTGACGATCCGGTAAAGGACGACTTTACTGTACAAACCCAAGCTCAGGGTTTGGAAACTTTTGCAACCATTCTTTCCGGAATTACTTTTTTGCTTATTGCCATTGCCGCGATTTCTTTGTTAGTAGGAGGGGTAGGTATTATGAATATTATGTATGTAGTGGTGACAGAAAGAATTTCAGAAATTGGTTTAAAAAAGGCTTTGGGTGCAAAAAACGGCGATATTTTAAGTGAATTTTTAATTGAAAGTGTTTTACTTACGGCTTTGGGCGGTATTTTGGGAGTAATTTTGGGGAGTCTTTTTTCTTTTGGATTGGCCCAAGCAGCTTCGGCTTTTGGTTTAGTTTGGAAATTTACAATACCCATAACGGGCATAGTTTTAGGCTTAGGTGTTGCTGGAGGAATTGGACTTTTGTTTGGTGTTTTTCCGGCAAGGAGAGCTTCTAAGTTAGACCCAATTGAAGCTTTGAGAAACGAATAAACTTTACGAATTACGAATTAGCTACGAATTTACGAATGTAACAAACGTTATTATTTGCTACAATATCTGTAGATCTGAGTTAACCTGCCTGCCGGCAAGGCAGGTTTGGAGATTTGTAGTAGTATGACACAAAAACTAAAAAACATTTTTATTGTTGGTGGTGGATTTGGCGGGGTGACTGCGGCTTTAGGTTTAGCAAAAAAACTTAAAGGTAAAGTTCGAATTACTTTGGTAGATAAACGGGATTATCAGCTTTTTACACCAAATCTTTATGAAGTAGCTACTGCTGAAGAAGAGTTTACTTCTGTGAATCAGTTAAAAAAAAGTGTTACAGTATCTTTAACAGAAATTTTAGGTAAAAAAAACGTAAATTTTTTAAAAGGTGAATTAACTGAAGTTGATCAATCTAATTCTGAAATTAAAGTTGGGATACGAAAGTATTCTTACGACAAACTTATTTTGTCTTTAGGTTCAGAAACTGACTATATGAATGTTGTTGGTGCTAAAGAATTTGGACTGCCTTTAAAAACTTTGACAGATGCTTTTCGGATTCGTAATCATGTAGAGTTTTTGTTTCAGTCAGAAAGCAGACATAATTTAAAAAGACCACTAAGACTTTTGGTTGTCGGAGGAGGATATACTTCGGTGGAATTTACTGCTGAACTTTCAAAGTTAGTAGAAATTTTGTGTTGGAAATATAATTACCCAAGAGAAAAAGTTGATATTTTAATTTTAGAAGCAACTTCAAGGCTTTTAGGAGTTTTAACTGAAAAGGTGGGGATAGATGTTAAACAAAGGCTGCGGGAATTAAATGTTCGGGTACAGGTAAATTCTATGGTTACAGAAGTAGAATCTGGTTTTGTAAAGCTTAAAAACGGAGAAAGGCTAGAACATGACCTTTTGATTTGGGCAACCGGGGTTAGGGCGGCCAGCGTAAATTTTACACATCCGATAGAATTGGATAGGAAAGGGAGGATTCCAACAAATGGATTATTGCAAATGCAAAACCATGAAAATATTTTTATAATCGGAGACGAATGTTGTATTGTCGATGAAGATGGGATTAGCGCGCCGCCGACAGCTCAAGACGCAATTCATCAAGCAAAGTTTTTAACCCAGGTTTTACCTAAACTTTTACAAAACCAAAAGCCGAACTATTATGCTTGCATGCATCACGGATTTATTATTATGTTAGGGGGAAAGTGGGGTGTGCTAACTTGGGGAAAATGGTACTTCAAAGGATTGGTTGTATATTTTTTAAGACAAGCTGCGGACTTTAACTATTTTAAAAGTGTTTTGGGTATAAAAAAAGCCATAAAATATTTATGGTTTGGACAGAGAGTTTTTACCCGCAACGATTGATTCAGTAGACCAGTAAAACAGTAGATGAGCGGATATGCTGATTGGCTGGTGTGGCTTAATTTCTTTTGTTTAAGTAGTCATTAACTGCCAAGGCGGCTTTACTGCCTTCGCCTGAGGCTATAATAATTTGTTCGCCCCAAGCGTCGTTAACATCGCCTGCGGCAAAAAGCCCGGGAACGTTAGTCTCTAAATTTTTACCCACCTTAATTTCACCTTGGTGGTTTTTTTGCGTTAAATTTTCAAAATTGTTTTCCGGTTCGAAACCAATTTCAATAAAAACACCATCTAAGTTTAAGGTTTCTTCGCTACCGTCTTTTTTTTGTAATTTTAATCCTGTAACCTTTTCATTACCTAAAACTTCTAAAGCTTTAGCTTGCTTAAAGTAGGTAATTTGAGGTAAGGCTTCAATTTTGGACTTTAAAACTAAATCACCCGAAAGCTCAGGGTTTAAGTTTATTGAATAAAGTTTTTTGGAAGTCTTACTTAGGGCTAAAAGCGCATCCATGGCGCTGTCGCCTCCGCCAATAACCGCAACTGTTTTGTTTTTATAAAAAGGCGCGTCACAGGTAGCGCAGGTCGCCACACCATGGCCAAAGAATTTGTCTTCTCCGGGAATCTTTAACTTTTTTGGTTTTTTGCCCGTAGCGATAATTACACTTTTACTGTAGTAGAGTTTGCCTTGTTTGTCAGTTATAACAAAAGTAGTAATGTTTTTTTCCAGTGCAGTTACTTCAACTCCTTCTTTTAGTTCTAATTTTTCCGGAATAGAAAGCACATGGTCTCTAAATTTTTTGGTTAGTTCAATTCCCGTGGTAAATTCAAAACCACTGTAGTTTTCTATGTCAGAACTCCAGGTCATTTGTCCACCGGTTTCTTTAGTTAAAACTAAAGTGTTTAAATTTTTTCTGGCGCTGTAAATAGCAGCGGTCATACCAGCCGGTCCCGCGCCAATTATTATGCAGTCGTACATAGATTAATTTTATCATATAATCAAAAACCTCGGATTATTCCGAGGTTTTTTTCTTGTAAGGTTTTTTTGGTTTAGGAGGATTATCCCCAGTAGCAGATGCTTT
>CAZFTX010000022.1:0-7154 GCA_964521955.1 uncultured Candidatus Saccharibacteria bacterium | reverse complement strand
GTAACAAGGCATCGGTAGCGGAAGCTGTCGATGGATCACCTCCTTTCTAAGGAAATTTCACCTTTTGTGCAGTTTTTCGAAACTCCAAGAAGTGCATTCTGTTGGTCGTTTCCTTTCTTTTTCGAAAGAAAGGAACACTTTGAAACGAATTGATGTAACGAACGGTTTTGCTTGTCCCGTTGCATTTGCTTGCAAATGCTTTGGGATGCTTATTCTAACCACTATTTAGCCGTTAAGAACGGATTGCATGAAAAACCACCCTTTAAAGGGTGGTTTTTTGGTTTTCTTTTCCAAACCAATATGCGGCAAGGAGGGTGGAAATGGGCACGGCTAAAATTAAAGCTATGCTACCTGCGAGCGCTCGGACTATTTCTTCGGCTAAAAATTCGCTGTTTATTAAAACCCACAAGGGTTCTTTTTTGTTAGCATAAAAAATTAAAAACAAAGGAAGTCCTGCTCCAGCGTAAGCTAAAACTAAAGTGTTAATTAAAGCGGCAATATGTTCTCTGCCCACATTCAAACCTTTTTGGTAAAGTTCTTTTATTTTTAAAGCAGGGTTAGCGCTGGAAATTTCTGAAACCGTTGCTACTTGCGTGGTGGTAACGTCGTCCAAAATTCCTAAAGTTCCAAAAATAATTCCTGCTAAAAGTAAGCCTTGTAAATTTATTTCTCCTAAAAATCCGGCTTGGAGGTAAAAAGCCTGTTCTGAACCTAAGCCCATGAGTTGAGTGGAGATAACTGCTACATAAGCAAAGAGGGTAGCCAGTAAAAGCGTTGCTAACGTAGCGAGTATAGCTAGGGAACTTTTGTGGTTTATGCCATGGGCAATGTAAATGGAAACAAAGGCAATAACGCCACCACCAACCAAGGTAACTAAAATTGGCTCTTTGCCTAAGAGTAAATTGGGCGCAACAAAAACCGATAAAACTAAAAGACTAAAAACTAAACCGAGAATTGCGCCTAAGCCCTTTTTTCTACTAAAAATTAAAGCCAGTCCTAAAAATAGCACAGCTATAATAAAAATCTCCGTTAAGCGAAAACGGTCAACTATTATGTAAGTACCTTCTTCTTCCGGGAGTTGGGCAATAACGACTTTGTCGCCTAGGTGATAGGCTTTTAGGGTTTTAAAGTTTGCTGAACTTTCGTCGTTTTCGGCAGTAACAAAACTATTTTTGTTTTGACCTTTAATTATTTTAAGGTTTAATTGTTGGGTAATGCGACTAAATTTTTCAGTTTCAACTAAATCTTCTTTTATAACTTCTTCCACTTTCGCTATTTGGTAGTTGGTAAAAGGGGTTAGGTCTTGAGAAGCTTTGTTTAGCGAAAACTTTTCACTTTCATTTGAGGGGGTGTAGTGTAAATAAAGTGAACCAAATACAAGGCTGGTGGCCAAAGTAGCAAGAATTGTGTATAGCAGTTTTTTCATGAGCGTATTATAACACGGACACAAACTTTTAGTACTTGCAAGTTATTTGCATTTATGCTAGTATGGAGTAGTTATGAAATGTAAAGCTCATACAACACATTTTAAAGCCTTGTTAAGGCAAAACCGTTTAAAAGCCACCCCGGCCAGGCTTTTAATTTTGGAAGTCTTTGAACATGCCCGAAAGCCTTTGTCCGTTAAAGATTTAGAAATAGAATTAGGTAAAAACAGCGCCGTAGACATGGTAACTCTTTACCGTAATGTAGAGAATTTAAAAAGTTTGGGAATTTTGTCCGAGGTAAACCTTTCCAGTGGTCAGGCATTTTATGAAACGACTTCCAAACCTCACCATCACCATTTGATTTGCGAAGGCTGTGGCAAGTTAGAAGACATTGACGGTTGTCGGGTGAAAAGTTTAGAACAAAGCTGGCTTAAGGGTTCGAGTTTTAAAAATATAAGCAGGCATTCGTTGGAATTTTTCGGAATTTGCAACAAATGTTTTAACAAGTAAATAAAATATATGAGTATTTGGTTTTATACATTAGCCAGCTTGCTGGCTGTTAGTTTGGTTTCTTTTATTGGGGTGTTGGGGTTGTCATTAAACGAGGTGAAGTTAAAAAAGTTGCTTTTGTATCTTGTAAGTTTTTCTGCCGGCGCACTTTTGGGAGATGTGTTTTTGCACTTAATTCCCGAAATGGCAGAAGATGGCTTTACTGGCTTTATGGGGTTATATATCTTGCTTGGAATTTTAATTTTTTTCATTTTAGAAAAATTTGTGTTTTGGCATCACTCTCATAGTAGTCATGACGAGTCGGTTCATAGTTCGGTTTACTTAACTCAAATTGGTGATTCTCTCCATAATTTTCTTGATGGAATAATCATAGCCGCCGCTTACATGATTAGTGTTCCGGTTGGGGTGGCTACAACTTTGGCTGTGGTGTTTCATGAAATTCCTCAGGAGATTGGAAATTTTGCAATTTTAGTTCATGGTGGTTGGAAAGTAAAAAAAGCATTGTTTTATAATTTTATTTCCGCTCTTTTTGCAGTGTTGGGTGGGGTATTAGTTTTACTCTTTTTGGGAGAAGCGGTTGAGATTCCAGTCTGGCTTCTTTCAATTGCTGCTTCAAGTTTTATTTACTTGTCTATGTCGGACTTGATCCCGGAAATTCAGTCGGAGAAAAGCACAAAAAATTCTTTCTTTTTAATTTTTGCTTTCGTATTAGGCATGGTGGTTATGGGGTTGCTTTTATTCCTGAAATAAGGTATAATTACTTTAATCGTCTTTAAGTTAGTGTATTTTTTGGTCAATTAGCCTTCTTTTTTAAGAGTTTAATTTAGCCAGTACATTTAACGAGTATTTTAAATTTAGTAAGAGTCGTAAGATGAGCTCTTAAAAAGAAAGCCAAATAAATGGCCAAGAAATTGTTTGTTGGTGGCTTGCCTTGGGCAACTACCAGCGATGACCTAAATGCACTGTTTGCCTCACACGGCACAGTAGCCTCAGCAACTGTCATTTCCGATAAAATGACCGGTCGCTCCAGAGGTTTTGGTTTCGTAGAATTTGAAAACGAAGCTGAAGCTGACGCTGCGATTTCTGCCCTCGATGGACAGAACTACGAAGGTAGAACCTTAGTTGTAAAAGAAGCTCGTCCAATGGAAGACAGACCAAAGAGAAACTTTGGTGGTCAACGTGGCGGCGGTCATGGTGGCGGTTATGGTAATCGCGATCAGTACTAATTCTACAAAAAAATAAAAACTCCGCCCGCCCTATATTGGGGCGAGGCGGGGTTTTTGTTATATAATATGTTAATATATAAACAGGAGATATTTTTAATATATGTATCGCAAACATAAATACGATGTGATTGTTTTGTTTTCCGTTTTAGGCTTAGTTGTAAGTTTGTATTTGGTTTTAACTAAAGCTTTAGGTGTAACTGTGCCTTGTAGTTTAACCGGAGGTTGTGAGACGGTTTTGACCAGCAAGTATTCTTCTATACTTGGGGTGCCTCTAGCTGTTTTGGGAATTGCGTTTTTTTCAGGAAGTGTATTTTTGTCCTTACTTGCAAATCATTATTTCGGTGTTAGAAAATTTTTAACTTACTATTTAGGTTTAGGCGCTTTGTTTTCTTTGGCTTTTTTGTTTATACAATTTTTTGTAATTAAACAAATTTGTCAGTATTGTCTAATTACTGACATTACAGCAATTTTAATTTTGATTTGGGATTTGAACATTGAAAAACATACTTAATTTTTGAATCTAGATATTTAAGCTTTTGCTATAGTTTTTAGTTGTGTTATAATAAAATAAATAGACAAACTTAGAAACAAAAATGATACTTACAGAAATTTCAACATACTTATGGATAGCTTTGGGTGTTTTGGTTGCCGGCAGTGTATATTTAATTGTCGAAGGCTATAAAGTAAACAAAATCTTTGCTGAGTCTATTGTAGGTAGGCTAGTTAAGATATTGGTAGTGGTTTTACTCGTTCAGCTGTATTCTTTAGGAATTGTTTGTTATGCTTTTTTAATTTTTTCTAAAAAAGGTTCCGTGGTTTTGTTACCCATAGTTTTACTTTGGATAGTTTCTTTAGGCTTTGCTATTTACGGTGTTCGGTCCGCTAAAAGCGAAGTAACTAAACTTATATAAAAAATAAAAAAATTAATTTTTTCACATGCCTGACAAAAATCAAAAAGTTAGACAGCAAGAATACGATCCAAGGTGGTTTATTTGGACCATTGTATTTTTAGTAGTTACCGGTGTTGCCTTAACTACTTACATAGCAACCAGCAGCGATACTTCAGCTGAATTTGCTGAATTAGTTGTAGGAAAGAAAAATAGGTAAAATTTAATCATAAGTACGGGGTTGACCCGGTAGAATCACATTGCAATTTGGAATACCATTAGTATTTGGTATTAGGATTACAATGTGATTTTTGTTTTTATGGGGTTGACCCGGTAATACAACATTTGATATTGAATTTCCGGGGTTGACCCGGTAGAATCACATTGCAATTCGTTTTTTGATTAATTTACGGTAAAAAACAACTTTGATCTTTGAAAAATCATTGAAAATAAATTTATTTGCAATGTAGCTCTACCGGGTTGATTTTTTTTGAGAAACGTGCTATACTACTATAAAGGTAAATAAAATATTGCTAAAAAATTCTAGCAGTATTAGTAAAGAAACAGTGAAATCCCGAATTAGAAATACTCAGGATTTTGCGAGAGATTTAGGAAACAAAAATAAAAAATCCCAGTTAAAAATCATAAAATTCTGATTTCTAACGGGACAAGCAAAAACAAAATGGAATATGTCAGTAATCAAACGAGTTTTTTAACTCGCCCTTTCTCTGGTTATTTTAGGGCGTTTTTTTCGCACCTTGCCGACCATTTTTTGCCTCACCATAGGAACAACTACCACCCACATGTGTTTAAAAATTCCAGCTTAGCTTTGCTTTCCGGCCTTTTGATAACGGTTAAAATATTTAGTTTTGCCGCTCTCTCTTTTGCCCCGGTTGAAAATGCTTTTTCTTCAGCAATTTCTAGCAATAATATTATTGCTCTTACTAACAGTTCCAGAAAAGTATATGGCTTAAGTGAGTTGAAGGAAAACAAAAAGTTAACTTTAGCCGCTCAGGCTAAAGCTGAAGACATGCTACAAAACCAATATTTTGCTCATACTTCTCCGGACGGTAAAACCCCTTGGTCTTTTGTTGAAGGCGCGGGCTATGCCTACTTGTCTGCCGGGGAAAACCTGGCCGTGAATTTTACCGAGAGTGAGGACGTAGAAAGTGCGTGGATGAATTCACCTTCCCATAAAGCCAACATTTTAAACAGTGAATTTGAAGAAATTGGCATTGGCATTGCCTTAGGTGAGTACAAGGGTAAAAGCACAATTTTTGTTGTTCAAATGTTTGGAACAGCTGCTTTAGAAAAAATTGCTTTTACTGACACCCCTACTCAAGTACAAACACAAGCTGTGCCGGAGCCGGTTATTTTAGATGAAAGCGTTTTAGGCGAAAGAGCTTTAGAAATAAAAAGTTTTGAAACTTTTCAAGACGGTTCCGACTTAGTTGTAAAAGCAACGGTTTCAGGCGCACCGGTAAAAATGCTTGCAAGCTTTGGTAGTAAAGCGGCCATGTTGGAACCTAAAGCGGAAAATATTTGGGAAGGGCGTTTAAATTTTTCTAGCCTTACAAATAGCAGAGCTAACTTAAGCTTAAAAGCTTTTGACATTCATGGACAAACCGCACATGCTGCGGTAGCGAATTTTTCCGGTTCCACTTTGCATAATTATCAAATTCTCACTCCCGAGCATCCGGAAAAAGCTTCCTTTTTTGGAAAGGTCTTTGAGCCTAAAGTTTTAGAAAATCAATTCTATTTGCTTTTTGTTGCCGGTATTTTGTTTAGCTTAATTTTAGCTCTAGCCATAAAAAGACATGTACAGCATTTAGGCCTGGTGGTAAACGGTTCGGCGGTGGCAATTTTCGCCACGTTAATGTGGGTGGTGTAAGTAAATTTAAAATTTAAAAATCAAAATTTATAATAAGAAAGTTCTTGGAAAATACCAGGAACTTTTTTGTTAGACAAGCAAGAAAAAATAGTTTAAACTTACATTTATATATGAAACATATTCAAGAAGCCCTTACGTTTGACGACGTGCTTTTGGTTCCTAGCTACAGTGAAGTCGTGCCTACAGAAGTAGATACGACTGGTTTTTTTACTAAGAGTATTAAGTTAAAAGAACCAGTAATTTCTAGTGCCATGGACACAGTGACTGAAAGTAAAATGGCTATTGCTTTAGGTAAAATGGGGGCTTTGGGTGTTATTCACAAAAATCTCTCTATAGAAAAACAAAGTTCAGAAGTTGCAACTGCCAAAAAAGCCGGGGTAATTGTAGCCGCTGCCATTGGCGCTACCGGAGACTATTTTGAAAGGGCGGAAAGTTTGGTGAAAGCCGGAGTGGACGCGCTGGTGGTGGACACTGCTCACGGACATTCAAAAAGAGTTATTGAAGCGGTAAAAAAAATCAAACGGTCTTTAAAGGTGCAAGTGGTGGCCGGGAATGTTGCAACTTTTGAAGGCGCCAAGGCTTTAATTGCAGCCGGAGTGGATGCGGTGAAGGTGGGGATTGGACCCGGAAGCATTTGTACAACCAGAATGGTTTCTGGCTGTGGCGTGCCGCAAATATATGCTATACAAGAAGCGGTAAGAGCCGCGCGCACAAAAAAAATTCCCGTCATTGCCGACGGGGGTATTAAATATTCCGGTGACATTACTAAGGCCATAGCCGCAGGGGCGAGTTGTGTTATGATTGGCTCCTTGTTTGCCGGTACAGAAGAAGCCCCGGGTGAGGTTTTTGAAGAACACGGCAGGCAATACAAGTCTTACCGTGGCATGGGAAGTTTAGGAGCTATGAACGAGGGAAGTAAAGACCGTTACGGCCAGGAAAAAGTAGTGGGCGGAAAACTTGTTCCGGAAGGCGTGGAAGCTCGCGTGCCTTACAAAGGCAGTGTGGTAAACATTATTGAACAGCTAACCGGCGGACTCAGAAGCGGCATGGGTTACTGTGGTGCAAAAAATATTTTAGAGTTACAAAAAACAGCAAAGTTTGTGCGCATAACCGGCGCGGGTTTAAGAGAAAGCCACGTACACGACGTGCAAATAGTCAAACACGCTCCAAACTATAAAGTGGAATAAAAGCATTCAGAACGGAATTTTAAATATTC
>CAZFTX010000021.1:0-7157 GCA_964521955.1 uncultured Candidatus Saccharibacteria bacterium | reverse complement strand
CAAACCCGCTGCCAATATTCCTCCAAAAAAATGACCGTTCCATACCCAAAGCGTATTTGCCTCTAAATCTAGAAATAAATTTAAGACTAAAAATACAACTATAGGTGGCAAAATAACTTTATCTAAAATTAAAAAATGCTCTAAATCAATTACAAAAACACAAATTAAAACAGCAATAAATATCCAAGCTTTTACCAAACTTAAAACACCAGCTATTTCTTCTGGGCTTAAAAAATAAAACCCAAATGCAAACATTGCCCCGGTTATAAGTTCAATAATAAAGTATCTTGGAGAAATCTTACTTTTACAAAACCTGCACTTCCCTAAAAGATTCAAAAAACTAACAACCGGAATTAAGTCCCGGTTTTTTAAAATATTTTTACAATTCGGACAATAAGACCTACCTCCCAAACTTTGTTGTCTCGGTAATCTTAAAATAACCACATTAAGAAAACTGCCTATTAAACTCCCCAGGATAAAACTTAGAAGTATATACAAAATAAACATATTTACTCAAAGCTTAATGTATCTATGGCTGCCGGAATCAATATTTTTTTTAAATTTTCCGGACGTTTTTTTAACTCTTGAGTTAAAAATTTCAATTCATAATTTGTTGGCAAAAGTTTAAAAGCATTCTCTACAGCATACAAAGCTTGCTCCGCTTTTCCTTGTAGCTGATATATTCTAGCCAAAATCAACCAAGAAGAAGGATCTTTAGGAAAAAGACTGACTCCAAATTTAACATAATTTAAACCTGAATCTAAGTCTGCAGACTGAGCTCTGTAAAAACCATTTAAAATATATACTTGATAATTGTTTTTATCTAGACTTACCGCGCGGTCTAAATAGTCAATACCCTGGTCAACAAAAGCAATATCATTACTTCTCTCATACATTAAAAAGTTTAATTTGGCTGCAGAGATAAAACTTTTTGCATCCATGGGGTGTAAATTTATTATTTTTTTTATTTGCAACTGGACATAGTCATCTGGCTCACCCAAGATTATTTCATTTGCTGTTTTGAATACTAAATATCTTTGTGCAAAAGGATTTATTTTACTGCTAATATTTAACATTTGTTTACTTTCTGCAAATTTATTCTGTTTAAATAAAACATAACCACGATAATAAAAAGCTTCGGCTAAAATATACAAAACTCCAAAACTCACAAAAATTACTGCTCCGAAACCAAATAAGAACTTTGTAATTCCCTTAAAATTATCATTTTTCTCAACTGAATATTGTAAATAAAAGCCAACAACCATAATACCCAAAACCAAAAAACAAGCCGTCGCGACCGGTGTAAACGCACCCGCCACAAGCCAAGCTGTTACTCCTGTTAAACTTGCCCATAAAAACATATCTTGACCAAAACTAAAAAACTTCCTTCCGGCAATAAACATTCCAAAAAAAATAAACACAACAAAAGTTGCTAAAAATGGTAACCCAATACTTGACCCCATTTGCAAATAAATATTATGAACATCGTCAAAAACACCAGGCTCGCTCAAGTTTTTTTCTCTTTGACTCTGAAAATACTCATGAAAATTACCAGGTCCAACTCCCAAAAAAGGGTTAGAAGAAATTGCTGTAACCGCAATATCCCATACAAATAATCTTTGTTGAATGTTAACCTCTTTCAAACTAACTGTATTTTTCCAAAAATCAGGCCTTACAAAACCAGCTTGAGTAAACCACGCTCCCAAAACCAAGCCAAATATAAACAATGCTATCAATATTTTTTTTGAACTTAACTTACTCAAGCCCAACAGCAAAATACCAAAAACCATTGAGACAATAAGCGCTAACCATGCCCCACGACTACTTAGTAACAAAATTGTTGCAAAAACCAAAAAAGCCCCAACTCCGTAATAAATTTTAGAAGCGAAGGTTTTAGCCTGTAAAAATAAAGGTAAGGCGAAAGGCAGCACACTAACTAAATACATTGAGGAAAAGTTGGCATTACCAAGCAAGCTTGGAGCCCTGGAAAAAAAATCTGAGGATAAACCGGCATAATACCCTACCCCCATTGATTGTAAAATGCCTACCAAAGAAATAACAACACTACTAAAAAATATAGCTTTTAACAAAACTACCCATCTTAACTGGTCAAGATTAGTAAAAAGTAAAATTAAAAAAACACTAAACAAAAAGTAAAAAGCAAACCCATTTGCAATTCTTGGGTACGAACCAAATACAGAGTTAATAATATTTGGAGAAAATATAGTAGAAAGTAAAACAAAAACCCCTAAAAATACAGGAAAGATCTTAGCTTTATTTGAAAATCTTTTTATTGTTGCGGAAGCAAAAACAAAACAGCCCAAACCTATCCCGGTTAAAACAAGCCAGATAGAAAATTTTACTACTTCAAATTTTTCGTATAAATAAAAATTAAACGCCAAAGGAACAATCAATACTGTAAAAAAAATCACTCCAAACAACCGATCTTCAGAAAAAGGTATTTTCCAATTTTTTAAATAATTCAACAAAATAGTGCCTTTATCTAACTGGACTTGTTAATTTGTTCCACTTACTTTCAAATCCTTGAGTCTTTGCATCTAAGCAAAAGCTCAATTCATACTGAGTTAACTTAATCCTCTGATACAATAAGTTTTGATTACAATTTTCTGAAGGAACAAAATTTATCGGAAATTTTTTAAAATAACTACCCATAACCTTCACGTCTTTAAATTCAAAACTACTCGGATAAGAGTCATTATCCTTAAAAAAATACTCTAAGGCTGTTTGGATTTGTAATGCCTGGTTTAAGCTTGTTTCTGACTGGGCTTTTGACTTACCGGAACCAAACCCCCACACTAATACTAACAAAAAAACAACAGCCAAAGTAATGACTGTAAAATAGTTTAACCAATTTGTTTTATTTATAAAAGCTTGCATAGCTTTGAAAAAGAGGGCGCCTTGTCTAAAGGACACCCTCTTTAAATCTTTACTATTGTATACCTGCTGGAGTCAACTGGTGTGATCCGGCTGAATAACCACCGGTTGCAGCACCAAGACAGAAAGAAAGTGTATAAGTGCTTCCAGTAACGTTAGTCTGGTAGAAATATTCGTTTCCACCTGCTCCGGAAGATGCGCAAGTACCATCCTGTGGAGTTGGAGCTGAAGGCACCAAACCAATGTAAGTTGGTGTCAAGTTTTGTGTCCCAGAAGTAGTTTGAGCTTGCAAAGAAGCTGTGCCCAATCTAGCAGCTGTAATATAGTTAGAAGCTGCAGTTCCTGTTGGATAAGCAGACACATCGTTAAACATTAACTCCATAGCAGAAGCTAACTGTCTAACGTCAGCAAGTCTTTTCGCGTCCCTGGACTTGGCTCGAGCCGAGTTTAGGGCAAGTAACACCACAGAAGCCAAAAGACCAATAATAGCTATAACAACCAACAATTCAATTAAAGTAAATCCTGTTTGATTTTTGTTTCGCAATTTTTTCACCCCCAATCATTATGTAAGACAAAAATTGAATACTCTTTTAAAAGCTTCAATTTTAATGTTCATTAATTATAATATAGCATAAAGACTGCAAAAAATCAAACTAGTTATCAACATTTTAAGTTGCCGTACTTGCAACGTTATATATTGGCAATAAAATACCAGCAACTAAAACTCCGACACCAATACCCAAAACAATCATTATCACCGGTTCAAGCAAAGTTGTTAAAGTAGATACTTTTGTATCAACTTCTTTCTCATAAAATAAAGCTAATTTGCCTAAAATATCGTCCAGCTGAGCAGTTTGCTCCCCTACCTTAACCATTTGAGTCACAATATTTGGAAACTCTCGATGACCGGAAAGTCCTTCACTAATACTTTTTCCAGCGGTAATCTTACCAATGGTATCTAGTAAGATATCCCTATATATAACGTTATTGATAATTTCACTAACAATTTCCAAAGACTTAATAATGGGAATACCACCCATAATTAAAGTAGATAAGTTTCTGGCAAATCTTGCTAAATATATTTTTTGAAATATATCCCCGATTATTGGTAAGCGAATTTTCATGTTATCCCAATAATATTTCCCGACCGTTGTCGAAACAGCAATTTTTACAGCTAGAATCATTGAAACAAAAACTAAAATGACTGCCCACCAAAATTTATCAAAAAACTTAGTAAAAGATATTAAGGCTACAGAAATGGCAGGTAAACTCGCACCTTGCTCTTCCAAAACGGAAGTTAATTTAGGCAAAACAAACTTAAACATTAAAACACCCACAATTACCAAAGCGCCTAAAACAAAAACCGGATAAGTCATCGAACTTTTAACTTTTGCTCTTAATTCGTAATCCTTTTCCAACTGTTCCGCTAAATAATTTAAAGATTTGTCCAAGCTTCCCGAAACTTCACCAGATTTTACCAAACTCGTATAAACATTCCCAAAAACCTTATCATGCTTACTTAAAGCTAAAGATAAACTTTCACCATTTTCTACAGAAGCAATTAAATCCCCAATTATACTTAATAAATATTTATTGTTTAATTGATCCTCCAAAATACGTAAGGCTTGAATGATTGGCACCCGGGCGGAAATAAGGGTTGCAAGTTGTCTAGAAAAAAGCACAATGTCTTTATTATTTACAGATTTTCCGAAAGGATTAATTTTTTCAAAAACATCGTCACTTTTTTCCTCAATGCTAATAATAACCAAGTTATTTTCAGCCAAAAGCTGCTCAGCACGTGACTGGTCTGCAGCCACGACTAAACCTGTTTTAATCTCACCTTCTTTATTTCTTGCTTTATATAAGTATTTCATACCGCAAATATACTCGCAGATCATTGTTGCTGATATACTCGCAGATCAGCATGTAGATCAGCGTTGCTTATCAGCGTTAAGATTAGCGTCTTTAAGAGATTAATGACAAAAAGTAATCGTTATCTATAACAAAATTTTGAGCAACTTCAAATTCAACTAAACCCTGCTTGACCAACAAAGCCAAAGTTTTATCCAACGGGACCATCCCTTCTTCCAAGGAAGTATGGATAATGTTAGGAACTTCATATATTTTATTATCACGAATCACGTTTCTAATTGCATGATTAGCCACCATAATTTCATACGCTGGTATTCTGCCTCCACCAACTTTTGGTAAAAGCCTTAAAGAAATAACTCCGGTTAAAACGCTGGCTAACTGTCCACGAATTTGTTGCTGCTGGGAAGAAGGAAAAACGTCCACAATACGGTCAATGCTCTGCGCTGCGTCGTTGGTATGCAAAGTCGCAAAAACTAAATGCCCAGTTTCAGCAACTGTCAAAGCGGCAGAAATAGATTCTAAGTCTCTCATTTCACCAACCAAAACTACGTTTATATCTTCTCTCAAAGCCGCTTTTAAAGCTCCCGCAAAACTTGCGGTGTCTAAATACAGCTCTCTTTGACTAATAATTGACATACTTGGAGTAAAAACATATTCAACAGGGTCTTCAATAGTTAAAATATGCTCTGCTCTAGTATTATTAATTTCATTTATCATGGAAGCTAAAGCAGTAGATTTACCATGACCGGTTGGCCCTACCATTAAAACCAAACCTTGCTTGCGTTCTGTAAACTTTTTGAAAATTGGTGGCAAATTTAGTTCTTCCAAGGTTTTAATTCTGTTTGGGATTAACCTCATAGCTACACCAAATACGCCTTTTTGTTTATATACGTTAACCCTAAAACGCACATTGTCTTTAAAAGCATATGACAAGTCAAAATGCATTTCCTTTTCAAACATTTGCTTCTGTGTAGGAGAAAGCAAGATGTCGATTAAGTCAGCAATAACTTCATTGCTTAAAACTTGGTAGTTATCCAAACGAATTAAAGTAGTATCAACTCTAATTATAGGTGGCTCGCCAACCATTAAATGTAAGTCGGAAGCATCTCTTTCCAAAACCACAGAAAGCAGCTTATTCAATTCTAATTCACTTGCTTTATACATATTTTTATTTTTTTAAAATTATATGATCCTTAAAAAATACTTTTCACTAAATTAACAATATCCCGCGGAGAAGAAAATCTTCTTTCTATGAAACTACTAACTCCAAATTCCATGATCCGTTTAACGGTATCGGCGTCAACGTTGTGGCCCAAACATAGTATCTTTATATGAGGAAATTGTTTTCTATACTCTAGGAAATCTTTTGAAATTTTATTTTTGTCAATAAACAAATCTAAGCTTAAAAGTAGCAGATCGGGTTTATGTAAAACAGTTTTTGGCTCTAACAAATTTAAATGATTACAAGTATAAGAATAATAATTATAATTAGTTAAATAGTCACAATATAAATTAAGTAAATATTCTTCCGGTTCAGCAACCAAAATAGTTTTATACTCTGCTTCAGGCTGTAAAACCAATTCACTTAAATTAAATTTATGTTTAAAAATATACGACATAAAAATATAATGACAAAAATTATATAAATACGCAAAAATGACAAAAGTAAATTTTTTTAATTTCCGTCGTTGTTACTCTAATAACTTCATCCATGGTAGTTTCTCCCCTAAGAATCTTAATTATACCATCTTGCTTCATAGTAATCATTCCAATTTTCGCCCCCTCTTCATACATTTTTCTCACTGAAGCTTTCGCTAAAACCAAATCTTGAATTTGTTGATTAGCTGGCATAACTTCAAAAATCCCCATTCTACCCCCATAGCCGGTATGTCCGCATTTTTCACAACCCTTACCTTTAAAAATTTTCAAAGTCTTTTTATCTATACCTTCAAAATACTCATCGGGTATACCTACTAAACTTTTTCGCATTTCAGCTTCTAAAGCCGAAGATAAAGGAATCTCCATTTTACAATGTGGACAAATTTTTCTAACCAATCTCTGACCCATCACAACGTTAATTGAAGCTACCAGCAAAAACGGTTCTATCCCCATGTCAATCATGCGGGGCATAGCACCAATGGCATTATTGGTATGTAATGTAGAAAATACCAAATGTCCTGTTAAAGCTGCATGCACGGCTAACTCCGCAGTTTCTTTATCTCGAATTTCTCCCACCATTACTATGTTCGGGTCTTGTCTTAAAATACTTCTTAAACCGGCAGCAAAAGTTAAACCGATATCCGGATTTATTTGGCTTTGATTCACTCCCTCAATAAAATATTCAACCGGATCCTCCAAAGTTACAATGTTTACAGTTGGTTGGTTTAAAA
>CAZFTX010000020.1:0-9859 GCA_964521955.1 uncultured Candidatus Saccharibacteria bacterium | reverse complement strand
GATGAACATTATTCTAGTTTTCCCTCCGTCCGGGGTTTCCTGTTATACAAAAAACCCCGCCAGCGGCGGGGTTTTTTTATTTTTCTGCTATTCACTAATTTCCGCTGCAACTGCGGTAATGTCTTCTATTTTCAACTCAGTCTCTGCTTGTCTGGAACTAAACCCAGTACCCGCAGGAATAAGTTTACCAATAATAACGTTTTCTTTTAAGCCTTTTAAGTAGTCAGTCTTACCTGTAACCGCAGCTTCAATAAGTACACGTGTAGTTTCCTGGAAACTAGCTGCAGCTAAGAAGCTATCAGTATTTAGGGAAACCTTAGTAATACCCATAAGCAACTGTTCAGTTTCAATTGGAGCTTGACCAGCTTCTTTTAACTTTTCATTCATGGCATTAAGCTTGGACTTGTCGACTATTTCCCCTACTACGAAACCGCTACCACCAGAAGCGGTAATGCGCATTTTGGAGAACATTTGTCTTACAATAACTTCAATGTGTTTATCGTGAATGTTCTGACCTTGAGAAACGTAAATATCCTGAACTTCTTTAACAATATAGCGCTGTGCTTCTTGCAAACCTTTTAAAGCCATAACCTGTCCTGGGTTTAAGTTACCTTCTGTCAAACGCTGTCCCGCAGTTACCAAGTCACCGTCTTTAACCTGAAGAGAGAAAGAAGCTGGAATAACATATTCTTTTACTTCATCACTTTCATGTATAACCACAATTTTATCTTTCTCCACCCTAACCATTCCTTCAGTTTTCACTTTAACCGACTGACCGTTTTCGTCAATAAACAAAGTTTCCCCGGAAGCTACTCTGCTACCGTCTTTTATTGCTGACTGCACACCCGAATTTAAAGCATAAGTATCCTTAGCAACGTCGGCGCCGTGTATCCTGACAACATATTCTTTATTGTTTGGTTTAGAAATATAAACTTGACCGTCTATTTCCGAAAGCCAAGCTTGACCTTTTGGTTCTCTGGCTTCAAAAAGCTCTTCAACTCTAGGAAGACCTTGGGTAATGTCCTTAACTGAAGCGCTACCACCGGTATGGAAGGTTCTCATGGTCAACTGAGTACCAGGCTCACCAATAGCTTGAGCAGCTACAATACCAACTGCCGCCCCTAAAGAAACCATTTGGTTAAACCCTAAATCAAAACCGTAACACAACCTGCAAATACCGCGGGTAAGTTTACATTTAAGCACGCTTCTACACTTAACAGTTTCAAAGCCTGCGTCCACAATCTGTTTTGCCTGAAGGTCGTCTATACCTTCATTTTTACCTACAATCACATTACCAGCTTTATCCTTAACTTCTTCAGCTGCCACTCTTCCAAAGAGACGTCGGTCAAAAGGCTTACCCATTCTTTCACTGTCTGCCAAGGTGATTTCGTCATACTCTTCTGTACCACAGTCTTCTGCGTTAACTACAATATCTTGAGCAACATCTACCAATCTTCTTGTTAAATAACCCGCATCCGCAGTTCTTAAGGCTGTGTCAGACATACCTTTTCTACTACCATGTGTTGAAATAAAGTATTCCAAAACTGCCAAGCCTTCTTTAAAACTACCTTTAACTGGCAATTCAATAACATCACCAGAAGGGTTCACCACCAAACCTTTCATACCCGACATCTGAGTAATCTGAGAGAAAGAACCTCTTGCACCGGAAGATACAAAATAATTTACACTCCCATGCTCCGCAACGGTATGAGTAACATTCTTTGCAATTTTTTCTGAAACATCGGCCCAAATTTCAACTACACGATTTTTTCTTTCCTCTTCAGTCAAAAGACCTTCACTAAACTGATTATAGGTACCCTCTACCTCCGTATCAGCAACTTTCAAAAGTTCATACTTATCCTTTGGAACCACAAGGTCATCCATGCCCCATGAAAGTCCAGAACGCTTCATATAGTAAAAACCAGTACGCTTCACTTCGTCAATTAATTCCGCGGTTCTGTCGCTACCAAAATGCTTATGGGCTTCACGAATTAAAGCTTGTAGTTTTTTCTTATCAAAGGTTTCGTTCCTAAACCCTAATTCAGGAGGTACAACTTTGTTAAAAATAATTCTACCCGCATTGGTTTCAAGCATATTCCCGTCTTCCATGCGCACTTTAATCTTAGCTTGAATATGCACATAACCATTATTATATGCAAGCAAAGCTTCTTGAGGAGAAGAAAACACCTTACCTTCACCTTTCAACCCATCACGCATTTTTGTTATGTAATAACAACCTACAACAACGTCCTTGTCTGGGGTCATAACAGGATCACCGCTTGCTGGTTTAAGCAAGTTGTGAGCAGAAACCATTATTTCCCTAGCTTCCTTTTGTGCCAATTCAGTTAAGGGCACGTGGACAGCCATTTGGTCACCGTCAAAGTCGGCGTTAAAAGCAGCACAAACCATAGGGTGAAGCTGAATGGCCTTACCCTCAATTAACACAGGCTGAAAAGCTTGAAAACCTAAACGGTGCAAAGTCGGTGCACGGTTTAAAAGTACAAAATGGTCTTTAGTTACTTCTTCCAAAATATCATAAATTTCTGTCCTACCTTGTTCGATAAGTCGATTTGCACTTCTAACATTATGAGCAAATTCTCGAGCAATAAGTTTAGAAATTACAAAAGGCTTAAATAACTCTAAAGCCATAAACTTCGGCAAACCACATTGATGAAGTTTTAAATGAGGACCAACAACAATAACGCTTCTTCCGGAGTAGTCAACGCGTTTACCAAGTAGGTTTTGTCTAAACCGACCCTGCTTACCTTTAAGCATGTCAGCCAAACTACGAAGCTTGCGCTTTTGACCGGTTGATGCGGTAACCTCTTTTCCGTGCCTAACAGAGTTGTCTATAAGCGCATCCACAGCTTCCTGCAACATTCTTTTTTCATTTCTAGTAATAACTTCTGGGGCTTTGATTTCCAAAAGTTTCTTTAAACGATTGTTTCTATTTATAACACGTCTGTAAAGATCGTTTAAGTCAGAAGCGGCAAACCTGCCACCGTCAAGCTGTACCATGGGACGAAGCTCTGGGGGGATAACCGGTAAAATTGTAATCAGCATCCATTCCGGACGAATCCCTGCATTGATCAATGATTTTATTAACCTCAAACGTTTTAAAAGCTTCCGAGCTGCTTGACCTTCTGTATTTGGAATTTCAGTTTGCAATTCTTGAGCTAATGTCTCTAAATTAACTTCTTCTAACAAACCTTTTAAAGCTTCCGCTCCAATTCCAGCAGTAAAAACCGGTCCATATTTTAAAGATAAATCCCGATACTGTAACTCACTAATAATCTGCATTTTTTTTATGCTCTTGAGCTCAGCTTTTGCTTGATCGCGAATTGACTCAAGTGATTCAGCTTCCCTGCTCCAGGCATCTTTTAAACGAGTGATTTCCGCATCCATTTCGGCTTGTAGCAAGTCAGAATCTTTTTTAGAATTTTTTTGAGAAAATTCACCTTTTACTTTCCCAATCAAAGTTTCGTACTTTTCTTCAATCGCTTTCTTTTTAGACTTAAATTCTTTTTCAATTTGCTCAACTGTAGCAAGCCTAGACTCTTCGTCTACGTGAGTAATTATATACGCTGCAAAATAAACCACTTTTTCAAGTTCTTGTACTCCCAAATCCAAAACTAATCCAACACGGCTTGGAACTCCGCGTAAAAACCAAATGTGACCCACAGGAACAGCTAACTTAATGTGTCCCATACGCTCACGTCTAACTGACGACTTGGTAACTTCCACTCCACACTTGTCACAAACAATACCTTTGTAACGAATGCGCTTATATTTACCACAATAACATTCCCAGTCTTTAATCGGACCAAAAATCTTTTCATCAAAAAGACCGTCTTTTTCTGGACGCTGTGTACGATAATTTATGGTCTCGGGTTTGGTTACTTCACCATGAGACCAGTTGCTAATAGTCTCGGGACTTGCAACTTTTAGTCTAACACCTTTAAATTCTTCGGCTTGAAACATAAAATTTATAATTATTTTAATTGACCTAATTATTCTAAATCCTAGTGGGTACTTTTAGATTAATTAGAAATTAGATTACTTAGGTTAATTATTTTTTCTTTTTCTTCTTGTCTTTCTTAGGCTCGTCTTCAAACAAACTTTTAGCTTCTTCCAAGACTGCTTGAGACTCTTTTATTTCACCGGGTGCGACCACTTCCGGTTCCTCTGCGGCAGAAGTTACCTTGCCACCTTCACCTAATAATTCTACGTCTAAACCTAAAGACTGAAGCTCTTTAACCAAAACTCTAAAAGATTCCGGAACATTTGGTTTTTTTATTGCTTCACCTTTAACTATTGCTTCGTAAGTTTTACTTCTACCCACGACATCGTCAGACTTGATAGTTAACATTTCTTGCAAAGTATGAGCAGCGCCATAACCTTCTAAAGCCCAAACTTCCATTTCTCCAAAACGCTGACCACCGAACTGAGCTTTACCACCCAAAGGTTGCTGAGTAATTAAAGAGTAAGGACCAGTAGAACGTGCGTGCATTTTGTCGTCAACCAAATGGTGAAGTTTTAACATGTAAGCTACTCCCACGGTAACTTTTTCGTCAAAAGCTTCTCCGGTTTTTCCGTCGTACATAACAACCTTACCGTCTTCGGGGATACCAGCTTTAACTAACTGGTCTTTAATTTCTTCTTCAGTCACCCCGTCTAAAACAGGAGTTGCTACTTTAAAACCCTGTAAATAAGCAGCCATACCCAAATGAGTTTCCAAAATTTGTCCCAAGTTCATACGAGACACAACACCAAGCGGATTTAAAATTAAATCAACAGTTCTACCATCAGCCATAAAGGGCAAATCTTCCACAGGAACCACTTTGGAAATAACACCTTTATTACCATGCCTTCCGGCCATTTTGTCACCAACCTGGACTTTACGTAAAACCGCAACTGAAACCTGAATACTGCGAATTACTCCGGAAGGCAGTTTATCGCCTGCCTCTCTTGAAAATTCACGAATATTCACAACTTTTCCATATTCACCATGCGGCAAGGTTAAAGAAGTATCTTTAACATCCCTGGATTTTTCACCAAAAATAACTCGCAAAAGTTTTTCTTCAGCTGTTAAGTCAGTTTCACCTTTAGGAGTAATTTTACCAACCAAAATATCACCGGCTTTAACTTGAGCACCAATTCGGATAACTCCGGTTTCGTCTAAATCTTTAAGTTTTTCTTCACCAACATTTGGAATATCTCGAGTAACTTGCTCAGGTCCAAGCTTGGTGTCTCTTACATCAATTTTAAAGTCATCAATATGTATAGAGGAATACCTGTCAGCCTGCACCATTTTTTCAGAAACTAAAATCGCATCTTCATAATTTCCACCTTCCCAAGACATAAACGCCACAAGCACATTTTGACCTAAAGCCAATTCACCGTTTTCAGTGGAAGCACCGTCTGCCAAAAAGTCACCTTTTTTTACCATTTGACCTTTTGTTACTCTAGGGATTTGGTTTATAGCCGTAGCAGAGTTAGTTCGTACAAACTTCAAAAGCTTATACTCTTTCTTCTTATTTTTGTCGCTAGTAACTACAATTTTTTCTCCAGTTACAGAAGTTACTTCTCCGTCTTCCTCAGCTAAAATCATAGTGCCACTATCCCTAGCCGCCTTAAATTCCATACCTGTACCAACAATAGGAGCATCGGGTTTAATACACGAGACAGCTTGACGTTGCATGTTACTACCCATAAGTGCGCGGTTAGCATCATCATGCTCTAAAAACGGAATCAAAGAAGTTGTAACAGAAATAATCTGCTTAGGCGAAACGTCTATACAGTCTATATCATCGGTAGAAGCAATACTTGGTACAGAATGAACACGAACCGAAGAGCGGGCTTCTACAAAATAGCCTTGTTCGTCAGTTTCTATATTAGACTGACCAATTACTAACCTTTCTTCTTCAAAAGCATCTAAATAAATAATTTCTTCCGTCAACTTAGGCTTAATTCGAATAGTTTCTTCTTTAGAATTTTTTTGTAAATCTTTTGCTTCTTTTTCTGAAACTACATTACCTGCTTGAACCACAACTTTGCCGGACGTATCCTTAAGTTCAAAAAGAGCAATCTCCCCAACAGCTTCTTTGCCGTCATTTTTAACATACTTTTTTACCTTCTGATAAGGAGTTTCAATAAAACCAAATTCATTTACTCTTGCATAAGTTGCCAAGTGTGCCACAAGCCCAATGTTTGGTCCTTCTGGAGTAGTAATCGGACAAAGTCTTCCATAGTGACTGCGGTGTACGTCACGTACTTCAAAACCTGCGCGTTCTCTACTTAAACCACCAGGACCCATAGCAGAAAGCCTGCGTTTGTGCTCTAGTTCAGCCAAAGGATTTGTTTGATCCATAAACTGTGAAAGTTGAGAAGAAGAAAAAAATTCTTGCATCGTTGCCACTACCGGGCGTACGTGAATTAACTGAGCCGGGGTTACGGTCTCCAAATCAGCCAAAGACATTCGATCTTTAGCAATTCTTGCCATGCGAGTTAAACCTACCCTAAACCTGGCTTGTATAAGCTCCCCTACAGCTCTAACTCTACGATTAGCCAAATGGTCAATGTCATCTGAAGGGTTTTGATTATTGTTTAAGCGCACAATCTCTCTGACTACAGAAAGTAAATCTTCTTTAGTTAAAATTTGACTGTCATTTTTTTCAACGTTAAGTCTCTGGTTAAATTTAAAACGCCCAACTTCTGAAAGATCATATCTTTCAGCGTTGAAAAACATTCCGGAAATCAAAGACTTGGCATTATCTACAGTTGCTAAATCTCCTGGCCTAATTCTCTTATAAACTTCCTTGTACCCATCGTCAGCATTCTGACTCGGATCCTTGTCTAAAGTGTTCTGTATGTATTTTGTATCCGGATCTGTATCCACGTCTTTAAAAGCTTGCAAGATTTCTTCATTGTCTGTAAAACCAAAAACTCTCAACAATGCTGTAATTGGAATCCTGCGCTTACGGTCAATTTTCACCCCAATTACCCCAGCTGCATCAGTATCCAATTCTAACCAAGCCCCCCTATTTGGGATAATTTTTGCACCATAATAATTTTTTCCTCGCAAACTTTCTGCAGTGAAGAAAACCCCGGGAGATTTGATTAACTGATTAACCACAACGCGCTCAACTCCATTGATAATAAAAGTTCCTCTTGGTGTCATCAAAGGAAAGTCACCAAAATATACATCTTGAGTTTTTGTTTTACCTGTAACTTTGTTTAAAAGTTTTGCACTTACATACAAAGGAGCTTCGTAAGTTGTATTTCTTTCGCGAGAAGTGTACTCGTCGTATTTAGACTTATCAAAAAAATAATCACCAAAAAACAACTCAAGGTTTTTTCCGGTAAAATCCCTAATAGGATTTACTTCTTTTAAAAGCTCTTTTAGACCTTTCTCCAAAAACCACTTATAGGAGTTCAGTTGAACTTCTATTAGGTTAGGAAGAAGAGCAGTTTCGTGTCTGTGAGTGAAAAATTTTCTTGAGGCTTTACCGGTTTTGGTAGAGTCAATATTTTTTTCTTCACGCATTGTTGTCTTTGATGCCATATCCTATTTTCTATCCTTAAATTTACTTTTGACTAAAGTAAATTTGGTTAATTTAAAAAACAAAAAACCCCTTTTTAAAAAAATTAAAAAGGACTGTAATTTTTACGCTGTTTTCTGAAATTGCTTCATTTATAGGGCCAAACTGCTCCAAACGTTTAAAAACCCCTGTTAAAATACTCTAAAAAAGGCCAAAAGCCTCAAGTTTTTAGAGTAAAACTACAAATAAATCTGCCCTAAGTCGTGTGTATTTGTAAAAGAATACTAACACAAATCTCCTTTTTGTCAAGTTGTAGCTTTACATTACAACCTCCCTCTCCTGGCAAGAAGAGTGCTAGAAGTGAGGTTGGTGCTATAAAATCCAAAGTTTTGCTTATTTTGATTGTGTTATAATGTTTAAACTATGGAAGTAATCAAAGTTTCAAACCTTAAAAAAACCTATAATTTAAGCCAAGGCAAAATCTTAGAAGCGGTTAGAGATATAAGTTTTTCCGTACAAAAAGGTGAAATTTTTGGTATCTTAGGCCCAAACGGAGCAGGAAAAACAACCACTTTAGAAATTATCGAAGGTTTAATTACTCAAAGCAGCGGAAGTGTTAATGTACTAGGATTTGATAATCTTAGGCAAATTGAAGAAATAAAGAACAAAATTGGGGTCCAACTTCAATCCAGCCAATATTTACCTTACCTTTCTTTAGAAGAGCTACTTGAACTCTTCGCCTCTTTTTATAACCAAAAAGTCGTAAATCATGAGCTTTTAAAACTTGTTGACTTAGAAAACAAGTCGAAAGAACTCATAAAATCCCTTTCTGGAGGGCAAAAACAACGCTTCACAATAGCAACAAGCCTTGTAAATAAGCCTGAAATCTTGTTTTTAGACGAACCCACCACGGGTTTAGACCCCCACGCTCGTAGACAAATGTGGGAATTAATTAAAAATATTAATAAAAAAGGGGTAACTATTGTTATTACCACCCACTACATGGAAGAAGCGGAGTTTTTGTGTAACCGTGTAGCAATTATGGATAGTGGGAAAATTTTAAAAATGGAAGAACCAGCAAAACTTATAGAAGACTTATCCCATACTACTGAAATAAGCTTTTTTTCAAAAGAACCTTTACAAAACGAAAGCTTTAAAGGCTTAGAAAATATAGCAAAAATTTACAATGATTTTCCTAAAATTAGTATGGAAATTAGTTCTTTGGACCACATTTCAACAATCATAAACTTCCTAAAAACAAACAACATTATTTTCAGCGGTTTTACTGTAAGAACAGCCTCTTTGGAGGATGTTTACTTAAGACTAACCGGCCATGCTTTTGAAGAATAACTTCCACTGATACTCTAATAAGGAACAGATACTGCAGATATTTTAAAAAAATTAACCTAATTATTCTAATTGACCTAAAAGTTACCAGACCTTAAAACAATTAGTATAATTAGAAATTAGAATAATTCTTTATGTCTTCTTTTCTACAACTATTTAAATCCAATTTGAAAATTGTCTACCGCAATCGCAGCGGAGCTTTCTGGACATTGGTACTCCCAAGCTTTATTTATATTGCTTTGTCTGTGTTACCAGTGGGAAAAAATGTAGACGATGGACTAAATTATTCGAATTTTATTCTTCCAGGAATTGTTGCCATGGCAGTCATGCAAAGTGGTATTTATAGCTTAGCTTACTGGCTTGTAGACTTAAAAGCACGTGGAGTTATAAAAAGATTTTTAGCTACACCTTTAAAAATGTGGCAGATGGCTTTAAGCGTGGTGGCTGCTAGACTAATTATTATTCTAATCCAAGCCGTTTTTCTTACTTTACTTGGTGTAATTTTCTTTAAAGCGAATTTTGCGGGTAACTTTCTTTCTGTTTTAATCTTAATTTTACTTGGAGGTGGTATTTTCTTGTGTATAGGACTACTAGTTTCTCAATTAGCCAACTCCTACGAAAGCGCTGCGCCAATTACTTCCGCTATTGGTTTACCTTTAACTTTTTTAGGTAACATTTTTTTCCCTACAGATAACTTGCCAAGTGTGTTAAAAACCATTTCGGAACTTTTGCCTATTACCTACTTAGCCGACGGCTTAAGACAAGCTTATTTGTACCCATTTAATTTTGACTTATTAGCCAAAGACTTCCTTGCTTTAAGTATTTGGCTAGTAGTAATAATGCTTATTACTATAAAAACTTTTAGACTTAAAGAATAACCAACCACGGATACGCAGATACAAAAACAAATTACACTAATGACCTCCTCCCCGGGCTAAAGCCCGGGGTTTCCTTTTCCGGCATGAAAACCA
>CAZFTX010000019.1:0-10769 GCA_964521955.1 uncultured Candidatus Saccharibacteria bacterium | reverse complement strand
TGGTGCCTGAGAGAGGAATTGCACCTCTGACCTTGGGCTTATGAGTCCCACGCTCTAACTAACTGAGCTACTCAGGCGCGTATTTTGTGGACTCTTTTGAACTTTTTAAATAAAAACCCTCGACAGAGGGTAAAATCTGTCACGATTTTCATATTGTCGCATTCGCAACCACGGACCAACTGATTTCTTCTAAAGGGTCCCCGAAAATCAGGAGCGGAATTCCGCAAAGCGGAATGAGCACGGATTTTTAGGGGTAAGGGACAAGTCCCTAAACGATTGAGTATAAGACTAAAGTCTTACATACGAATAAAGTGGTGGGCACTTGGCCCGTGGTTGCGGGACCCGGACTCGAACCGGGAACCTCAAGGTTATGAGCCTTGCGAGCTGCCAATTGCTCTATCCCGCGACGTTTTTTATTTAGTCAGTAATTAACTGACTTCACATATTTTACAATATATATTCAAAAAACACAAGCCAGGTATGGATCGTTTTTAAAGTTTCAGGGGCAGAACGTGTCCGCCCCCTTTGGGAATTACTCACTCCTCCTTTCATTAAGGATGATACCACATAAAGCTTTGTGAGTATTGAATGATAAAATAATACAAGGGCGAGCCGTCCGGGCACGCCCTTGTTGTAAACTGACATCACAAATGTCTTTCCCTAGGGTCGTTTACAAACCCACCAGACCTTAACAGGTCAGGTATAGTGTTTGCCCGTGTTCTGTCACGGGAGTTTGGTCTCTACTTCAGCAGGGTACACTACTTAACTGCTTGGCGGGTGTCCGGGCGATCAGTATTTCCCTGTTTGACTGTAGTCCCGCCTCAACCATTTGGTTATTGAAGTTTTCTCCGTTAACAACCCTTTTACTTACAGAAGTTTTGTGTTCTGGACAGAAAAATCCTCCTATTTTGATTTCTGAGACCGAAGGCCGTCATATAATTGAATCAACTATTTTTGTCACTAGCGGTACTTCCCTGCGGTAGCAACGGTCACTTCTTTCCGTCAGGACAGTCTCGTGCCCTCGTTATTTATCTCGCTAATCGCACGCGAGACCGTGAGTTCAGGTCTCCGTCAAAAATAACGAAATGCTTGGCAAAGTCTCTCCTGGGTTTTTATAAAGAAACTTTGCTTCAACCCGGTGTGGGCCATTGGAGACCAACAATCTTAACCCAGTAGCTCTAGGCTTTATAGCGATATAAGTATAGTAGTATATTTTCGAAAAAATTTATAGATTATTATAAAATATTTAATTTGCTAATATTCACTCGTTTATTTAAAATAGGCTTTAAGGAGGCTTCGATGAAGTCAACGGTTCTGTTCGTGTTCTTGGCATGTTTACCCGTCTGGACTTTGGTGCAGTTCATGCCCATTTACCAAAACGATGGCTGGGAGATTGCCAGAGTGTGGTTGCTGGGTCTTTCGGCTTTCAGGTTGTATGGCGCCGCGCTTGGTTCCGTCGCGCTGGTGATTTGGGGCCTGCTTTGGGTTGGTGGGTGGATGATGGATCGAGGACTTGGTGAGCGCTAGGCGTCTGCTTTGTGCCAGTTTGGTTGAGTGTTACAGCTTAATCGGACTGGCGCCATTTTTTTATGTAAAACAAAAACCATCCTAATTTTGAGGATGGTTTTTGTAAAGCTCTTTTGGAGCTTTAAGACTAGCGACGCTTTTTCTTTGAAGTCTTCTTTTTGGAAGTCTTCTTCGCTGTCTTTTTCTTTTTCTTTGTAGCCATTGGGCTAGTCTCCCTGAAGGTCGGCTAAATTTTGGCCGAGCTTCTTAATTTTCTACTCTCCGTGAATGGAGTTAGTAGGCACTGTAATTTCTTTTTTTCTCCTGTAACTGTTTTTATTTTTAGTTTCACACGTTCCCCTACTTCTAAATTCATTTTAAGAAGATTTAAATTGTTTGTCAAGTGTTTTTTTGCCTGAAATTATTTGTCTAAATAAAATTTTGTTATTTTTTCCTAAAACTTTTTTAATTTCAGTTTTAATTTTACTTTTGCTAAGTTGTTTGGTTAAAAAAAAGTTTTTATTTATACTTTCAAAAGTTTTATTTGAAAGTATAAATTTTAAGTTTAAAGCAAATCTTATTGCTCTTAAAATCCTTAAAGGGTCTTCTTGAATTCTTTTTTGTGGATTACCTACAAAAACTATCTGTTTTTTCTTTAAGTCAGTTAAGCCTTTGTGAAAATCTAAAATTTCTGTGCTTTTTGGGCTGAAATATAAGGCATTTATAGTAAAATCTCTTCTTCGGCTGTCTAGCTTTATGTTAGTGGAATAGGTGATTTTTGGGTAGCGACTTTGAGTTTGAGTTTCTTTTCTGAAAGTGGCAATGCTTATTTTTAGTTTCTTTGAAATTGCTTCAATAACCCCAAAGTTTTTATGGGTAGTATTTGTTTGGATTTGGTTTTTGTTTAATACAAAAACAACTTCCTCAGGTGTTGCGGAAGTTGCAATGTCAATGTCTAAAATATTTTTGTTTAAAATTAAATCTCTTACGGTACCACCAACAAAAAAAGTGCTGGTAAAGTTTTCCACAAGCATTGAGTATACTTTAAAACCAAATTTTTCTAAAATTGTTTTTGGTTTAAATGCAATTTTAGTTTTCATTTTTAAAACTAGTCTTTTAAAACACCTTCTGAAGGAAGTGGGTTTCTTCTGTGAGAATTTTTTCTGACAACTTTAAGTCTGGACAAACTTCTTTCTAACGAAGCTGCAACTTTGGCGTATTCTTCGCTTGAAGCCTGAGATTGTCTTAAGGCTTCTTCCGCTCTTTTCTTTGCTTCCTCTGCACGTTCCGCGCTAATTTCATGGAAATGTTCGGCGGCGTCAGCTAAAACAACAACCTCGCTGTTTTTATTAACCTGAACGAATCCGCCACTTACGTGAATAAAAAACTCATCGGTGGAGGTTTTTGCCCTAAGTTCACCAGGAACCAAAGTTGCTACAATTGGAATATGGTTCGGCAGTATAGTTATTTCACCCAAAGTTGTTGGGCAAGTTAAACTGCTTAGTTCTTGGGAAAGAACAGTTCGTTCAGGAGTGATTAATTTAAAGTTTATTGAAGTCATAAAAGAGTTTAAGTTGAACAAAATTAAATAAAATTGACAAAAATGGCTACAGTAGCAATTATAATTAATTACCAAATTTTATTTATTTATTCAATTACTTTACTTGGTCTATTCCGCCTTTCATGTAAAAAGCTTGTTCTGGAAATTCGTCATACTGACCTTCTAAAATTTCTTTGAAAGCTTTAACTGTTTCTTTGAGGGGAACATACTCCCCTTTTGTTCCAGTAAAAATTTCGGCTACATGGAAAGGTTGAGAAAGGAACCTTTGAATTTTTCTGGCTCTGGCAACAATAATTTTGTCTTCTTCCGGTAATTCTTCCATACCTAAAATTGCAATAATATCCTGTAAGTCTTTGTATCGTTGTAAAGTTTTTTGTACGTTTCTGGCAACGTTATAATGCTCGAGTCCCACAATGTTTGGGTCCAAAATTGTTGAGGTTGAGTCGAGTGGGTCTACAGCCGGGTAAATACCAAGCTCAGAAAGTCCTCGGGAAAGCACTACCGTAGAGTCTAAGTGAGCAAAGGTGTTTGCCGGAGCTGGGTCAGTAAGGTCATCTGCAGGCACATAAACTGCTTGTACGGAGGTAATTGAACCTTTAGAGGTAGAAGTAATACGTTCTTGTAATTCACCCATTTCGGTGGCTAGGGTTGGCTGGTATCCCACAGCTGAAGGAATACGTCCTAAAAGAGCAGAAACTTCACTGCCTGCTTGAGTAAACCTGAAAATGTTGTCAATGAACATAAGCACATCTTGACCTTGTTCATCGCGGAAATATTCGGCCATGGAAAGACCGCTTAAGGCTACTCTGGCCCTGGCTCCCGGGGGTTCGTTCATTTGTCCAAATACCATGGCGAGTTTGTCCAAAACTTTAGAGTCTTTCATTTCATGGTAAAGATCGTTTCCTTCGCGAGTTCTTTCACCCACACCGGCAAACACAGAAACTCCGCCATGGGCTTTGGCAATGTTGTTAATTAATTCCTGAATAACCACTGTTTTTCCTACACCTGCACCTCCAAAAAGCCCAACTTTACCACCTTTAAGTATAGGACAGATCAAGTCAATAACTTTAATACCTGTTTCTAAGATTTCGCTTTTGGTGGATTGGTCAGTAAATTTTGGAGCGTTTCTGTGAATAGGATAAGTTTTTTCTGTTTTTGGGGTTGATTGTCCGTCAACGGCTTCTCCGAGTACGTTGAAGATTCTGCCCAGAGTATCTGGACCAACAGGTACTGAAATGCCTTTGCCGGTGTCTGTGACTGCCTCTCCCCTTTTAAGCCCATCTGTTGAAGACATAGCAATGGTTCTAACTATTTTTCCAGGGAGTTGTTGTTGAACTTCAAGGGTTAATTCAGTTTTGCCGTTTTTAACTTTAAGCGCGTTGTAAATTTCTGGTAACTTACCTTCAAATTTTACATCTACCACCGGACCGATGACTTGGCTAATAGTTCCTTTATTTCCGGATGAGGTCGTGGATTCAATTTCGCGGGATATGTCTTTATTCATATTTAGATATTTTTAACAATTTAAGTTTGGTATAAAAAATAAATTTACTAATGTGCTTCTCTTTCTTTGGAAATGGATCTTAGAGCTTTTTCTTTAAAAACTTCCAGGTCTTGAAGTAATTTTTTCGTTGAATTAAATTCTACTATAATTTGTTGATGGGGATTTTTAGATTGAGCAAAACTGTTTTTTATTCTCATTGCCAAGGCTTGACCTTCTCTTTGTAACATGGCATTCAAATACCAGTCTTTTAGTATTACCTCTTCTAATTCGTGTAACTTTTGACTCAAGGTATCAATTGGGTTTTCTTGCTTAGGTTCTTTTTCCATAAAATTATTCCAAAGCAATTCTACCTGCCGTTATTTCTGAAAGTTCCGTGGTAATTTTCCCCTGACGCAGACCGTTATAGGTTAAGGTTAAGTCAGAAATTAAGTCACCGGCAGACTCTGTTGCGTTTTTCATCATGACCATTCTGGCGGAGTGTTCAGAAGCATTGCTTTCTAAAATTGCTTCGTAAATTTGGCTTTCAATAATTCTTGGTAACAGATGTTCCAAAACAATTTTCGGGTCTGGTTCATAAATATATTCTGTGTCGGTAATTGCAAGCTCGTCAGTGTCTTCGGTTAAGTCTTTGCGCAAAGCTTCTCTAAAAGGAAAAATTTGTTTTGCGTAAGGTTTTTGTACTAAAGTCGAAATAAATTGGTTATATACTATATATACTTTTTTATATTCCCCACTTGCATACATTTGCGAAATCATTTGCGCAATTGGATAAATTTCTTCAGCGCTTATGGTTTTATCTTCTTTTAAAAAGTCTGCAATTATTGTTTTCTTCATTCTGGAAAGGGTTTGGTTACCCTTTTTCCCATAAGTTATTATTTCGGCAATTGTTTCGCCTAAAGATTCGGAAAGAATTCGCAATTGAGTTAAAACGTTAGTATTTAAACTTCCTACCAAACCTCGATTGGTTGTTAAAATAATAACTCCTATTTTTTTTGCGCGTGGGTATGTTTTAACGAGAGGGTTTTCAAAACTTCCGGTATTGGCAATATTTTGAATTAATCCCCAAGCTGCTTCTGCATAGGTGCGCGAAGAAACAGCCAAGCTTTGGGCTTTTTTCATTTTTGCTGCTGAAACCATTTGCATGGCTTTAGTAACCTTGCGCGTGCTTTGAACAGACTTTATTCTTCTTTTAATATCAATTATTCCCATAGTAATTGAACAGGATTAAATAAGATAAATGATTGACCATGATTTAAATTGCGCAGTTCTTTTTTATTCTTGTTAATTTTGGTCAATCGTGGTCAATTAAACAATTGTTTTCAAAAAATCTTCAATTACTTTTTTAAGCTTATTTTCTGTATCTTCGTTTAATTCTTTAGTTTCTGAAATTGCTTTGAGCACATCCTTTCCGTAAGTTTCCATATAAGTGTGGAAATTTTTTTCTGTTTCCGCAATTTTTTCAACGGGGATAGTGTTAAAGTGACCGTTAGAAACAGCATAAAGTACCGTTACTTGTTTTTCTAAAGAAAAAGGTTCGTATTGAGGTTGTTTGGTAATTTCTGTAAGCCTTCTACCTAAATCAAGTTGCTTTTTTGTACCTTCGTCCAAGTCACTTCCAAATTGGGCAAAGGCTTCAAGTTCACGGTATTGTGCCAAAGAAAGCTTGAGTTTACCAGCGACTTTTTTCATGGCTTTGGTTTGTGCTGCGCTTCCTACACGAGAAACAGAAATACCAATGTTTAAAGCCGGGCGAATTCCTTTGTAAAAGAGGTCTGATTCTAAGAAAATTTGCCCATCTGTAATTGAAATAACGTTGGTTGGGATATAAGCAGAAATATCTCCTGCTTGGGTTTCAATAATAGGCAAAGCAGTTAAAGACCCTCTGCCGTTTTCTTTATTAAGTTTAGCTGCGCGTTCCAAAAGTCTGGAGTGGAGGTAAAAAACGTCTCCAGGATAAGCTTCTCTTCCAGGGGGTCTTCTTAATAGCAAAGAAATTTCACGATAAGCTACTGCTTGTTTTGAAAGGTCATCATAAACTACAAGCACGTCTTTACCTTGGTCCATGAAATACTCCCCCATGGCGCAACCTGCGTAAGGGGCAATGTAAGAAAGCGCTGCTGGTTCTGAAGCTGAAGAAGAAACTACAATAGTGTAGTCCATAGCACCTTTTTCTGTCAGAAGTTGAACTATTTTTGCGGTTTTACTTTCCTTTTGTCCGACACCTACATAAATACAAATAACATCTTGACCTTTTTGGTTTAAAATTGTGTCTATGGCAACTGCTGTTTTTCCTGTTTGCCTATCCCCAATTATAAGTTCACGTTGTCCACGACCAATTGGGATAAGTGCGTCAATTGCTTTAATTCCTGTTTGTAAAGGAACTTTAACAGATTCACGAGTGATTACTCCAGGAGCAATTTTTTCAACAGGGTAAAAAGTTTGGCTTTTAATTTCTCCTCTACCGTCTTTGGCTTCTCCAAGAGGACTGACAACTCTTCCCAAAAGTTCTTGTCCTACAGGGACGGATAAAAGCCTACCAGTTGGCTTTACCGTGTCGCCGGCTTTAATTTTTGTATAGTCGCCCAAAATAATTGACCCAACTAAGTTTTCTTCCAGGTTTAAAGCAACACCAAAAATTCCCTGACCAAAGTCTAACATTTCCATACTAGCAACTTCTGTAAGACCTGAGACGCGACCAACTCCGTCAGCTACTTCTAAAACTGTTCCGACTTTTTCTAATTTATTTTGGGAAGAATAGTCGAGTATTTTGCTTTTTAATTCTTTTACAATTTGTTCAGACTTTATGCTCATAAAATTATTTAATTAAGTTGCTTTTTAATTCTTCTAACTGGGTCTTTAAGGAACTGTCTATTAGTAAGTCTTCAGATCTAAGTATAATTCCACCAATAATTTTTTCTTCAACTTGGCTATGCAAGCTAAATTTTTTATTTGCTACGTTATTTAAAGATTCAACTAGCTCGGAATTAATTTTATGCTCTCTCGCGAAGTTTATTGTTGCGGGTGTCTCGCCTTTGGCTTTTGTTTGAAAAATAACAAATTCTTTTTCAATATCCGGCCATTTGCCTATGTCGCCATTGTTAATTAAAATTTTTAAAAATCTTTCAACGATTAAATCTTCTGAAGACGAAGCGGTTTCAGATATGGCTTCAAATAATGCTTGGGCGTATTCTTTTGGACTTAATTTCATAATAATTTTTTCTGTCAGTTTCCCTCTCTAGTCCCCCATTCTTCTGCTTGTGGATTCGACTAGGCTCATCTTCGTGAGTACAATCGAATGAGTAGAAATGAGGTAAATCAAGGAGAGGTTTGCTAGCTGGCGAAAGGATAAGGTTTGAGTAATTTATTTCTTACTTAGTTCTTCAACGGTCTTACGGATAAGCTCCATGTCATGTTTGTCGTTGAGCTTTTGCTTAAGAATTTTTTCAGTTGCCAGTACTACCATGTCTGCAACTTCAGTTTTTATAGCATTTAACGCTTGGGCTTGTTGCACAGAAATTTGTTCTTGCGACCTTGCAAGCAGTTTAGATTGCTCGTCTCTAGTTTGTATTAGTGTTGTTTCTTTAATTTGTGCTGCTTCTTCGCTAACTTTATTTAAAATTTCCGCTGCTTCTTTTTTTGCTTTCATTATTTCTTCGTCCTTCCATTTTTCAAAGTCAATCTTTTCTAGTTCGATGTCATCGGCGTCTTTAAGTGCTTTGTCAATTTTTTCTGAGCGTTCTTGAAGTTTTTTAGAGACCGGAACAAATACCCATTTCCAAAGGACTGCAAGGATAATACTAAAATTAACCAGCTGGGCAATGAAAAGCTTCCAGTTGATTCCTAAGGTTCCCAAAACTCCGGTATCGTGGGTTTCGGTTGCGGCTACTTCTGCTGCTGCTTGAGCTACATGAAAAATATTTTCTATCATAATTTAAATTTATTTCAATTAATTTCTAACTATTTCCACGTATGTCTCTAAAATAGGAAATACATGGAAATAAATTGAAACTAATTTGGCTTTACCTGGCCTAAAAGTGTATGTTAAGTCTTTTAGAGAGTAAATGTGATAACAAGTGCGTAAATCGCAATAGCTTCAGCAAAAGCTAATGCCAAAAGCATTGGCACAAAAAGCTTTTCTGCTGCTTCTGGATTTCGGCCAATGGATTCCATGGCTTTGGAAGCGGTTTTTCCAATAGCATATGCTGGCATAATACCACCAACAGCTATAGTTGCAGCTTTTGCGATAGTTTTGATTGATTCTGCGTCCATATTTTCCTTTGTTTAAGCTTAGGAGTGGGATCGAAAATATTATTGGGTTTTTTACGTCCTTCCCGCTTAAAATTAATTAATTAAAGAACACAAGCCATAAAGAATATTAATGGTTTGCATTTTTCAATTCGCCATGGGTTGTTTCTTGTTGGTCGTGACCGTGATCCATGGCGGCCATGTTTAAATATACTAATGTTAACATTGAAAAAACTACGGCTTGAATCAGTCCTACTAAAATTTCAAGACCCATAAACGGCAATGGGACAAAAAAGGAAATCAATGAGGCTAAAACAGTAAGTAATACTTCACCGGCAAAGATGTTCCCATAAAGCCTTAGGGACAAAGAGACCATTTTGGCAACTTCAGAAAAAATTTCAATAATTCCGACAAAAAACTCAATTACCGCTGTTAAAATATTTACGGGATTAAAACTTTTTATTGCTTTATACAAGTCGCCAAGTTTTATAAATTTATTGGCATATTTGAAAAAACCAATTGTTAAAACCCCAATTAAATGCGAGCTCATAACTGCTAAAACAGCCATTGCTAAAGTCATGTTCAAGTCGGTATTGCTAGGTCTTAAAACAGGTAGTTTGTGAATTTCTCCTAAGTGCATTCCCCATATGTAAAAAGATCCGGTACCTGGCATTAGTCCCATCCAGTTGGCAATAACAATAAAAAGAAAAAAACTTCCCACAATCGGTAAAAATTTTAAAGACTTTTTTCTATCTTTGGTTACTTGGTCTGCATATCCAAGCATAAACTCTATAAGTCCTTCAACCAAGTTCAGGAAGCCTTTTGGCGCTTGGTTTTTAGCATAGTATTTTTTTATGCCTAAATTAACAAAAAAAGCAGCAACAACAAAAACAACCAGAGCAAGAGTGGTGTTTACAAAAGAGTTTGTTATTGGTAAGCCGCTTACTTGAAATAATGTTTCTGCCTGAAGCGGAGGAATGGCTGCAATCATTTGATAATTTTTTTAAGTTTTTTAATTTGTTTATAGATACCAATACTACTGACTATAATGGCTAATGGAAGTGCAAGAACAACAAAAAATTTCGTTTCGTACCTTGCGTCCATCCATCTGCCAAGGTATATGAATCCAAGTAAAGGTAAAGCTAGGATTAATGCAAAGTCCAACCCTACACTAATCATTGACATTGCATTCAAAACCGTGGGTTTTGGATGAAGATCGGAAACTTTCTTGGCAGCCAAAAGCTCTTCATGCTGTTTATGCAATTCCTCAATAGTTAACCTACCTGGGACGACAAAATGGTCTTTTTCTTTTTCTTCCATAATTTTTATGTTATCGCGAAAAGTTTATCAAAATTTACCATTTTGTACAAGGGTGCCATTTTTTGGTGCTCTTGACATTTTTCCAAAAATCTGCTTTTTTAGGAGATTTTTAAGTTTTGGATGAATTCTGGCTTTTAATATATCTTCTGTTAGTACTCCGTAAAAACAGTCTGCTTTGTCAGAAAGTTCTAAAAACTCATCAAAATTATACTGATTTACTTTAATTTTTTCGCCGTCATCAAGATTTTGTTTAGCTATAATTTCACAGTTTTGAGCAATAAAGACATAAACTGTATTGATTACCTTACCTGTACTGTAGTAAGTTTTCCAAAGTCTTATGCTTTTGGGCTTCATCCCTGTTTCTTCCAAAAGTTCTCTTAAAGCTGCTTTTTTAGGACTCTCCCCTTTTTTGTCCATGCGACCGCTAGGTAAGGAGTAAAACCATTTAGTTTGGGGTTGTCTTTGTTTAATTATAGCAATTTTATTTTTAATTGTTGGAATAATTACAACAGTGTCTTGGCGCTTAGCAAGTTCAAAAGTTGTAGTTTTTCCGGTAAAAAGTTTTTGAGGCCATTGGTAAATGTCAAAAATTAAACCGTTAAAAACCTTTTTTGCTCCTTTTGGTAATTTCAT
>CAZFTX010000018.1:0-13351 GCA_964521955.1 uncultured Candidatus Saccharibacteria bacterium | reverse complement strand
GAACTGGAACTGGAACTGGAACTGGAACTGGAACTGGAACTGGAACTGGAACTGGTGGTGGCGCTGGCGGAACAAGCGGTGGAAATACTCAAACCGGCAGTACGGTTGTTTATCAAACTGCAAATAATACTGCTTATGAACAGGCTATTCGGGATTTACAAGCTCAGATTCAAAGTATGCAAGGACGTATAGACGCGCTTAATAATAGACTTAGTCAGAGCGGGTCAACAGTAGTTGTTCAAAATTCAACTGCAGAAATTCAACAGCTTAGAACAGAAGTGGTCAGGCTTCAAGGTTTAGTTTCAGAGCTTAGTCGATCTCAGTCTCAAGTTAGAACTCTAGCTTCTGTAGATCAGCCTATTTTCCAAGGCTTACAAATGCCTTCAGGGTATAATTCCCAGCAAAATTTCCAAGGCTTACAAATGCCGGCAAACTATCAAGGTGAAAATGTTCAGGGGGCAACTTCGGGAACTTATACTGTGAAAAAAGGGGACACGCTTTGGGCGATTTCTAAAAAATATTATGGCGACGGTAAAAAGTGGAGAAAAATTTTAGAGGCGAATCCCCAGGCTTTAAGCATTCCGGGTAATACCCGTACTCTAAAAATTGGCGCAGTCCTGGTAATTCCAAATTAAATAAAAATAAATAAAATTGATCAGAAGTAAATAAAATTTTGGATCCTAAGGCATTACAAAAAAGAACAAAGGACTTTGCTGTCAGGATAATTAAACTAGTTCGATATCTTCAGAAAGATCCTCTTGGTAAAATTATAGCTAATCATCAATTGTTGCGTTCGGGAACTGCTGTTGCAGCAAATTATAGAGCAGTTTGCAGAGCAAAATCAGCAAGGGATTTTATTTCAAAGTTAGCAATTGTTGTAGAGGAGGCAGATGAAACACAGTTTTGGTTAGAAATTCTTGTAGAAGCAGGAATTGTAAAACAATCATTAGTGAAAAGTTTGTTAAATGAAGCTGGAGAAATTGTTGCGATAATGACATCATCGAAGAATTCAGCAATTAATAATCAGAAAAAGAAAATCAATTTTAGTTAATTTTAGTTAATTTAAATTACTTTTATTTAATACCTATGGATCATCACGAACACCCGCATCATCCGCATCAGCCAAATAAAGAAAATGTTATTGCTATTAGCATAATTATTGGCGCTTTGCTGGTTTGTATTAGCGTTTTTTACAATACTCGGTTGCTAATTAAGTCTGGTTTTAGCGGAGACGGGAATTTGCAAGTTCAAGCCGGAAGCGGGACTCAAGCCGCCGTTTTGCCGGACACTACTCCGGTGAAGGTGGACGAAAGAAAAGGTGCGGCGCTTTTAGGTAAATCATCTGCGAAAGTGGAAATAGTAGAGTTTTCAGACTTCCAGTGCCCTTTTTGCCAAAAGTTTTTTAACGAAACTTATAAACAAATTAAAACAAAATACATAGATACCGGTAAAGTAAAGTTGGTTTTTAGGCATTTTCCTTTAAGCAACATTCATCCTTTTGCACAAAAAGCCGGGGAAGCTTCTGAGTGTGCTTTAAAACAAAATAAATTTTTTGAATACCATGACGTGCTTTTTCAAAAAGGGCAGGCTGACGGTACTGGCTTAAGTGTTCAAGATTTAAAGCAGTATGCAAAAGATTTAGGTTTAAATCAAAATAACTTTAATTCTTGTTTAGACAGCGGGCAAATGGCAGAAGTGGTAAAAAATGACGCGGCCGCAGGCTCTAAGGCTGGCGTTACCGGCACACCAACTTTGTTTGTAAACGGTATAAAAATTGTTGGTGCCCAGCCTTATAGTGTTTTTGAACAGGCAATTGAAAAAGCTCTCAAAAATTAAAAATTTGAAATTAAAAATTAGTTTTTAAATTTATGTTAAGTCCCAACCAAAAAAAACTTATTGTAGTTATTATTGTTTTAGTTTTCGCTGTAGTTGCTTTTTTGTTTTTAAGAAAAAACAACTTTATAAAAGGTCCAGGCAGTGAAGACAATAAATTGCCACAAGAGTCTCAAATTCCTTTAGGAATTGAAAGAAAATCGGCTGAGGAGATTCCCGGGGAGCTACCGGCAGATTTGCCTTTTGAGGAAGGTCAAACTTTAACTCGAAATGAAGTTTTAACTTCTCAAACTACTAACGAGATTCAGTTTGCGCGAGGATATTACTCTCAAAAAACAGTGAAAGAAAATTACGAAATTTTTAAAAAATATTTAAACGATAACGGTTGGAAAATTTATTCTAATATAAATGAATCTGCCTATGCTATGCTGAGCGGGAGAAAAGATGGTGTTGCTGGCAGTTTGCAAATTATTATTAGTAAAAATTCTATTACCGGAGACGTTACGGTTCAAACAGTTTTATCAAGACAGAAATAAGTCCATACCTGCCTGCCGGCAGGCAGGGATCTTTTAGGACACACAGATAGCACTGATAAAACAAATACACTGATTAGAAGGTATAAAAAAATCCTTCCTGAGAATTCAGGAGGGGTTTTTTAAAAAAGTGAGGCGGCGACAGGAGTATGAAAACTCGTTGTCGCCGCCCGGGTTCCCTCGGGTGTCGAATGGCGTACCGAAACGACGAGGAGGGTGATGTGTGTTGAAGCGAATGTTTAGGAGTCATTTTTTGTGCTCCTAGTAGGTCAGGGTTGAGGAGGTGGACTCCTGTTCCCCAACTTTGATGCGTAGTGCCACAGGTTGTGGGTTACTTCCATGCGGCATGCCAGGCATAACGAAGTTAATCTGGCACACTTGGAGCAAACCTGGAGCAAGGCCGGCAAAAAGCACCTGGGCCTCGTTGCCGCCAATGTTCAGGCTCACTGGCATGGTCGCTTGTGAAAGCGGAGCACTAGGAGCAGGCTCTCCGGTTGGGACGTACGGGTCTGTAGGCCCGCATCCGTTTGACCAAAGGGTGTAAACTTTTCCGGGAACCGGAGCATTTGTGTCGTCCACAGCGAGAACGAAATTCTCGTCGGTGAGAATGGCGTTGCCGTTGTATTCAAACGCTGCCGGACAAGTAGGTAGCAGTTGGACTTCAACTTCAGCCGCAATCTGCCCGGAACGGACAGCTTGGACTTTAATTAACCCGGGACCGAAGTCCGAAGGGATAATGAAGTTCATCTGTTTGGGTGACTTAAATGTCCCCGGCACAGGCTTGTGCTCTGCCCAAATTGCATCTTCAGGTGCAAAGGAACCAAACGCCGTGGCGTGGGCTCCGGGACAAAGGCCGGCAGTGTCTTTGGCTGCGTTTTGCACCGAAACAATTTGAGGAAGGGTGAACTTGACCTCAAACTCCTTGGCAATCTTGGATCCGTTGGCAAGCGTGAACTCCAAGGTATGGATTCCAGCCTGGCTAGGCTTGAAACTAAACTTGCCGCTTGTTGCGTTAAACGGCAGGAGCACGAGCGTGCCCTGGGGTTTCGGCTTTATGTCCGTTACCCGTCCTGGCAAGCTTGCTTGCCAGCTAATTTCAACGCTTTCGCCGGGAGTCAGCAAGTTCGGAGAAGCCGGAATGCTAACTGTGGGTAGGTTGAGCGGGAGGTTTAGTTTGGCTGTGTTGGCCGACCTCCTCCACTCGTAAGGAGGTGAGGAATCTTGGATTTCAACTCTGAATTCCGTTAATCCACCACCCACCGTAGCAGGTAAGCTGAACGAAATTTTGTTCTGGCCGATAGTGAAAAGGTCAGAGAACCTGGGGTAAATTTCGTGTTCGTTCTCAAACACCTTCACGTTTTGGCGCGTGGCGTTGGGGAAAAACCCGGAGAGAACAACTTCTCCGTCCTTGAGTTCGGTTCCGGAAAACACGATCGTCCGGATTCGGACCGTTCGGTCCTTGCTGACAACGACTATGCTTCCGTCGTTCATGCTCAAGTGTTGCAGAGCGAGTTCTGTCATGGGCTTGCCCAAAACAATATCGCCTTCTCTAAGAACCGTAAAGGAGTCCCCGTTCAGGCTGTCGTACGCCGCAACCCCTGAAATTTTGGGGAACGGGTGTCCGGAGACTTGCGTATTCCAGTAACTGAAGACCGGAATGGGTCCCCAATAGCCTGGGTAATAACTGGACGGGTACTTTTCCGCAGAGACGAGAATGGTCTTGTTGACGGAACCAAGCTCAACTGCCATGTCAAAGGTCTGACCGCCGCAGGTAGCGACAATCTTGGCGCCCCAGCCGACTTCAGGGAAACACACTAATTTGGTCGTCTCATACACTGTTTCGGTTTTGAGAGTCTTAGGATTCACCGTAGCGACCCCAGACTTCTTGGTGCTTGAGTTATTCGGAAGTCTGTAGTAAACCAATCCATCTTTTGCAGTGCCAGTTCTAAGTGAGCCGTACGAAACAAGGAGTCGCGCCTTTAGCGGGCTTTTCGGGTCAATCTCATAGACGCCCGGCCAAATTGGCACCTCGCCTTTCTTGCGAATTTCCAGCGCGGCATAATATTTTCCGTTTGAAAAGACCGGAGTTTCCACACTCGTAACGATTCCGTCGCCGAATGTGAATTTTAACTCCTCGCCTACGGAGACGATCGGCTCCACTTGACCACTCGGTATTGACACCGAGTAGGCATAGCAAGGACTAAGGGAGAGGGATGGCGGGTGTTGTTGGCAGGTAGTCGCTACGGTTACCCTGTCCGAGTAAATGCGCGTAATTGCAACCGAAGTGCCGAAAGCCTGCTTCACAACCAGTCTTCCTCCACCCAACTTGTCTTCCGATACCCGGGCTAGTTCCTGTAAGTCCTTGTTGAGGACAATCAGGTTTGACCCAACCAATGCTACAACATGGTTTCCGTCGGTGTAGTAGAAACCCTCCCCATGGTGGGGGAGTTCGCTAGCAAAACCAACGACGGTAGTTTGTGCTTGCAGCCCCGAAGTTAGGACTGCAAAAATGAGCAGAAACAACAAAATCACCAGGGGGTGTCTGGTTGTTTGCTTCAAAGTTCCTCCTTCACTTCCCAGAGTGGAAAGTTGGCATGATTATAATATATTTATGTAATTTTGTCAAATTAAATTTTTGAGTTCCCAAAAATTGTCTTTTATGTTATTATTAGAAATAATAAAATCTTTTGAAATAAAATGAAACAATACATAAATAAAGTTCCTTTGTTTTTTTCAGCCGTAACTGTAGTGGTATTTTTATTTTTTTTAAATTTTAACATTTCATTTGGTCAAGGTTGTGATAACACAGTTATTGATGCTTGTAAAACAAATACTACTTGTTATTGCGACAGTACGCAGACTAAGGCATCCAGTGGATACTTTACCCCTGGTTTAGGGGGGTCATTACAGGTGGTTTGTGGAGTATTTCAAACAACAGAACAGTCAGTTAGTGAATATGACAGTTGTCTAGGACAGACAACTGTCATAAGTTCTTGTTCTAGCCCTCAAGTATCTACCACTCAAGTAGGTCAGGATGTTTGCGACTCAAATAATACTTGTGGTAATGGCTCTAAAGATCCTTACGAATGTTGTGACGGGGGTTCGGATTGTAATTTAAATTGTACTTGCGTAGTCAGTACTCAAAATGAAATTTCAACTTTTTGTGGAGACAATATTTGTGGGTCAGGCGAAAACGCTGGTAATTGTCCTCAAGACTGTTCAGTAGCGTGTGTTTTGTCAAGTATTACGCCAGAAGGTCCGCAGAATATTGTTGTGCACCAAGGTGACACCAATTTTATTGGGGCAGAATTTGGTTATACTGCTGGTCCTGTGAACTATGATTTTTTTGGTTGTCCTCCAAACGCAACTTGTTCTGGTGAAACGGGTACTGTTGATGTTGGCCAGTTTGATCCTCAGGAGGTTAGGGTGTATATGATAAGCCCTTCAGCAGCAACTCCACCCGGAATTTATCCAATTTTGGGGCGTTTTTATGATCCAGATAATTTCACTTGTCAATATTCTATTCGATATAATGTTAAAGTTTTAGCTTCAAGAAAAGTTGTATGTGACGGAAGTTGGAATGAAATGCCCGGGTCATATGGAGTAGTGAATGAATTTAACGTTTCAGGTTTCGGTGCAAGTTTGGGAAATTTTGTAAATGCAAAGACAGTTGATTTTGCTTACAAAGCAAGCAGGGATTTTTATACACAAAAATGTAGTTACGGATTAGCAGGTTTTGGTGACACTTGTACTTGGAACACCGTTTACAATGTCTCTAGACCAAACCCGGCAAATGTAGGTATTACTGAAACTCCATACCTTTCATATGGAGGAGTTTGGCCTTATTTAATGGCACATCTAAGGTATGGAAATGAGACTTGGTTTATGAATTATAATGGTAGTGTGTCAAATATTGGGGACGTTGCCATGCCTTGGGGGACGCAAACTACGGTAACTGACCCGGCAGGCAGAACTTTTAGCTTTAGATTTGTTTATAATTTCCCAAATAGCTATTACGAATATCGTTGTAATGACACTCCCTCTGACCTTACTGTAAACAACTTAAATACCATTGGCGCTCTGAGCATAGGAACTAATTTAGGTTTTCAAGGAAGGGTTAACAATACTGTTCCGGCAGTGCCAGATTCTCAAGCACGCTTAAGAATTGACATTGGTAATAACGGCTCCTGGGACATAACACCCGCCACCCAAGGTACCGGACCGCTTGGCGATAATGGGGGTGAAACCGTGATATGGAATAATGTTTGGGTAGCTACCGCAGGAACTCATCTTTACGAAGTTTGTGCAGACACTACCGGTGTTGTTACAGAAAGCGATGAAAACAATAATTGTACAACTGCTATTTTTGTTATATCTGCGCCGCTTCAGCCGAATTTAACTGTGGATAATTTAAATACTATCGGTTCTCTTACTTCTGGTACTAGTTTAGGATTTACTGGTAGAGTAACTAATCCTGGAACAGCCGCTGCCGGAGCTTCTCAAGCTCGCTTGCGTATAGACTTAAGCAATGACGGAAGTTGGGACATAACTGTTAATCCAAACCAGTCTACTGCAGCTTTAGCTATAAATGCTAATGAGACCGAAACTTGGAACAATGCTTGGATAGCGATTTCAGGGACTCATAAATTTGAAATTTGTGCAGATATTTTAGGTTCAGTTTCAGAAAGTGACGAAGCAGATAACTGTATAAATTCAGCTCCTTTTACAATTAATCCCAACCCTCCCGGTCCTGGGCCCACTTACAACAGCAAAGATCCCAATCCGCCCGGAGTTCCTGCTGTAGTACCATGCGAAAGGGTAAGGATAACTTGGGTGGACAATTCTAGCGACGAAACTGGTTTTAAAATTTACAAAGACGGGCAGTATACAGGTATTACTACGGCTGCAAACACTACCTATTTAGACTTTAATCCTGGCGACAACAGTCCTCATACTTACCAATATTCAGCTGTAAGTGGCGCTTTGGAATCGGCTTTAGCTAACGCTACCAACAACCCTTATTCGTCTATTTCTTGTAACGCGGACTTAAGTTCGTCAGACAAAGACATAACTGCTTTTAACGGTTCAAGTAATTCAACCCAAAATTGTTTTGGGGGAAGCGAGGTGCCTGCCAACACTGCCTACAAAATTGGGGACACAATACGTTTTGCAATTAACATGTGTAACTCAGCCCCACTAGGCGGTGGTAATGCAACCAATATTTACGTAGTCGATACACTTGTGAATTTAGAAAGAGTGGACAAGGCTTATGCTATTGGTGCGACAGTTGACCCCAGGGCTTACAACGCTTCGGTTACCGGCGGCTTAACTATTTCAAATATTCAAGTTGTTTCAGGTTCTGAACCTGGAAACTTGGTCTTAAGATTTAACCTTTCAGGTAGCATAGCTCCGGGTGCTGCGGCCAGGCTTATTTTTGAAGCCAAGACCGCTTTGCCAAGCAGCTTTACCGGCCAAAGCAGCCGTTTCCAAAATTCGGCTAGGATAAACTATTTAAGCAATGGCGTTCCTTCCGTCAAAACTGTGCAGACTCCGTTACTGCTTTTGACTAAAGGCCAGGCCCCAAATAGGGAAGAAATCGCTCCGTAAAAATATAATCAATTTAAAACCCCCTTTTCGCCGTGGCGGGAAGGGGGTTTTTAGTTTTGTGGGTCGTAGTTGAACGCAAAGTTTTCCTGGCTCTGGTTAACAAGGATCTTTCCGTAAACTTCGTGCTGAGCAGGAAGTATTGGAAGAGAGAAAGAGACAGTTCGTACGTTGCCAAACCGTTCTTTCAGTTCCGTGGTTATGCTCGTTCCTCCGAGAAGCACAGTGGCGCTCTTAGCGCTTAATGTGCCGGATATGAAAATTGTTAGTTGATCGCCCACTCTGGCCGGGTTGTTTTCAGTTATTTGGCCGTTCTCCCTGTAAATTCCGCCAATTCCGAGAGACTCGGATGTGGACAGTTCTACAGAAAGGATTTGGACAGTTTCCGGCAGTGCTTTGCCGTTAACCGACTTCACCATTGCCAGAACATTGGGAGTTCTGTAGGCAAACATGACCTGCGGCAAAGTGAAGTTGAGTTGAGTGTCTGAAGTGTAGGAGAGTTCAAGCTTTCTAGCGTTTAAGTAAACTTGGTAGCCGTTTAGGTTTTTGCCGTAAACGCTAACCAGGTCGCCTCGTGCTAAAGAGCTTTTCCCGCTCCAGCTTCCTAAAACGCCGTCTACTCGACCTAAAGTTAGTGTGGGGAGTTGGCCGGTATTTGCTAAGATGTCGCGCGATACTTTCAAACCCTGTTCTACGTTTAGCACACCAGGAATGCCGGTTTGGCCAAGAAGTTCAGGGGCAAAAGTTAAAGCTCTCATCAAAATGCCTTTTAAGAGTTTCGGCGTCAGGACAGCGTTTGGAAACTCGCCGTAAACCTCTTCGCTTACCAACACTCCGGCTCCGGAGCAAAACGGTGAGGATATGGAAGTGCCTGAACGCCAGCCGCTAAAGAGACCATTTGGTCCTGCGAGGAGAGTGGTAAAAGCGTCCCAAGGAGCAGACATGGTAATGTGTGGTCCGGGTGTGGTGCCGGTTTGGAAGAAGCTGTTGTTCTTATCCACACCGCCAACACAGACAACGTTTTCTAGTAGTGAGCTTGAGCAGGGTTGCATGTTCTCGGTCTTGTGGTGTTTGTCGTTGCCCGAACTGGCAAAAAACAAAGCTCTGTCCCTCATGGAGTAAAGGACTTGGCCCCACACGTCCCATTTGCTTTTGTCTTGTGTTAATTCCCAAATGCCGAAGCTCATGTTCACAACCAGCAGTTCGTATGGCAGGTTGCGAAGAGAGAGAATGGCGCGTAAAGCCGAAACCTGGTCTGTGTAGACAATACCCGTCGGGTCACGCTTGTTGACCTGAAAGGGGACTATCATGGCTTGCTGTGAAATACCGGTAACCTCCAAGCAGTTGGCGGCCCCAATTCCGGTGACGGCAGTTCCGTGACCGTCAATGTCCGGAACGTTTTTTATTAGCGAATCAATTCTGCTTGGATCAAAGCAATGGTGTGGACTAAAGCCGCTGTCCAGAAACACATACCCAAGTTTACTCCAGGCGAATTTATTTTTTCCAACTTGCTTTAGAACTTGCTCTGACAATCCGACCTGCTCAAGTGGTGTGAGCTGGTTTGTGGCAGCAGTTTTTGCTTTGTAAGCATTCGCTGGCATCGGAGCGTTTTGTAATGAGCTTTCAGAAATTCTTCGGCTCACCAAATTTCCGCAAGGGGAGAGGGTGTCTAAGGGAGTAGTGACGACTGCTATTTTTTCAACACCGTTTTGCGCTTCGGACTCGTAAGTCAGTAGCCACTCAAAGTTTGTGGAACTGGGGCAGACTTGTTTTCGTTCAGGCAGAGACTGAAACGACTTTCTGCCAAGCTGAAGAACTTTTGCGTAACTTTGGTGGTCAAAGAGCACGAAGTGTCTGGCTTCTTGACCGAAGACAACAAAAGTGAACATTAGGAAAAGCGACAGTCTCATTTCCATTACCTCCTTTTTCGAACTTTTGTACTACGAGTACATTATACAGAATTTTGCAAAAATTGATACTATCAAAAGTTAAAGTGGTTTGTGAAAATTTTCACTGGTAAACAAATTAGTTCATTTAAAATTTAATTTAAAATGCCTTGCATTCATATATTAATTTAAAAACCAAAACTTTTTATAAGTATATGAGAGAGGTAAAAACTTTAATGTATACCATATATGCTATTTAAATATACATAATTAAAACTACCTACAATTTCAAAACACTTGTGGATATATTTATTTGTAAGCAAATTTTATGTCATAGTAGCAGTTTCACAGTAAAAGTGTTTTACAGGTAATTTTTACAGCAGTTGAACGTCTTAAATTAAAAGGCTATGAAAAATTTATAGACAAGTTTACTGAAAGTATTCTTTCAATGTTTTGTCAAAATAAAACAAAAGTGAAACAAAAATATTAATCAAAATTTGCCAAAATCTATTGCGGTTTTGTAATTGAAAAAGTAAAATATATATATAATATCGTTTATCCGAGATTTCACGAAAACCCTTATCTTTAAAGTGAAATTTAATAAATGTTCTGAAACAAAAATTCAAAAAAATTGAGCGAAAATTTTCAAAAAAATTATATTAGTTTAGCTGAGGCAAGTAAAATCTCAGGGTATCATCCAGACTACCTTGGTTTTTTGTGCCGTGATGGGAAGCTTGAAGGTTTTAAGTTAGGTAGAAATTGGTTTACAACAAAAAATAATTTAGAAAGATTTCTTAATTCAACTGCTTCTGATTCGCAAAAGGAAATACTATTAAGTGGTGAAACTCCTAATGTAGAAAGCGTTCATCATGTAAATGTTCATGTTCAAAATTCTATTCCTGTTCAGTTGGCAAATTTAAAGTTTGATATTATTAATGACATTGAGAGCAGGGTAACAAGCATAAGTCAAAACTTAAATAAGTTGGAAGAGGGGCTAGAAAAAGTAAATACTGAGCAGAAAAAAATTATTTCCAATAAAACAAATTTTTTAGCAACACCCGCTATAACAAAGCCTGTGTCAGCAGTCGACTCTCTTAGAGGTTCTGATGGCATAGTTTCAAAAAATGACTTAAGACAAAATTTTTCTTCAGCTTTGCCTGGCTTTAGCGAAACAAATGAACATAAGAATTTAGGAAATTATTCCAAGTTTACTAATTTATTTTCTTTTGACTTACACAAAAAAATACTAGAAAGTTTTAAAAGTAATAATTCTTTTGAATGGTCTTGGTTGGGGGTTACTGCTTTAATACTTGTTGCAGGGTTTTCAGTATTGTCAGCGTTTTTATCTGAGCCGGTTAAAAATTTTACAGAAGTTGTTTACAGAAATAGTGGAGGAGTGCCTACCAGTAACAATATTCCGGTTACGGGAACTACTACTGTTGTAGTTTATAATCAAAATTTTTCGGGACAAAAAGAAATCGTTGTTAAAAATTCTGAAGTTGATGTAAATACAATTGCCGGAATAATTGATGCTAGGTTAAATTCTTATTTAGAAGAAGGAAAGTTTAAAGGTGAGAGAGGTGAGCAAGGTCTTCAGGGTCCGACTGGGCCAGCCGGTTCTTCGGGTGGTTCTTCTGTTACTGTGTATGCGCCTAATCCTCAAACCGGTTTTGGTGGTGGTACAAATTTTTCTTCAACATTCTTTTCAGCTGACACGGCAACTATTAACACCCTTAACGTAAATAATTTTAATCCTGGGTTTACCGCTGGCAGTGTTCTTTTCCAGGGAGGGGGCGCTTTAGCGGAAGACAACGCGAATTTTTATTATTCAGGCGGTCAACTTTCTTTAGGTACAAGTACACCGGATATTTCCGCTTTACTACAGCTAGAGTCTACCAGTAAAGGGTTTTTGGCTCCTCGTATGACTACCACTGAAAGGGATGCAATTTCTTCTCCGGCTACGGGGCTTTTGGTTTATAACACAACAACAAATGCTTACAATTTTTATAACGGTTCTTCCTGGTCAGCTGTAGGAACGGGCAGTGGTGGGGGCAGTGGTGGGGTAGATACAGGAATTGCCGGATCGTTTGCGTATTATCAAACAGCGACTGCTACTGTTAGTCCGCAATCCAGCTTGTTTTATTCCGGTGGAAGTTTGGGAGTAGGAACTTCTACTCCTTTAGCCAGATTGCAAGTAGTTTCTGCGACGACAAGCTTACCTGGCTTGTCTGTTGTTAACGCCAGTGGACAAACAGCAAATTTGCTCGAGTTGGTTTCTTCAACCGGAACAGTTTTAAGTGTCTTTGACCCACTTGGACGTATTGGAATAGGTACTTCAACTCCTTCAGCTCCTTTAACCATACAATCAGCGCCACATGAAAAAATAAGATTGGCAGGAACAGCAACCGGAACCCAAGCTGCTGCTTATATGTCTTTTTATCCAAATGGAGCTGACCGATGGGGTTATTTTGGATTTACTTCCCATGATTCTGAGTTTGTGGAATTGGCAAATGAAAAAAGTGGGACAACAAGAAGACTAATTTTGCATTCAGATGGAAGCGTTGGTATAAATACTACTTCTCCAGTTGCACTTTTAACAGTTCAGGGTTATTCCGGCTCTACGGCCGCACTGTTAAATATTGCTTCGTCTTCAGGTGCTTCTCTGTTTTCTGTTAGTTCTGCTGGTAATGCGTCTATAGTAGGAACTTTATCTGTAGCTGCCACCACCACTCTTTCTTCTGCTACTACAACTATTAACGGAATTACTTACTACTGGCCTTCGGCTCAGTCTGTTGGTACAAAAATATTACAAAATGACGGTACCGGTAGACTTTCTTGGGTTGCGGATCAAACAGGCGGAGGAGGGTCTTTGTCCGGAGGTACGGTTGGCTTTGTTATGGTTTGGGCTTCTTCTACCGGAGCAACAGTGGGTACTCTTAGAGACAACGGTACAGTAGCAGGGGTGAACGCTACTTCTTCAACAGTAACCTTTAACATCCAAGGTGCAGCTGGTGACATTAATCCTTTTGTTGTAGCTTCTTCTACCGGAGTAGCTCTCTTTACCATTGCCCCAAGTGGCAGTACAACCATTGCTAATCTTGGTACCGGTCTAGTCAGAAGCTCAAGTGGTAGTCTTTACACAGATAACACTACTTACTTAACTTCTGCTTCTGCTGATTTACTTTACCCAAGTTTCACTTACGCTTCTACCACTTTCCCTTCGTTTGGTTATGCTTCTTCTACCTTTGCTACAGCAGCTAACCTTCTAAGCTATCCTACCTTTACCTATGGATCTTCCACTTACGTAAACTTTGCTTACGCTACCAACACTTTCGCTACCATAGCTAACTATCCTACCTATACTTACGCTACCAACACCTTTGCAACTCTCTTAAACACACCTTCGTATACCTATGCTTCTTCTACCTATGTAAACTTTGCTTACGCTACCAACACCTTCGCAACTTTACTCAACACTCCTTCTTACACCTACGC
>CAZFTX010000017.1:0-15097 GCA_964521955.1 uncultured Candidatus Saccharibacteria bacterium | reverse complement strand
AAATGTCAAAAATTAAACCGTTAAAAACCTTTTTTGCTCCTTTTGGTAATTTCATTTTAATTTTCTTTTAATCTTGAAAAAATGAAGATGGAGAAAATGAAAAACGGTAGCATGGCTAATACTCCGTTTCTTTGGTTGCCTGAAAAAGAGGAGATGGCTCCGAAAACAATAGGTCCGGTAGTGGCTGCAATTTTACTTGCAAAACTGTTGAAACCAAAAAATTCCGCTAGTTTTTCTTTCGGTATTATTTTTGAAAGCCAGGAGCGCGCAGCTGATTGTGATGACCCCATTACCACGGATGCAAAAAGCGCTGCAATATAAAAAACAGTTTTTGACTCTGCTATATAAATTGTTAAAGTAATAACAATCCAACCTGTTAGTGTAAAAAGCAAAACCGGTTTGGAACCGATTTTGTCGCTTAACCAGCCAAAGAATACGGTAAAAGGAAAGGCTAAGACCTGTACGCCCAAAAGTAAAGTGCCAATTTGTGGGATAGTCATACCAAGGGTCGTTTTAGCAAATATGGGGATAAATGTAAATAAAGTTACTAGTGCGTCATTAAACAAATAAAACCCAAGTAAAAATAAAAGAACTTCTTTAAAGTTTTTAAAATTTTGTATTGTGCTTACAACTCTTTTAAACCCGTTTTTTGTAAGACTTAAAACAGAATGTGCAGTTTGTTCTTTTTGTTCTTTTAAAAAAATGAAGGCAGGCAGAGAAAAAGCCAGGAAGAACAACGCAGTTAAGGGGAAAGTGAGTTTAAATAAATGGGGATTATTTTCAAAGCCATTGCCGTAAAAAGGTTTGAAAAGAAGTATTGCGGCTACTCCGCCTAAATATCCAAGTCCCCAGGCGAAACCAGATATTTTTCCTACAGTTTCTTTAGTTGATATTTGAGGTAGGAAAGAATCGTACAAGCTTTGAGCCATTTCATAAAATAAATTTGTTAAAACAAAAAGCACGGAAGCAAATAACAGGGTTTGTGAGCCGGTGAAATATAAAAGTGCTGTACCTACTGAGGAACTGGTAACTAAAAAAATAAACTTACTTTTTTTTCGTTTGTGCTCGTCTGCAATTGCTCCCAAAATCGGAGAAGCTAAACCACCAAGCAAAATTGAAATGCTGATAATAAGTCCCCAGTAAAAGTCTCCGTATTTTTCTCCGGCAATTATGTCCCTATAGAATATGGGAAAAATAAAACTAATTATTATTAAAGCATAAGAGGAGTTGGCAAAGTCATAAAGCGCCCAGGATAAAACTTGTTTTTTATCTAAATTTTTAAAAAAACTCATAGTAATTCATGATTATACTTTCTATATTTTTTTGACTGATAAGCTATAAAATCTTACCTTTGAAAACCTTTTTTGCTCCTTTTGGTAATTTCATAAGAAATAGTATAATCTATTTAGATACTGTTTAAAGAGATATAAATAGATTGACTTACTAGATTATATGCCAAGATAGCTCAATTGGTAGAGCAACGGTATCGTAAACCGTAGGTTCCGGGTTCGATTCCCGGTCTTGGCTCCAAGTTTTTTTTATTAAGAAATTTTAACTTTTTTAAAAATAATTTTCTTTCCAAACAGTTTTTGGGAAATTTTAGATAATTCTGGACTGGTTTTAGTTACAAAAAATTCTCTTTTAGCTTTTTTTGTAAGCATTTTTTCAATTTCCGAATGCCTTCCTAAATAGGAAATTAATTTTTTTGGGATTATTTCTGTTTGGGAAATGACTTTTATTTTAGGTCCTAGTATAAATTTTACTTCCTTTAGTAAAATTGGGTAATGGGTACAGCCTAAGACTAAGGCATCTACTTTATTTTTTAGAAAGGGTTTTAAATATTTTTTTAAGATCGGTACCGCTTCTTTTTTCGCGTCATTTTCCACCATGGGAACAAGTAAGGGTGCAGAAATTTCCGAAATTACAATATCCGGTCTAATTTTTTTTAACTCTTTTTTGTAAATATGTGAATTTACTGTGCTTTGAGTTGCCAAAACACCTAAAGACTTAATGTTTTTGTTTTGGGCGACTACTTCCATAGTTGGAACTATTATTCCTAAGACTTTTCTGTCAGGATAGTTTTTAAAAAGCCACTCTTGCTGTAATTTTCTTAAAGCCATAGCCGAGACAGTATTGCATGCGAGTACTACTAACTTGCAATTTTGCTTGAAGAGAAACTCTACTGCTTCTTGAGTGTATTTATATATGGTTTTTTGATCACGATTTCCATAAGGAACTCTCTGAGTGTCACCTAAAAACAAAAAATCGTGTTTTGGTAACAATTTAAAAACACTTTTTGCAATTACTAACCCTCCAACTCCTGAGTCAAATAAGCCAATGCGCATAGTGTAATTATACCTTACTAATGCGTATTTAAAAAGACCCGCCCCTGTTCAGGGGCGAGTCTTTTTAAAATGAATTTATTGGGTATACAAGTATTCGCTGTTTTGTTTTTGTATAAGTTCCATTATATCCTTGGCTCCGTCCGGTGCTTGAAGTTCTTGTTTTTGTCCGTAGTTGGTATAGGTTTCTTCCATTCTAAATTCTGCTGTATACGAAAGGTTGTCAATAAACTTTTGAATTTCTTCCATTTCTTGTGTTTTTATATCTTCATCTGATTCCGGTGATTCAATTTTGTTTATCATCTTTTCACATTCTTCTCTGTTAAAAGTGCAAGCGATGTTTGTTGATATACCCGAAGGACTGAGTACGCTTAAGCCACCGCTATAGCCCCCTACTTCATTTCCCAGACAAAAGGTCATTTCGTATTTGTCTTTGGTTTTTCTTTCATACCAGTACGGGTTAAAATAGTCGGTACATTTTCCGTCAGCGGGTGTCGGAGCTTCAGGAAGAACTCCTAAGTAAGCCGGCGTTAAGCCAACCGGTTTTCCGTCTTTGCTTTCAGGGTATTGATTGTTGTCGTTATAGTAAAGTTCAAAAGCCGAAGCAAACATTCGCACGTCGGCAAGTCTTTTCGCATCCCTTGAGCTTTCTCTGGCCACGTTTAAACTTTCTGAGCCTAAGTTGATTAGTGAAATCAACGAAGGTGCATTACTTACAAATTTAACCTTATAAAGTCTAAAGTCATTCTGTCCAATCCAAGTTTCAAACTCCTTAATTTCCAATTTGTCCACCAAAGCATTTACAATCATTGTCACATACTCAAAATCTTTCGGATCTAAGTCTTCGCCTGCCGTTTTATATGCCTCTTGAACCTTGTTAACAGTGTTTATAAAAGCGTCTTTAATTGCTTGCTTGTCCAAAGTATTTTTAAAGTGCAAAGTTGTTATATTATCTACCTTTTCTCTCCCAAGGTATTTATCCATCTTTACAAAAGTCGCTTCTTCCCATATTTTAGTGAGTTCTTCGTTAAAAGAAGGGTTAAAAATTTCTTTGTATTTATTTAATTCCTCTGTATTAATTGATTGATTGCTACTTTCTTCAATAGAATTTAAGTCAATTTTTAGCCAGTCAATTTGTTCATCACCAAACATGTTAGCTAAAAATGGATTCTCTCCAATGTTCATGTAAGCAATTTTATTGAGTAAAATTACTTTTATGCCGGTTGAAAAACTGGAATTACCACTCCCAAAAGTGTATTGCATATCCGCTGAACCAATAGGGTTTTTGGTGTCACTTTCGTCAGAATAAAGCTTGCCGTCAAAATTAAATTTTAGACTTTTTATGTTAAGCCGTTTGGCAAAGTCAGGTTTCAACTCTTCGTTTTCGTCTGTATAGCCAATTTTAAAGTTACTGTTGTAAATTTGACTTCTGGTAACCTTTTTAAAACCTTCCCAAACTTTGGTTGGGCTTTTTAAAATAAAAAAGTAAGCTCCTGCCGCAGAGCCGGATAGTACGAGTAAAGCAAGTATTACAATTAAAGCTATTTTAGTTTTTGTAAATCCTTTTTTTGTGATAACTTCATTTGAAAAGTCTTGAATGGATTCTCCTTTTTTAAGTTCAGGGGCTTGGTTGTGTGTTTGGTGGGTTAAAGGAGAAATATTTTTTTGCATACCTTGTCTGTAGTGGTCAGTTAAATTTCCCTGAGTTTGATGTTCTAAACTTTTTGCATGGGCAAAAGACTCCTCAATTGAACCAGCGTCCCAACCGGCATTTACAAGATTTTGTTTTATTTCGGCTTCTGAAAGCCCATGGTTTTTAGCGTTTTTAATGTAGCTGACCAATTCTGTTTCCATTTTTTTAAAAATTAATGAATTTTTTAATTATATATTTTTTTGTTTCAGTATTTTGCCAAGAAAAAAAATCTTCACCATTTAAGAAAATTTGCCTTAAATGGTACTTGTCTTCTCCGGGCTTGTCTTCCAGTTTAATTATATGCAACCCATATCGTGACGTAACAATTTTAATATCGCCGACATTCATACTTTTTATTTCAACAGCAATTTCTGGTAATAGTTCATCTAAATTTACTTGGCCTAAATCACCGCTAAAAACCCGTGTTGAAGAGTCTAAGCTATAAGTCTTTGCCAGGGATTCAAAACTAACTTTCTCGGAAATAAGTTTTAAAATCTGGTCCGCGGTTTTATATGGCTTTTCGTTTAGTTCTCTTTGAGAATAAAACCATTTTTTTAAATTTGAAAGTTCAAGCTCAGGCAGAATAATGGAATTTTTGTAATAGTTTTTTGAAATTCCATAGTTTGTTAGGTATTCTTCTAAAGTTTGCTTTTCGTTTTTACTAAAATTTGTCTCTTCTTTGACAAATTCATTTTCAAGCTCGGTTTTAGAGATACTAATATTTTTTTGCTTGACTTGTTGGTTTAAAATTTCTTTGGTCAAAATTTTATCAAGAATTTCAGCAGCAGTTTTTTGACTTGGTTGGTTAGTAATTTTGTTTAAAAACTGGTTATTAATCTCGATTTCTTTAATAAATTCAGTTGACCAAATAAGCTTGTTATTTACCGTTGCAAGCGGAATAGGGATAGTTTTTAAGACGACTTTTTTTGTATCGGTTAATTTTCCATTTTTTATCCAAATAAAAAAGCCTAAAAATAAAATTATAATAAATGCTAAAATCAGAGCCAAAGACAAAAATAACCTGGTATATATATTTTTTTTAGATTGTTTGGCAGTTTTCATTTGCTGTTGGAAAAATAGCTAAGCCATTTTTCAAAATTACTTTTTTTGGTATTAGCACTCAAAACTGAACCAGTTTTGGGCGAATTTTCTATTTTATCGGCAAAAATAAAAACTTCTTCACCTGATTTTTTCATGTTAAGTTGTTGTCTTGCCACTGTCTCTTTATAGTCTGGCGAGTTTAAATAGGCAAGAGATTTACTTAGATCGCCATTTTTTTTCTCTAAATTTTCTGCTTGTGTTCTTAAAATTTCTTTTTCTGCCTGAACAACTTTTTGTTCTTTGTATTGTTTGTAGCTTAAGTTTCCTAAAACTGCCGCTAATACTAATAGTGCGGCAAAAACTTTTTTTGAATTGAAATTTAATAACCGCATACTATTTCTTTTTTATTGAGCTAGAGGACTGATAACCAATATTTTGTTGAAGTTCTGCCAAGTCTTTAGGTAGGGCTGATCCGTTTTTAGGTTTGGTTTGAATGTGTATTTGCCAAATAAAATCTTTTAAGTCTGAGGGCTTCCTAACATTTTTTAAAATCAAGGCTTCCGTTAAGCCCACAATCTGAACAACAACGTCGCCATAGTTAAACAAAGACTGAAAAACACCTTTAGTTTGGTAGCTAATGTTTAAGATTCTTTCTAAGGGTGTTTCAATTACCTGTTTATGGAAAATATTATGGTAAGTAGCGTTAATTAACCTCTGATTGGTAAAAACATAAGAGTTTAAAAGCCAGAGTATGTAGCGATAAATAGCATAAAGCGCTATGGCAAGAGTCCAAACTAAAAGAATTCTTCTGTATTTAATGTGTAAATCATATTTAATTAGAAAAGTCCAAGGAATGTAAATAAGAGCAAAAATTTCTAAAACCGGCCTAACTAAAACAAGTTCAGTTTGCCTATAAATTTTTATTAGTTTCTCGTTATCCTTGAGTGAAATACTAAACATTTTGGTGTTTTTTACACAAAAGCGCTTCCAAAAAGCGCTAAAACCATGGAGAGAATAATTAAAATAACTATTACTTTCCAGATTCTTGTAATGAGTTTTCGGTTTGCAAACATACCTTATTTTAACACATTTTTATTATTTTCCCACAATTGTTCTTGACATGTGGACAAAATTCTGTTAAAATATTGCTCATGTCAGTCAAAAAGAATCATAACAACCCCCCGCTTGTCGGGGAAAGTATCGCCGTCCCCGTTGTTCAGTCATTGTTTGGGCCGTTGTGCTTGGATCCGGTTTATTTGAAAACCCCTCCTAAGCAACCCTCGAAACAGATGGGTGTGACTTTTAGGGGAGGCAGGCCGGTCAAGCCAAGGAATAAGACTTGAGGTGGAGAAACAAAAGACGCCGTTAGAGCGTCTAGGAGGAGGAGAAATGTATGACGCCGTTAGAGCGTCAAGCAACAAGCGGCCGCCTGTCACCAGAGCGGCCGTTTTTCATTTTACTATATTTTGTTAATAAAACGTTTAGGCCTAAGCAAATCATTAACTAGTTACAACCCAAAGCTTGTAAACATTGAGCTCGGGACTCTTCCGGAGCCTGGGCGCAGGCTTGGCATTGCATGGCTTTTAAGTCAGCAGAACCGGAACCTTCTACTTTTGTGTCAGTTTGAAGGTTGTTTAGCATTTCTGAATAGTCAGTAAACTTTATGTTTGAAGGCGGGGTAAATTTAGAATTGTCTGTGCTCCAGTTTTCGCAGTCGTAGTCTACCTGTTGGTCCATGTTTACTGTATTTTGCTTCTCAGCTTCCGCGGTTTGAGTTGCTGTAATTGTCATTTTAAAACCGGTTGACTCCCCTTCTTGCCAACTGTAAATGGTTTGACCGTCAGAAATAAACTGTGGCTTTGTAGTTTGACCGTTCATTGTAGCTGTGTACTCCCCTCGCATTTTACCGTTAGCAACGTAAGCTACGCCTGTGGTTTGGTAACCTTCTTGGTTATAGCTAACTGTGCACTTTTGGCTTCCTGAAAAACTTAAGAAGTCTTTCATGGATTTTTGTCCTTTATTGCTTGTTTCTTGTCTGACTTCACCAGTATTCTGGTTTTCGGACAAAGTTTGATTTGAATCTTTTTTAGACCTGGTGGCAAAATAACCGCCGAGTAGAACTATAACTATTACAATAACTATAACTACTTTTTTGTTCATTGGATTATAGATAATTTTTAAAGTGATAACATTATATCATTAAGTTAGAGTTCTTGACGACTTTTTTATATGTTGATATTCTCAACTCTGTTTTATAAAGGAGGGCGTCATGGAATATCAAAGAGCTGTTTTCTTCGACACAGATGAGTCTGTTCTGGGAAGTGTCTTGTGTTTTAAGGACGGCAATCATGTCATTCGCGGCGGCGTTGAGTTGCCGCATCTGGTTTTTTGCTCCCTGTGCGGAGCTAAGCTAACAGAACAGAACACTCGGAAGGAGAACTAAAAAGGCGGTCGCACTTTGACCGCCTTTTTAAATTTATTTTTTTAATACAGCCAAAAAGGCTTCTTGAGGAATTTCTACACGCCCAATTTGTTTCATTCTCTTCTTACCTTTTTTCTGTTTATTTAAAAGTTTCATTTTACGTGTAACGTCACCGCCATAAAGGTAGCCTGTAACATCTTTTCTAAGAGCGGAAATGGTTTCCCTGGCCACGACTTTACCGCCGATGGCGGCTTGAATCGCCACTTCAAACTGGTGGCGTGGAATTAGAGTTTTTAATTTTTCAACAAAGGATTTGCCGTCTAAAGCAGCAACTGAGCGGTGCATTATGGCTGAAAGCGCGTCCACTTTTTCTCCTGCTACGAGTATATCCACTTTGACTAAATCCCCTGCTCTTTCTTCTATAAAATCATAGTTTAAACTGGCATACCCGGCGGAAACGCTTTTGAGTTTGTCATAAAAGTCCAGAATAATGTTAGAAAGAGGCATTTCAAAACTAATATCTACACGTTCTTTTCCAATGTATTTAATATCTTTAGAAATTCCACGTCTTTGGGTGGAAATTTCCATAATTGGTCCAATGTAAGTTGCTGGCGTGAGAATATTTACCAACATCCAAGGTTCATAAATTTCTTTAATTACAGAAGGGTCAGGAAATTCTGCCGGGTTATGTATTACCATTTCACTACCGTCATTTTTTAAAACTCTGTATGCAACGCTCGGCGCCGTTAAAACTAAATCTAAGTTATACTCACGGCTTAAGCGCTCTTGGACTATGTCCATGTGCAGCAGGCCTAAAAAACCAGTTCTAAAACCAAACCCAATGGATGGAATATTAATGGGTTCAAACTCTAAAGACGCGTCTGAAAGCTTAAGCTTGTCCATAGCGTCACGCAGTACCGGGTAGTCATCGCCTGAAACCGGAAAAATGGTCGCGTAAACCATGGGCTTAACTTGTTTATAGCCTTCCAAAAGTTCTACGGTTTGTCTGCCTTCAAAAAGAGTAATAGTATCTCCAACCCTGGCTTTGCTTACGTCCCTAAGACCGGTAACAATATAACCTACTTCACCGCATTTGATTTGCCCGGATTTTTCCATTTTGGGTTTAAAGTAACCTACTTCTAAGCTTTCGCTTTGAGTTTTACTGCCAATCATGTAGATTTTTTCTCTTGGCATAATTTGTCCGTCAAAAACTCGTACATAGGCAACTACTCCTCTGTGAACGTCATAAATTGAGTCAAAGATTAAAGCTTTAACAGGCTTTGTCGGTTCCCCAATGGAAGAAGGTATTCTTTCTATTACTGCTTTGAGAATGTCCTCTACTCCTTCTCCGGTTTTACCTGAAGCATATAAAATTTCTTCTTCTTTAAAACCAAAAACAGTTTTTAATTCTTCTGCGGTTTTTTTTCGGTCAGAATTTGGTAGGTCAATTTTGTTAACAACAGGAATTAATGTTAAGTTATGTTCCATTGCTAAATATACATTTGCCAAAGTTTGTGCTTCTATACCTTGAGTTGAGTCAACAACTAAAATTGCCCCTTCACAGCAAGCGAGCGAGCGGGAAACTTCGTAAGTAAAGTCTACGTGGCCGGGGGTATCAATCAGATTCAGAGTATACTCATTATTGTTATAGTTATAGTTCATTCTGACCGGTTGGAGTTTTATGGTTATTCCTCTTTCGCGTTCTAAGTCCATTTGATCCAACAGCTGGTCTTTCATTTCTCGTTTAGCGACGGTGTTGGTTACTTCCAAAAGCCGATCTGCTAAAGTGCTTTTACCATGATCGATATGGGCAATTATACAAAAGTTTCTAATGTTCTCGAGTTTCATTTAAATTTCAGGAATTTTAGTATAAAATTTACTTCTTGTAATTTTAGCTTAACCGCGGTAAATAGGAAAGCCAGTACCCCAAGCAAGGAAGCTATGCCGGACTGTATTAAGATTCCAATTGTGGTGTCAGTGTTAACAAGGGGGGCGATTAGATAAAGGCTAATGTAGGAAACCAGACCCAAAAACATACTTGAGAGTAAAGTTTTGTATACGGGTGTAAAAATTAGAGTATCAAACTCAGCTATAATTGTTGGAGCAAATTTTTGCAATCTGTGTCTTTGTATGGAAAACAAGCATAATGCGTTAAAAATGCTGGCAATGGAGAAGCCCGCCGCCAGACCTATAACCCCTAAATGAAAAACTTTAGCTAAAGTATAAGATGCTATGCCGTTTATTAACATTGCGATAGCATTCACAACCACAGGAATTTTTGTATTTTGTTGTGCGTAAAAGGCTCGTGATAAAAGTGGGGTTAGGCTTTGCGAAAAAAGTGAAAAACTGAACATTCCTAAAGTTGAGAAAGTTAAAATTGTATGGTCCCAGTTAAATTCACCACGGCCAAAACCTAATCTGACAATGTAGGCTCTAAATAATAAAGTGATTACAGTAATAGGGATCATAAAAAATAATATTTGCGAGATGGATTTGGCTAAGGTTTGGTAAAACTTAACAAAGTTTTTTTGAGCATAGAGTTCAGAAAGGATAGGAAAACTTGCTAAAGAAAGTGAAAAAGCAAAAATACCTAAGGGGACAGCTTGTAAATCATTGGCAAGATTAAAAATAGAAATTGAACCTGAAGCCAAGGTTGAACCAATGATTGTGGCAATAATTAGGCTAATATTTGTTAAATCAATACCAAAAACTCTGGGCAAAAACAGTTGCCCAATTTTTTTTATTGCCGGATCTTTCAGATCCAAGACAGGTCGGTAAATAAACCCTAAGCTTCTGCTTTGAGGAATTTGAACCAAAACATGTAGAAGGGCACCAAACAATACCCCAGCACCCCAGCCAATTAAACCATATTTTGGATAAAGAAATAAAAACCCAAAAATAATTCCGAGGTTATAAAAAATTGGAGCAAGGCTGACCATCAAAAACTTTTTTTGAGAATTTAAAATCGAGCTGGTTACATTTGAAAAAGTAAAAATAATTGGACTTAAAAGTAATAGCCGGGTTAAAAAAACTGTATTTTCATGTTTTATTCCTTCAAACCCCGGCACAATTAAGCGAACAAACTGCGGTGCAAATAAAAAGATTATACCGCAAATGAGCGTTATTGAAATAAGAGAAAAATTTAAAATAGAATTTGCAACTTTGTAAGCTCGTTGTTTGTCTGTTTGAAGCAGTTCAATAAAGGTGGGGATGAAAGCAGCGGAGATTGTTCCTAATATAAGCAAGTTAAAAATTAAGTCAGGAATTCTAAAAGCCGCGTAGTAAGTATCTAGAGTGTCGCCCGGACCTAAGAAACTAGCAAACAACGAACTTCTTACAAATCCAATAATTCTTGAGAGTAAAGTAAATCCGCCTATAATAATCGCGGCTTTTTTTAAAGAATATACGGTTTCTATATTAAATATTTTTTTAATCATACTTTAAAACAACTCCATAGAAAGAGTCTTTGTTAATTTCGGATTCAAAATTCAAGTAGTCTTTTTCTATATTTGTAGCATTAATATTTGACCAAACAATTTGCCTTGAAGGAAAATTCAAATTATGTGAAAAGTAAAAGCTTTTTCCGCCAATTTGTTTTTGCATGAGCATGCTATACCTGTCGGTTTTGTTTAATTTAAATGGCAGTTTGTAAACCAACTTAATTGTCTTTTCTTCACCTCCGTTTAAAATACTCCAATTCCCAAAAAAAGTCTTACCAGCTTCTTTGCCTATTATAGTACCAGATATTACGGATTTAACCGACTGTCTTTCCCAGGCGTATACATCGGGGTCGGTTTTAAACTTCTTATCTTGGTTACTTTCAAGTGCAATAAAGTCAAAACCAGAATCTTCTAAAAGTTCGGAACCTTTTGGAACAAAGATTCTTAAAAAGCTTTTGTTAAAGGTTTTTTCTAAAGTTGGGAGTAGGTTTTTGCGTTTAATTTCTAAAGTATTAGTTATTGTTCCGTCTGTTGCAATTAAGGTTTTTAGTGAGACGTTTTGTTTAATACTTAGGCTTGTTTTGGTTCCTCCAAGGTTACTTTCGTTAATTGATATATAGTCTCTGTCAGAAACTGTAGACTCACCTGACCAATATAGGTTTTTAAAATAGCTTTGCAACTCTCCTTGGTTACTGTACATAACTAAATGTTTGGAAAGCAAGTTTTCATGTAAAGCTTCAATTAAAGTACCAGCATTTTCTTTTTCTAAAGAGGAAAGTTTTTGTACTAATATTGGAAAAAGGTCAGAAAATATTTGTTTTGGCTTATTTTCATTTGAGTTAATACTGACAGAAGAGACAGCTTCGGTTTCTTCAATAAAGTTTTCAGCATTTAAAGTTAAATTGTTGTAATGCGGTAAAGTAACCGGACCAGTAATTTTAAGTAACGATATTATTAGGTTTGGAGTTAAGGCAACGACTAAATCTGGAGTATCTCCCCCTTCTTTCTCGTAGAATCCAATAATTTTTTTTGCACTCGTTGGAAAGTCGGCAAACCAATTACTGTCCCTTAAATACCATCGGTTATTTACTGCAAAAATTGGCATTGGTGGCTTGATAAATTCATCTAACTGACCGTCTAAGTCATAAACACTACTGATATTCAGAGCTTTTATTTTTCCATCGTCCATTTGCATTAAACCAAAACTGCCAATAAACCCACCAGCGCCTCTCATTTCGTTATTATTTTCAAAAACGAACAGAATACTTTTTTTCCCGGTCGTGAGGTATTTTAAACTAGAAAAAAACTCAGTAAGCGAGGTTAAGGAGTTGCTTAAAGTTGTTATTGTCGCTTTTAGTTGTAAGAAGTTCGCCCTGTCATTTTCAGGAAGTATATTTTCTTTTATACCAGTGATTTTTTTATTAGCTAAAACAACTTTAGAGTTAATTGTGTTTAAAGTCTTAATCATTTCTTCAAAAGTTTTTGAAGCGCTATTTTCTGCAGAGAATCCACCAGTGGAAAATTTCAAAGTTTCAGCTTGTTTGGAAAATTCAAACATATATAAACCGGCCTCGGAAAGTAGTGTGGCTGCTTCAACTAAATTTTGACCGTCCTTGGCCTTAGGTATGACTTTTAAAAACAGTCTTAAGTCAGTACTAGACTCATTTAATGTTTTTTGTGCAAGATTAAAATTTTTATATGCTTTAAAAAGTGAACTCTGTGCGCTTTCGATGTCGTTTTCAGAAAATGCAATTTTCGCGTTTTTTAATTGGTAAGTTCCTAGAAGTGAAACATTTTCAATTTGCTTTTTTACTTCTAACGCATAAGTCAAAAAATTCATTCCTTTAAACCCTATAATTACAACTGCTATTAGTACCGTAAAAGTCGCAAGTGATTTGTAAGTTTGAGATTTTAAAAAGTTCTGACGTCTTTTTTTTAAATGTTCCCAAGTACTGTTAAATTCTTTAATAATTGATAATGAAATTTTTTGTGAAGTTAAAATTAAACTTAAACCAACAAAATAACAAAAAGAATATAAGTATAAAAACGGAAGCAAAAATATTCTAAAAACTTTGTTTTTAGATGTTTTTGGATTTTTGTATGCCACACTTAGGTTATGGTGGACATGTATTTTAAAATTTTTGTGTTTAAACATTCTTAGATTTATGAGAAATGTTAAATAAAATTCCAATTCCACAAAGATTTAATATTAAAGCAGTGCTTCCATAACTAAAAAACGGCAATGGTATACCGGTTAAAGGAACTAAGCTAACCATGGCAGCAATGTTTATTAAAGCTTGAAAAGTAATCCAAAGTGTAATTCCAAAAGCAACAAGGCGACCAAAAGTATCAGGAGCATTTTGAGCAATTTTATAACCTTTTAATGCAAGGAGGCAAAAAAGTATAATAATAAACAAAGCCCTAACAAAGCCTAGCTCTTCGGCTGTGATTGCAAAAATTGAATCAGTCATAGCCTCGGGTAAATAACTATGCTTTTGTCTTGAAAGACCGTATCCGTATCCCCACAAGCCACCCGAGCCAATAGCAATTAAAGCTTGGTTTATATGATAGCCAATACCTTGAGGGTCAAAGCTCGGATTAAGAAATGTAGTTACTCTTCTTGCTCTGTACGGTTCAAAATGAATGAAGGTTGCTAAGGTTATAATCCCTGCGATTATGGACCAAAAAAAATATTTCCAGTTAATCCCTGAAACAAAAAGCATTCCGAAGGAAACACTTAAAATGACTAACATTGTACCAAAATCCGGTTGCCAAAGAATTAAACCGGCAAATAGCGTGATTATTACAAGAGAGGGTAAAACTCCGTAGGTAAAATCTTTAATTTCATTTCGTTTTTTCTCTGCCCAACCGGCTAAATAGAAAATAATAACTAATTTTGCCAATTCTGAGGGCTGAAATGAAACAGGTCCTATGTCTAACCATCGACTTGCTCCGTTAAACGTCTGACCATAATTACTGAGTTTTACTGCTAGCAATAAACTCAGAGAAATAGCAATAAGGATTCCTAAATATTTTTTCCAAAGTTTGTAGTCAATTTTAGCACATATAAGCATTCCTAAAAGGCCTAAAAGCAGGCCTTGGGTGACTTGTCTTAAAATATAACTGCTGGTATTGTTAAATACTTTGTAAGATTCAACAGTAGAAGCGGAATACAAAGAAGTAAGCCCAAAGCCGAGTAAGGCAAGAACTACGAATAGTAGGTAGTAATCAAAATGTCTTTTGGTTTGCATAATCAGCGCTTGCTAAGTTTTTATGTAGCTCGATTAAGGATTGGGTTAAAACTTCAAAAAGTACTTTTTAAACTGTTCTCCCCTGTCTGCATAATTTTTGTAAGCGTCGAATGACAGTGCTCCCGGTGAAAAAAGAACGACTTTTTCGTCCCGTATGTGCTTTTCTAAAATATTATATATTTCTGTCATTTTGCTGGAGCATTCTAAAATTTGTATATTATCCAAGCCCCTTTTATTTAATAGTAACTTAATTTTTGAACCCTCCTCACCAGTTAAAACTAATGTTTGAATTGTTGGAGTTGATAATATTTTATTCACCAGTTCAGAATAGTCTAAGTTTTTACTAGCACCTCCTATAATTAGAGCAATTTTTTCTGAAAAGGCATCTATTGCTGCCATGGTTGCATCTGGACTTGTTGAAACAGAGTCGTTGTAAAACCTTAGTCCTCTTTTTTTACCTAAAAATTCTAATCTGTGCTCCAACCCTTTAAAGTTTTTTAATGTATTTTGAATGGTTTTTAGGTTGCATTTCAAAGACAAAGCAGTAGTCACGGCTGAAGCAATGTTTTCTAAATTATGTTTGCCAACCAGCCTTGTCTCACCCAATTCAATAATTTTTACTGTTTTTTGAGGAAGTAGATTTTTTGCAAAAACAGTTTCTTGATTGATATAACAGCCTTTTTTGACTTCTTTTTTTGAACTAATTTCAAGCTTTTGTGCCTTACCTAATTTTCCTATGGCATTTGTTGCTTCGTAATCTATGTTAATAACGGCAATATCTTCTTTGGTTTGGAACTTGGTAATATTACTCTTTGCTTCATGGTATTCTTTTACGGTTTTATGGTAATTTAAATGCTCAGATTTTATCATTAAACAAACAGCTAGAAAAGGGCTTTTATGCAAATCTT
>CAZFTX010000016.1:0-15601 GCA_964521955.1 uncultured Candidatus Saccharibacteria bacterium | reverse complement strand
TGCTCAGATTTTATCATTAAACAAACAGCTAGAAAAGGGCTTTTATGCAAATCTTGGAGTTGAAAGCTGGAAAGCTCATAGACTACAAAATCTTCTGGAGAAATTTCTTCTAAAATATCCAAAGGTTGGATTTTCCCAATATTCCCGGTTAGATAAATTTTAGAAGCTTTATTAGCTCTGTGGTCTTTTACCTCATTGCTATTTTTCAAAAACTCATAGATTAAAGAAGCCGTGGTGCCCTTGCCCTGACTGCCCGTAACGCCAATTATTTTTGCCGAACAATTTTCAAAAAAGAATTTGGTTTGACTAGTGATTTCAAGACCTTTTTTTATCCAAGTTTGTAGGTCGGGGTGACTTAAGGCGATACCAGGGCTTTTAAATGCTATTTCAATGCCGGTAAGTTCTTTTAAGCAATCAGGGCCAAAAATAAAATTTACGTTTAATGCTTTTAACTCTTTTTGTTTGTATTCTGGCAAATCTGAATATGCTTTATGATCAAACAGCACGGGTTTTATACCGTGCTTCAAAAAATTTCTTAAAAGTACTTGCCCTTCAGCGCCGTAGCCAAGAATTGCTACACTTTTTTGTTTTAAATAATCATAAGTCATTTAAGTTTTTTTAAGTACATAACCGTCTAAATTTTCAGTTAGCTTACCATTAAACACTGCTGCTTTTCCGTTTACAAATACATGTTCAATTCCTTGAGAAAATTGATATGGGTTTTCGTATGTAGCTAAATCATTGATTTTCGATTCATTTAAAACAACCAAGTCTCCAAAATTTCCTATTTTAATTTCGCCTCGGTTTTTTAATTTAATTTTCTTTGCCGGTCCCGAACTGAGTTTTTTTATTGCTGAACTTATATTTTCTGGAGAGCTTTCTACAGCTTGTTTTAAGAATTTCGCCGAAGTTCCAAAGCATCTCGGGTGAACAAGACGGTTTTTTATACTGGCAGAAAACCCTCCTCCATCAGTCGCGACAAAAGATAATGGGTGGTTAATTATTTTTTGTACCTGTTCTGGCTTTAAATTATGGTCAAAAACTAAAACTTCGCTTCCTCCGTTTTCTATTATGTTTAATACTGCCTGTTCACTCGAACAACCCATATTTTTAGCAATTTGACCAATAGTTTTACCAACAAAGTTTAGGCGATTACCACTTGAGGCAATGTACATTTGCTGAAAGTTAACAACTGAGTTATTTAAGTAGGAAAGAATTTTGTTCTTTTGAACGGGGTTGGAAAAATGCTCAAGCATTGTACGGCGACCGCCTTCTATTGCCCACTTTGGTAGATACGAATACAACACTTGCCATATAGAGGTGTAGGGGTATGCATCAAAATGGATTTTTAAGCCTTGATAGTAAGCCGTGTCTAATTTTGATATAACTTCTTCAAATTTTGGCCAATTATTTTCACCTCTTATTTTTAAATGTGAAATTTTGATTTCCACATCAGTAGCTCTCGCAATGTCTAAAACTTCGTCAATTGATTCAACGATTTCAGAGCTTTCGCTTCTTAAATGCACAGAAAACAGTACTTGTTTTTCTTTAAGAATTTTAGCCATTTCAAAGAGTTCGAGTTCTGAAATAATGATTTCGTGTGAATAAGAAAGCCCTGAAGAAAGGCCAAATGCCCCGGAGTTTAAAGATTGAATAAGAGCGTTTTTTATTGCCGGAAGCTCATCTTTTTCTAAAGGCCTGATTTGATCCCCAATTATTCCCCTTCTTAAAGTTGAGTAACCGACTAGGCTTGCTATATTACATGCGAATTTATGTTTTGAAAGTTCTTTAATGTATTCGTCAAAAGTTTGCCAATTTATATTTGCACCTTCTAAACTGTGCCATTTTTGAATGGAATAAAGAGCATCGTTACTTAAAAGAGGTGCTAAACTAGCACCGCAGTTACCGATTAGTAATGTTGTAAAACCTTGAGTTATAAGACTGTCGAATTTTGGATTATCAAAAATTTGCCAGTAGCTGTCACTGTGATTCTGTAGATCTATAAAACCAGGGGTTAGTGTTAAGCCTTGTAGGTCATGCACATTTTCAGCTGAACTGTTTATTTTTTCAGCAATATTCACGATTTTGTCACCTTCAATCGCTACATCACCCATAAAGGGTTCATTTGCGATACCGTCGTAAATTTTAGCGTTTTTAAATATAGTTGAATACATAAAATTTTATCCTATGTAGTAAATTATCATTCCAATTATTCCCATTACAGCTGAAATAATCCAAAAACGCATTGTTATCTTAGTTTCTGGCCAGCCAACGACTTCAAAGTGATGATGTAAGGGCGAAGAAAGTAATGCCTTTTTTTTCAAGAATTTTTTATAAAAAGCTTGGACAAGAACTGAAAGTGCTTCAATCATAAAAATAAATCCAATGAAAAACAGTAAAAATATAGAATTTGTTAAAAATGCAATAATTGCTAAAAGTACACCAAGACCCATGGCTCCTGTGTCGCCCATAAAGAATCTTGCCGGGTACACGTTAAACCATAAAAAAGCCAAAAGTCCACCACAAACTACTCCGATTAAACTTGCTAGCTCGAATTTGCCCTGACTGTATGCAATTATTCCATAGGAAAAAAATGCTATAAGTAAAGTACCTCCCGCAAGTCCGTCTAAACCGTCTGTAAGGTCAACAGCAAAGCTGGTAGAAATAACCGCTAGGATAAAAAAAGGAATGTACCACCAACCGAAGTCAAAATTTCCAAAAAATGGTATGTGAACTGTTGTGAAGTCTAATTTAAAATAAAACCACCAAGCTCCAATAATCGCAACTAAAGCGTAAAGCCAAACTTTAAATTTAAATCTGAGGCCTTTACCGTTATGTCCTTTTTTTCTAACATCCAACCAATCGTCCACCAAGCCGACCAAGGCTGCACCAATTAACGCACCTAAGGGTAGTAGTGTTTCTTTTCGGGTTAAAAAATTAAACTTATGAAAAAAATCAAATCCCGTAATTTTGTCGAAAAACCAAAAAAACAGAATAATGACAAGAAGAGTTCCCCAAACCAAAATTCCTCCCATGGTGGGTGTGCCAGCCTTTTTTTCGTGAAGTTTTGAATATAAAGGGGTGGAGCCGTCGTTGCGTATGCTTTTGCCGAAACTATTCTTATACAAAAATCTTGTGAGTAACGGAGTTGAAAACAAAGCAACAATAAAACTCAGGGAAGTTAAAGTAAAAATTTTAGTAATCGGACTTATTTCCATTACTAAATTATACCATATTATGCCCTATTTACTAAAATCATTTAGTACCAAGTTTTTGAGGCTTAAAATGTCTTTTTCCCGATTAGTGCTGCCTATTACAATTATTACAATATTCCTGTCAAAGGCTTTAAGTTTTACCGCCATTGAACCTTTGGAATTGGGTGTATAACCTGTTTTAATAGCTTCAATTTCCGGGTTATTCAAAAGGAGTTTGTTTGTGTTTTTTGTCTTAATAATTCTTCCTTCTTCAGTTTTAAACTCATAAACTAATGTTTTACCTAAATTGGAAAAGGCGGCCAATTTTGAAACATGATCAATTAATTTTTGAAGATCCTGTGCAGTAGAAAAATTATTTTGGCTGTCAAAACCTAAGGCGTTGGTAAAACTACTGTTTTGCATACCTAACTCTAAGGCTTTTTCATTCATTGTTTCTCTAAAAGGCTTCCCGGTTTTTTTAACCACTTGGTTTGCTAAAGTTAAAGCGGCATCGTTATTTGACCCGACTAACATACTGTTAAACAGGTCTTCAATTTTAACTTTTTCACCAACTTTTAAGTTTAGCTTGGGTGCGTCTTTAACATTTATGTCTTCAAGTGAAACTGTAACTATGCTACCTAAGTCTAAATTTTCGTATGTAATCAAAGCAGTTAAAAGCTTGGTTAAGCTTGCAATGGAAAGTTCTAAATTTGAATTTTTTTCTAAAAGTGTTTTACCGGTTGCTTGGTCATAAACCAAAAAACTGTTTGCATTTATAGCAGACAGCTTACTATCTCTTGTTTTCTCAAGTGGTTTTGTCTCTGAAATTAAGTCGTTATTGCCCCGGATAGTGCTAGTACCTAAAACTTGTCCAACATTTTTAGGACTTTGAGAGTTTTTTACAGGTTCTTGAGAAAAAACTAGAATAAGTGCAATGCAAAAAACAAAAGGGACAGTGAATTTAATATACGAAAGGATTTTATTTTTCATTTTTTAGCGACACAAAATAGACAAATTTCACACTAATGACATTTATATTTATATTTTTTCACGTCATTTGCTTTTAAAAACCTATACTTAGTATAACATTGACAAAGCAGGTGTATGTGGATAATATTAACTTTGCAATACAATTAACTTTACACAAATATATGAGCGGAAAAAATTTTGATGAATCCAACTTTGAAACTGAGGTTTTAAAGTCAGACAAGCCTGTTTTAGTTGATTTTTGGGCAGAATGGTGTGGGCCATGCAAGGTAGTTTCCCCAATTATTGAAGAATTGGCTCAAGAGTATCAATCACAATTAAAGGTTGGTAAAATAAACGTAGATGAAAACAATGCTCTTGCTATGAAATACAACATAATGAGCATACCAACAATGAAATTTTTTAAAAACGGCCAGGTTGTGGGAGAAATAATTGGCGCCGCTCCAAAAAGTGCAATTAGTGAAGAAATCAAAAAACATCTTTAAATTCTAATAAAAAAACCTCCTTTTCTAGGAGGTTTTTTTATTAGAATTTATGGCTTTCACCAGGTTTGAGAACGGTCTGGGAAGCATTAGGGGTTAAGGTTGAAGGTGAAGGGTTGATAGCTGAGAATGATTCATCAATATCGTTCCTTTCGGTAAGTAAAGTTTGAACTGTTTCGTTTATTTTGTGGCTTGCGCTTTTTTTCTTGTCTTCATGAATTTCGGCAACAGTATTCCAAATAGGGTTTTCTTTTTTTTGCGGTTGTTTTTGTTTGATCCTGCGATCAATACCAGTATAGTTCTTTCGGTCACCGCTTGGTTGGTTTTTATGTTGTCTATGATCCCTAAAAGCATTTTCTGAACGCTGTAATTTTGGTCTATGAGTCTGTTCTTGGGATTTAAGCTTAGAGGGGATTTCAAGTACTTTTTTTATAGGTTCTTCCTGAACTTCGCTGAATTCAAGATCTTCAGATATTTGGGACATTTCTGGTTTTGGGGGTGTAGGAAGAGCTTCCTCAGGTATTTTTAAAGGCTCAAATTTAACTTCTAAAGGCATTTGTGCATCTGCCTTGGCAACTTCAGTGTTTTTGTTTTCGGCGGCTATTGAAGGGTTGTTTTCAGTTTCTCCTTCACCTATTAAAGTAGCGGAGTCTTGATGAAACTCAACTCCCATCCAACGAGAAATTTTGTCTTCTACTTCCTCTACAGAATTACTGTAGCGTTCCCTAGAAACTTTAATAACCTTTTCGCCGTTATCAGTGATGTAATCAGGATTAGGAGCCATAGTAATAGCAGAAAAAGGCTCGCTTGCAACGCCATTGATCATTAATTTTAGAATTATACTGTATTTTGGCAGGTTAACTAAATCGGTTGGTGTAAAAATTGGCTCAAACTCAGTTTCTAAAAATTCAGCATCCGCCGCACCAATTCTAAAAACCACAATCGTTCCTACGTTACCGAAAATAGCGTCTCGAACTTTTGTATTTTTATCTTGCTCTAACTGCGCAATGTATTGGTGTCCAACAATTAAATTTAATCGATACTTGCGGGCTTCGCTTAAAATTGTTGCAAAACTGTCTGTTGCAAAATTTTGAAATTCGTCTACGTACAAATAAAAGTCTTTACGTTCAGTTTCAGGTATGTCAGTTCTAGACATAGCTGCAAGCTGAAGTTTGGTAACAATCATGGCACCTAAAAGCGCGCTATTATCCTCGCCAACGCGACCTTTAGAAAGATCCATAATTAATATCTTTCTTTGATCCATTATTTCACGCAAGTCAATGGTACTTTTAGGTTGACCAACAATGTTGCGAATAATCCCTGAAGACAAAAATTGACCAACTTTGTTTTGGATAGGAGCAATTGCCTCAGTTCTGTATTTTTCATTATAATTTGCAAACTCATCAACCCAAAAAGCTTTGACCATTGGGTCTTTGATATTATCCACAATTCTTTTACGGTATTTTTTGTCCACGTACATTCTTGTAATACCTAAAAGCGTGTTACCCGGACTGTCTAAAAGGGCTAAAATTGTATTGTTTAATATATATTCCATTCTCGCTGACCAAAGATTAGCCCAAATTTTTGTAAAAACACCCATTAAGCCAGAAGCAACTAAGTGTTTGTACTTTGTGTCAACCGCTTCTAAAATATTAAAAGCTACGGGATGCTCTAAATCGGCCGGGTTGAAATATACAACGTCATTAACCCGACTGGATGGAACGCAGTTTAATATTCTTTGAATCGAGTCACCATGGGGGTCTAAGAAAGCAACACCATGACCGTTTCGGATATCTTGAATTACCATGTTTTCCATCATGGTGGTTTTACCCATACCGGTTTTACCAATAAGGTACATGTGTCTGCGTCTGTCGTCTGTTTTTATCCCAAAAGGCACTTCCTTGTTACGAAAGTTTGTTCTGGCAAATAAAGTTATGTCGTGGGGTTTGTCCATTTTATTAACTTAATAGCTTGTAGCTAGTTAGCTTTTTAGAGAATACAATACCGTTTAAATTAAAATCCTAAAAACTTACTGTTATTCCTCTACAATTGGCAAATTAACTGGGGGTTGATAAGTTTTAGTTTCCGAACGTTCAATAGTTGAAGAAACTGTTGTCGTTTTTGTTGTGATTGGAAAGTGGTAAATAGTAGCAATTTCTTCTGTGTTCATAACAAACATTGGGCTTCCAATATGAACGTTTCTAGTTTTATAGCCTTTTAAAATATTCCTTATTTTTTTGTTGAGTACCCAAGTAAGCCAAGGTTTTTCCAACGTCTCTGAAATTCTATAATCAGCGTTAGTCATTGTTTTACTAACATCTGGTTTCATTTTATTAGTCATTGAATTGCCTAAAATTCGGTACGAGCCGGGAAACAGGTTTCTTTTACCACCGTCAAAATGTTCTTTTGGCGCAATATATAAAAAACGAATTTTTGTAAAATAGCCGGGTTTACTAATTTTTTCCTCAATCCCGGTTACTCTAGCTTTTTGAGTTTCAGTTAAGCTCATCCAGTCATTTTTTGAGCTTCTGGTGGTCTCTTCACCGTGCCCATGCCCTCCCCCAAAAATAGTTTCTTTATAGCTGAATTTAGCAAACCAATTGAAAGGTGCTAGCAGAACACTAGAAAGAGTAATGTCATGTTTTGGTTCTTCGCCAATTAACTCTTTAATAACTTTCTCACCTCGGGGCTTCCATTCATCGTCAGCCAAAGGTTGAATTAAAATTTGAACACCAAAAAATTCATTTGGTCCCATTTTTGCCAAAGACTCGAACAAAGCAGAAAGTGGGTCAATTATTTTTTCTTCAGCTGTCGGATGTTCAAAGTCTTTATATGTACGAATCGGAAAAACATCAGGTTCAGTAAGTTTAACTTCTGTCCCCCACAATTCTAAGCCTTGCGGGTTCTCAGGATCAAACTCAAAATTTTTCATATAATCATCCACTTCAGAAATTTCGATTTGGGGAAATTTGGAGTAAAAAGAAGCTTCTACTAAGTGTTGCATTTTTTTAGGAGTTCTAATCAAAAAAGAAATTTTTCCTCCCAAAGAAACAAGCTCTAAGCTATACCAAAGTTGCTCTTTTCCTTCAACATATATTTGGGGAAAAGTTAAACCGGTATGAATAGCATGCATTTGTGCAAAGATTGCTTCTACAGCTAAAGTGCTTTGCAAGTTTTCTCTAGGAACCTTTATATTTAGAAAAACCCACTCCTGCTCGTCAATATATTGGTGTCTAATTTCTTTTAAATAACTTACGTACATCATGTACAAAATACCCATGACAAAAACCACCCAGCCACCTTTGATAAAAAGGAGCCAGGTTGTTTTGAGTATATTTACTACATCCGGTAAATAACTGGTTATAAAATCCATGGGGTTTTTGTTTTTACTTCGAACGCAAAGATTTAAACTGTTGCGTAGAGGTTCTTACCGACTTTTTTGAAAATTTTCTTGTTAGAGAGACCAACTAAGATGGTATTCTTTTTGACCTGCCTTCGTTTTAGCACCTCAGCAACAATCTCTTCGCGGGTCATTGGTTGGTTATTTTTTTGCAAAACTTCTTTAATAACATCAGCTACAACTCCGGGTTTGAACCCCCACTCTGAAAGGGCATAGATTCCCCTACCGACTAAAATAAACCTCGGGTCTTTAATTAGTTCATTATGCACGGTTTCTTTATAAGCGGTTTTGTTGTCAAATTTTGCTGAGTTTACCATTTCAGTAATTTTCGAATAGTGCTCAGGTTTTTTGTGGTTTTTCATAACTAAATAGGCTTTATCACCTACATCTTTTGGTGTGATTTCTTTTGAAGATGTTAGGCCCCATTGACCAAAAATATTTTTTTCAATTTCAACAGCTAATTCTAAAAAGTTTAAAAGAATTTTGTCTGACAGCTCGTTTTCATTTTCTTTATAAAATTTGGTTTGTTTGAAATTTTCAAGAAATTCTTGAGAAGGAAGTGGATCGCTTTTACCTTTTAGTAACTCCTTGCTTTCTAAGATAAAGCCATGGAGTAAATCTTCCTTGAAAAGTACAACTACCCAGCTTTTTTTATAATTTTGATGAATAAAATAATCAAGTTCTTCAATTAAATGAAGAAGGAAAATAACCGCATTTTTTTCTTGCTCGTCTTTAACGTTTAGTTGTATAAGTAAGTTTTCTTCAGCAATAATTTTTCCATGTTCTGAAATGATCCCCAATAAAAACTCTTTCGTCCCTGAAAAAGACTTAAGTTTTGAGCTGTTCTTTTTCAAATTCTTCATTAAATCTTTTTCAATTTGCCTAACCCTTTCACGAGTTAGATTTTGTTCCTGTCCAATTGCTGCTAAAGTTTTTACCTCTTTTCCACCCAAACCAAAACGGTGGGACAAAATTTGCTTGTCCCTTTCTTTAAGGTTAGAAAAGATTTCAGACACTATTTCTGTTGGTCTGAATTGATTCCAATTTTCAGTTTGCTTTGTGCTAATTATTGTATCTAAAATTCCCATAAAAATGAGTAAAATTGTTTACGTGTTACAGTATAGCATAAACTAACTTGCTTGTCAAATACATAAAAGCCCCAAAATCAGGGGCTTTTATGGCTTATATATAAGTAATTTTTATACCACTGCTTTACTTTTCCACTTTTGAATTAATACTAAAGCTGGGCTTGCTATAAAGATTGACGAGTAAGTTCCTACAGTTATTCCTATAAATAATGCTAAAACGAAGTATTTTATACTTTCTCCGCCAAAAAGCAGTAAAGCTAAAAGTACAAATAACACAGACAAGCTGGTATTTAAAGATCTTACAATAGTTTGGGCAATGCTGTGATTTACAATATACTCAATATTTCTACCCGCATGCACCTTTAAATTTTCTCTTATTCTATCAAAAACAACTATAGTGTCGTGTACGGAGAAGCCTAACACTGTAAGCATAGCTGTAACAAAAAGGCTGTCTACCTCTACTCCTCTAAAATGCCCTAACAGAGAAAATACACCCAGTACAAAAAATAAATCGTGTAAAAGTGCAATAATAGCGCTTATGCCAAACCGCCAGCTGGTTACAGGTTTTGCAACCCTCCTAAAGGCATAGGCAATATAGAAAATTATACCTAAAGACACCAAAAAGAGTTGGTAAACTGCATTCTTTTTCAACTCCTTCCCAACAATTGGACCAATTGAATCTAAACGAACTTCTTTAAATGATCCGACGTTTTCCGTGATTTCAGCTAAAATCTTGTCGTGTTTTTCTTTCTCAATACTTTCGGTTTTAATTATCAAACCGTTGTTTTCAGCTGCCTGGAGTTGCGAGTTTTCGATGCCATTACTTATTAGAACTTCTCTAACTTTATCGGTGGAAAAGCTTGAGTCAAATTTTAATTCTGAAAGAGTCCCTCCCCTAAAATCAATACCAAGTTTTAAACCGTATATACTTAAAGAACCAATCCCAAAAATTAGAATTATTCCTGAAACTGCAAACCAGATTTTAGTGTATTTTAAAGTGTTAAACATTTTGTTAGGGAATAGCTTGTAGCTGTTAGCTTGTTAGTTAGACTTTTTGTGCCTGCTTACACCAAAGAGCCAAGGGTGGCTAAGCAAACTGTTGTTAATAAATAACTTTAAAAACGTTCGTGTGACAGTAATTGCAGTAAACATAGAAATTAAAATACCAATTCCTAAGGTTAAAGCAAAACCCTTGATTGAAGGGCTGCCGAATGTATAAAGAATTATTGTAGTTATAAGGCTGGAAACATTTGAATCTCGGATAGAAAGCCAGGCTCTATCAAATCCATCGTCAACTGCTTTGACCACGTCTTTTCCTGAACGAATTTCTTCTTTAAGCCTTTCAAAAATTAGGATATTTGCATCCACAGCCATACCAATGGACAATATGAATCCAGCAATACCAGCTAAAGTAAGCGTAACAGGTGAAAGTGCGCTTGCAAATAATAAAACTATATAACTAAACAACGAAAGTGCTCCAAACCAAGCGTTTACAGTCAAGCCTAAAAAGAAAAATGTGCCAACTAAAACAACGGCTGCGAAAGAAATACCAATCTTAAATACCGCAAAGGATATTAAAGCGTAAATTAAAAGAGCAAAAACTGCTAATAAGCCTGGGAAGCGATAATAAACCAACATAAATAAAGCGACCAACAAAAGACCAATTATACCCGCGATAAAGGATTTTTGAATTGATTCCTTGCCCAAAGTAGCCCCAACGTTTTGTTGGGAAATAAGCTGTATAGGAACAGGTAATGCTCCACTGTTTAGCCTGCTCACTAATTCCTTGGCTTCTTGTACTTTAAAATCACCACTAATTATGGCCACTCCGTCTGTTATAGCAGTCTGAACGGTTGGTGCGCTTATTGCCTGACCGTCTAAAAAGATAGCGATCTGTTTACCAATATTTGCGCTGGTAATTTCAGAAAAAAGTTTTTTCCCCTCGTCGTTAAATTCTAATTTTACAACTGCCTGGTTACCTAAACCTCCAGTGGTTTGAAAGTCAACAGTTGCCTTTTTAAGTTGTTTACCTGAAAGCCCCGTGCTTTTCCATATTTCATTTTCATCAATAGTAACAGTACCGTCTTCGCTAGGAGTAACGTTTTCCAAGTCGGTTTGAATTTTAAACTCTAAAAGCGGGGTTTGGCCAATTTGTTTAATTGCCTCATTAACATCTTTAATACCGGGGAGTTCAATAATTATGCGATCTTGCCCGGCAACCGCAACCTGAGGCTCGGAAACACCAAAGCTATTTACTCTGCGTTCAATTATATCGCGTATTGCAGAAAGCGAAGCGGTTTGGTCTGCTTCCGGAATATTTTTAAAATCAGCTTTGTATACTAAATGAGACCCACCTTGAAGATCTAAACCTAAGCGAATGTTAAACTGCTTTTCGTAATTGATTTTTAGTTTCTTTAAATTTATTTTACTGCCTTTTGGATAAACTATCCAAGCTGCGGCAGCAACAACTAATAATATTGAAAAGACTGAAAAAAAGAGCTTGATTTTTGGGTTCATTTCTGTGAAATTTAGTTACGTGTAAACTCAAATGATAGTATACAAAATCATTAGATTTTAATCAAATGATTATTTTATTAAAATCTTAGTACCCACCTCGGCCCAATTATAAAGGCTTTCCATGTATTCGTAGGAAACATTTACACAACCATGACTTACGGGTGTGCCAAAGTTGTTGTGCCAGTAGGCGCCATGTATGTAATAGTTTCCCCAACTGCCTTGTTTGAACATCATGTTCCACTTGGTGTTTGGGTAGCTATAGTCTGTGCCTCTGTAATTTACAATGGGCTTTTTGTTTAAAACATTAAACTCCCCTTTTGGCGTGGTGAAATATCGTTTGCCCGAAGAGATTTTGAAATTTTTTATTTCGTAAGGGCCTAATGAGTATGATAAAATTTGGTCGTTTAAATTAACTGTTATAATTTTTTCCAACTTGTCGTCAAAAGCTTTATTTGGATCGTAATTATTTTTTATTTCATCACCGTCTGCATACCCGTCTCCGTCTGTGTCGCTATGCTGGGGGCTGGTTATGTAAATTGAAACTTCTTCGTAGTCTAAAAGACCGTCTTGGTCTAAGTCGTTTATATTTTCTTGAGCCCAAGCTGTTTGAAATCTAATGCTAATAAAGATTATCAAAAATATAATAGTTTTTGTTTTCATTTTAGTATGAGACACTAATAGCACTAATTTCGCACGAATTACACAAATAAATTTTTAACATTCGTGTTATTAGTGTAAATTTGTGTATTAGTGTCTGTTGATAAGAAAATTTCTTATGTTTTGCCCATCCTCTTTTAACCAAGCTTCGTTAGAGAGAATTTTCTCTTGAATTTGTTCTAAGGTTCTTTTTACCCCTGCAGTCTGGTGTTTTTTAAAAAAGTTTTTAATTTCTAAAGCCTTTTTTGTGGTGTTAAAGTTTCCTGCTGGCGCTAGGATTCTTGAAAGCATGTGACCGCCCAAGGCAAATTTAGAAAGTATTTCTTTAATATTAGCCTGAACAAAACTCCATGCCAACTCCTTGCCTCTAGGGTTTGACCAAACTGCAACCAAAATACCTGGCAAGTCCTGAGTTCTAACGTTTTTAGAAAATGCAAATTTTAAAGCTTGTTTTAAAAGTTTTTTGTCTTGAAAATTACCCAAAGCTCTGCCAATTCGATTTTTTTCTTCGTGCAATGACTCTTTTTTATACTTTTTAGTTAAAAAATTAAAATCGCTTTCTGTACCATTTTCAGCTGTTAAATTATATACCACAGAACGTAAGTTTACCGGAATTGCCTTACGTTTGTTTTTTAAGCTTCTAAATAACTGAAGCGACTTTGAAATTACTGCGGTATTTCCAAAAACCCCGGCAGTATAAAGTGCTAAAGTTCTTAAAAAGCCAGTCGTATGTTTTTCACCATTTTTTTGCGTCCAACCAACTTTTTTTACTAAAGGTTCCAAAATTGTGAGAGCATATGCGTCAAATTCTTTTCTATAACCCTCAAAGTATATTAAGGATCTTATTTGCATAAGTCCTGAAATAATTTCTACCCAAACTGTGTATTCTGTCTCTTGCTTGTAGCTTTCAGCTAACTGTAAAGCTTGAATTGTAGGAAGTTGTCCACTTTCCGCTAAAGCAAAGGCGTCCCGAATTACGCCGAGTCTATCAATCGCTGCAAGTTGATTGTTTTTTATTCCTGAAGCCAAACTCTTCAATAACTGTGCCGGGTAGTCGGTTCTAAAAAATGAAGTTTCTCCGGTGTTTAATTTGACCCATGTTTTACTTGTGTCAATACTGAGCTCGTGTGATTGGCCAGTAAGCAAAAAACTTTTCGTTTTTAGGGCACTTTCAACTTTAATTGGAATTTTCCAAATTGTTTTTTCTCGATTATTTATTTTAGAAATTCGGCTTTGGAAAAACCGTGATTGTTTTAAAACTAAGCTGTTGGGTTTTTGGATAACTTGAATTAAAGGATAACCAGGCTTTAATGTCCAGTTTTTCATGATTTCCATAACCGGTTTTTTAGAAACTTTTTCTAAAGCCTGCCACAGGTCTGTAGTTTTAGTATTTTTATAAGCGTGAGTTTTAAGGTAGTATCTTAGACCATCCCTAAAGTCTTTTTCACCAAGGTAATTTGCCAACATTCGAATTACACTTGCTCCTTTTGAATAACTTACCGCATCAAATATTTCTCCAATTTCATCCGGGTGGTTTACAGTTACTTCTATCGGATGGGTATTTTGCAAACTGTCTAGCTTAAAAGCTGGCGCTAAATCTGCCACCGCAAATTGAGTCCAAATGTCCCATGAGGGAAAGAGCTTGTCTACAGCTAAATATTCAATGTAACTTGCAAAGCCTTCGTTAAGCCACAAGTCTGTCCACCAGTGCATGGTCACAAGATTTCCAAACCATTGATGGGCAATTTCATGTGCAATAACTAAAGCAACCCATTGCTTGTTTGCTGCTGAAGTATTCTTTTCGTCTACCAAAAGCGCAGACTCTCTGTATGTAATTGCTCCCCAATTTTCCATTGCCCCGGAAGTAAAGTCCGGTATGGCTAACATATCCAAAACTGGCAGTGGATAGTTAATGTCAAAATATTTTTCAAAAAAATCCAAGGTTTTAACTGCACACCCTAAAGCAAACTTTGCCTGTGCCTTTTTGCCCGGTGTGGTAAACACTCTTACAACTACACCTCTTTGGGTTTTACTCTCTAAAAACTCCATTTCACCCACAATGAAAGCCAAAAGATAAGTGGACATTTTAGGCGTAGGAGCAAAATTTACCATTTTATAGCCTGTGCCGTGCTCTGGTACTACCTTACTGTCCAATTCTATAGAATTGGAAACCGCAGTTAGGTCTTTAGGGACTATTAGGCTTACGTCAAAGACGGCTTTCATGGAAGGCTCGTCAAAGCATGGTAGCGCACGCCTGGCGTCTGTGGCTTCAAATTGGGTGGTTGCCATGTGTTTTTCTTTGCCTTTATGGGAATATTTACTTCTGTAAAAACCTCGCATTTGGTCGTTTAAAATTCCCGTAAACTTCAAAGACAACTCCCCTTTTCCTTTGGGAAGTTTTTTGTTAAAAATAAAAGTCGCAGTCTCCGCCTTAGAATCGTACTTTAAGCTTTTAGCTGATAGCTTGTAGCTTGTAGATTTAAACTCAACTTCTTCTATTTTTAATTCTTTTGCATGAAGGGTAATTTCATTAACTGATTTTTTTAAGTTTAAATAAATAGTTTCTTCTCCATAAAAAACAAAACGCTCAAGGTCCGGCTTGAGTACAATCCTATACCTTTCAGGTTTGATAAACGAGGATAGTCTAACTTTTTTCATTGCTTTTTAATGATCAAAAAATACTTTTCCAGTTTTATAAGCTTCTAAAGTAGTTTGTATGGTTTCAAACAATGGGCTGGGCAGGCTGTCTAAATTATACCACCCCCAACCTTCGCACTTTTCAGGCTCTAGGATCAAAGCTTCCCCAGCCTTCCAATCTGCAGTAAAAGAAATATCAGCATAATGCTTCTGATACATTTTAGCGTTCATTAACCTTAAAAATTTTACATTTTCTATCTCAATACCAGTTTCTTCTTTAACTTCCCGAATGGCACAGTCAACCATGGATTCGTTAAATTCCAAATGCCCACCAGGCCATGCATACTCACCTGAGCCATGAGAGTTTTTTCTTTTACCAAGCAATACTTTGCCTTCCTTAAAAACCATTACCCCAATTCCTACTTTTGGCCTTAGTTCTTTTAAGTCCGTCATGCTTTAAAATCTTATATCTTTTATTTCATCTGCACTTAAGCCTTTGCTTTTCATGTAAGCTGACTCGCTAATTGCTAACGTTTCCCCCGTATAACCTATTTCATTTATTGCTTTTTGAATTGCTTCTACACTTGCACTCTCAGCTTCGGCCCAAGGTTTCAATTTTCTATTGGGAGAAACGTCTAT
>CAZFTX010000015.1:0-17182 GCA_964521955.1 uncultured Candidatus Saccharibacteria bacterium | reverse complement strand
GTAAAAAAAGCTATATGAGGAGTAATTGCAACTTCGTCTTTGTTCATTAGAACGTGGTTTTGTAAAAGCAATTTAAAATTGGAACTGTGAGTTTCTGAATTTTTTTCTGAATTTGCAATCCAATCAATTTCTTCTTTTAAATCTTTTTCGCCTTCTAATACGTCTAAGCCAACGGCCTGTAAAGTCTTTTTTTCTAGGGCTATAAGTAGGCTTTCTGTATCCACCACTTCCCCCCTAGAAGTGTTAATTAAAATAGCACCGTTTTTTATTTTAGATATATTTTCTTTATTAATTAAATGTTTGGTTTCCGGCGTATAGGGCACATGAAGAGTAATTATGTCAGAGTTTTCTAATACATCATTTAGGCTTTTGTATTTAAAATTTAAAGATTTTTCAAGACTTAAATTAGGAAAAGCGTCAAAACCTAAAACATTCATATCAAAACCATTGGCAATTTTTATGACATTTTGTCCAATGCGACCAGTGCCGATGACTCCAATTGTTTTACCTTGCAAGTCAAATCCTTCAAAGTGTGAAATATTAAAGTCGTGATCGTTTTTGATTTGCTTATATGCTAAAAAGGTTTTACGACTTAAGCCTAAAATAAGAGAAAAAGTAAACTCTGCTACGGTTCTGCTTCCGTAAGCTGGAACATTACAGACTACAATTTTAGCGTTTTTGGCAGCGGTTAAGTCAATGTGGTCAAAACCTGTGGAGCGAGTGGTAATTAGACGCAAATTTGGTAATTTTTTCAAAAGAGCATCATTGGGAGTCGTGCCTAAAAAGATAGAGATTACTTCAGCGTTTTCAGCTAAAGTATAATTTTTCTCAGTTAAAGGTTCTTTTATGAATTTAGGGTTAATTTCTTTGTTTTTGTTTAGAATTTTTGAAAGAATTAACTCGTCTTCTTCCATGGTTTCGAAAAAAACTATTTCCATAAAATTATTTATTAATTAGTTCTTCAATTTTTAAAAGTCGATTATATTTTGCAAGTCTTTCGCTGCGTGAGACCGAACCCATTTTTACCTGGGGAGAATTTAAGCCTACGGCTAAGTCAGCAATAAAAGTGTCTTCGGTTTCTCCGCTTCTGTGACTGACAATTGTTTTAATATTGTTTTCTTGAGCGTAGTTTATAACTTCAATGGTTTCTGTTAAAGTTCCGATTTGGTTGGGTTTAATTAAAATTGCAGTGCTGGATTTTTGTGTAACGCCGGTTTTAAGTCTGGTGATATTGGTAGTATACAAATCATCGCCGACAATTTGTAAATTGCCTTTCATTTCAAAAACAAATTCTGCCCAACCTTTAAAGTCATTTTGCTGCAGTGGGTCTTCAATACTAACGATTGGATATTTATTACAAAGTTTCTTTAGGTACTCACTTAAACTACTTCTGTCTAAATATTTACCTTCTTTTTTAAAAACATATTTACCGTTCTTAAAAAATTCTGAAGCTGCAATATCTAAAGCTAAAACCACTTCCTCGTAAGGCTTGTACCCAGCTTTTTCAATAGCCTGAGTTAGAAGTTTTAAAGGTTCTTCGTTGGTATTAAAATTAGGAGCAAATCCACCTTCGTCTCCTACAGTCGTAGGTAGTTTTTTTGTTTGCAGTATATTTTTTAAAGCTTGGAAGATTTCGGAAGCGCATTGTAGTCTTTTAGAAAAACTTTCTTCTAAAATTGGGACAATCATGTATTCTTGGAAGTCAGTGGAGTTAGCTGCATGCCTGCCGCCGTTTAATAAATTAAACATAGCAAAGGGCATTTCATACTGGTTATGGTGAACTAGGTTAAAGCGGTGTAGGTATTCAAAAAGTTCGACTTTTTCGGAATTAGCTTGGGCAACCGCTGTTGCCATAGAGACTCCCAAAATAGCGTTTGCTCCTAATTTGGATTTATTTTTTGTTCCATCAAGCTGAATTAAAATAGAATCAATTTTTTGTTGTTCTAAGGCTTCTTGGCCATTTAAGTTTGGTAGGATAATTTTTTCCACATTTTCTATGGCTTTGTAAACTGATTTACCTCCAAAACTTTCGGGGTTTTCGTCTCTCAGTTCAAAGGCTTCGTGTTCGCCCGTTGAGGCTCCGCTGGGAACAGCAGCTTTGCCACTGTTACCGTCTTCTAAAAAAACCTCCACTTCAATAGTCGGAGTGTCTCGGCTGTCTAAGATTTGTCTTGCTTTAATATCTTTGATTTTTGCCATAATACTTATCTTTATTACCCCCTCCTTATTCATTAGGTGAAGGAGGAGGGAGGGTCAGGTGGGTTTTTGTGTATTTTTTACTAATTGCTTGTCCCTAACTACTAATCACTATTTAAATTATACACCAAAAATAGCTAAAACACCCGAAAATTGTTATACTTACTCTATAATACATGGTAAATTTAGTATTTAATTAATTAAATTTATAGTAAAAATCTGTAGGTATCTGTAGATTCGGATACATCTGTAGATTTGAATGATATCTGTAGTATGAAAAAGACAAAAATCATTGCAACTTTAGGTCCGGCTAGCGAAAGTTTAAAAATCATTTCTGAAATGGCGAAAGCTGGTATGGATGTGGCCAGGCTTAATTTCTCGCATGGAAATTATGACAACCATTTAAAAGCTATAAAAAATATACGTTTGGTTTCAAAAAAAATTAACAAACCAATTGCAATTATTCAAGATTTGCATGGTCCTAAAATTCGAGTTTCTGGCTTACAAAGACCTTTAGAAGTGAAAATAGGCCAAACTGTTATTATTGGTAAGGATTTTAAATTAGACACAGAAATAGTTAGGTCAATTAAAGTTAAGCAAAAAATTCTGATTGAAGACGGGCTGATTGAAATGGAAGTTGCTAAGGTCGCAGGTAACAAGGTTTATTGTACGGTGCTTTCTCCTGGAAAAATTCAAAACCGCAAGGGAGTGAATTTGCCAAGAACTAAGTTAAAAATTCCTATTTTTACACCTAAAGATATTGAAGATTTAAAATTTGGCCTGGCCCAGGACGTGGACTATGTAGCATTGTCTTTTGTGCGTAACAGGCAGGACGTTTTAAAGTTGAGAAGTTTAATTGAAAAATATAACCCTAAGAATTTCGAAAAGCCAAAAATAATTTCTAAAATCGAGAAGCCTGAGGCAGTGAAAAATTTTGATTCTATTTTAAAAGAATCAGACGCAATTATGGTTGCCAGGGGAGACTTGGGTGTGGAAATGCCGGAAAGCCAAGTCCCAATTATTCAAAAAACCATTATAAAAAAAGCTCTTGAAGCGGCTAAACCGGTTATTGTTGCAACTCAAATGTTAGATTCAATGATTAGAAATCCCAGACCTACCAGGGCAGAAGTGTCTGACGTGGCTAATGCGGTTTTGGATCAAACCGACTGCGTTATGCTTTCAGGTGAAACCGCTTATGGTAAGTATCCCTTAAAAACTGTGCAACAGATGAACAAAATAATAGAAGTTACTGAAAGTTCGAAATTTGAAAATCCTCACCAACATATTAAGGGTAGGGCGGTTTCTAAAAGCGAAGCCGTGGCGGAGAGTGTCTACCACCTAACTTTAAGCACTAAAGCTAAGGTGATTATTGGAGCTACCGAGTCAGGGTTTACGGCTAGGGAAGTTGCTCATGTTAGGCCTCCTGTAACTTATATTGCCATGCTTTCTCCTAAGCTTAAAGTTCAAAGACAAATGTGCTTGATTTGGGGTACTCAAAGCTTTGTTGTACCAGAAGTTAAAAGTTACGAGCAGTTGATTGAGCTTATGATAGATACGGTGAAGAAAAATAAGTTGGTAAAAAAAGGTGATAAGGTTATTATTGTAACTGGTGAACCTTTGGGAATGAAAGAAAATTTGAATCTAGTTGAAGTAAAAACAGTTTAGCTATTTTAAACAAAAATAAAAAAGTGTAAATGGAAATTTCCAATCAAACATATATTAAAGACCAAGCTTCTGGGTTTACTTTAATTGAGCTTTTGGTTGTTGTGGCTATTGTTTCGCTTCTTGCTTCGGTGATGATGATTAGCATATCAAAATCTCGTTCTAAGGCCAGAGACACAAAAATAATCGCTGACATTAGGAATGTCAGGCTTGCTCTTGATTTGTATTCTTATGACAACCAAGGTTCTTACCCGGTGTTTGCAGACAATGTTAGTAGTAACGAACAGGAATGGCAAACCCAGTTTCAAGAAGCTTTGAAACCCTATATCAAGTCTCCAATTATACCACCTTCTAAAGAAAACCAATATCTGTACATGAGTACTCCAGGCACTCGAGTGATTATTAGTGCTTATGGGCAAACTCAGTGTATTCGTTTGGTTTCTGGTTATTATTTTTTTACCAGTTTGGAAAATGTAAATTTAGAAATAACCGCATCGGATGGTGGCTTAATTCCCGATATGTTGGATTTTTATTCCGGTAATGTTATTTATATGACTGCAACTACAACTTGTTAAAGAAATTTAAGAGCAAGTAAGTAGCATTATTTTGACTGTTTTAAAAGCACATAACTTTAAAAGTTATGTGCTTTTTTCTGGCGGAGAGAGGGGGATTCGAACCCCCGAAACCGGTAAAGGTTTACTCGCTTTCCAAGCGAGCGCACTCGACCACTATGCGATCTCTCCAAATTGTGAATTATAATTTATTTTTTAAACTATCTTTTATTTTAAAAACAATAAATACCTGGGTATTTTATCAGTAAACATAGGCTTTGTCGAGCCATTGCTAAACTTATGTCTTTCTAGTAAACTTTGAAAGTAGCATGGTTAAGTTTATTTTAAAAAGGCAAACTGGTAGCCTAAGTTTTATTAGTATGTATTTTAAAAAACTATGGAATTTTTAAGCCCCAAATTTTTAGAAGCTATGGAATTTGCAGCTACTGCACATAAAGGTCAGTTACGAAAATTTCCAGTTGGTATTCCGTATATTTCACATTTGCATGCTGTGTCTATGATTTTAGCAAAATCTGGTTATGAAGAAGACGTGGTTATAGCTGGGATTTTACACGATATTATTGAAGACACTCCATTTACTGCCGATGATATAAAATTACGTTTTGGAGATAAAGTTTTGAGTCTTGTGTTGGCAGTTACTGAACATAAAAGCTTGCAGTGGGTGGAAAGAAAAGAAAAGTATTTAAATCAATTAAAACAATCTAGCGAAGAAGCTAAAGCTATTTCTGCCGCTGACCTTCTGTCTAACCGTTTAAGCAATCTTTTAGGTTTAAGGTCCGGAACAAATCCTTGGGTAAGTTTTTCTAAAAATCCGGCAGAATATGCAAAAAGAATTTTCGAAATTGACAAAAGGAGAATGGAAGTGATTAAGGAAAATACCAACATACCTTTTATTAAAGAGTTAGAGTTAGTTGCTAAAGAAGTTGAAGATATAACATATAAAATGCTACAGCAAGGATAGTCTTCAACTTATTGTATTAAAAAAGTTTAGCATTTAGCCCGCGTTCATGGCAGACCAGATAACACAAGAGATAAAAGACCGTCTGGATGTGGCTGAGCTAATTGGCGGCTATATTCCAGTAAAAAAAGCAGGCGTAAACTTTAAGGCGCTTTGCCCTTTTCATAATGAAAAGACTCCCTCAATGCAAATTTCTACACAGAAGCAGATTTGGCATTGTTTTGGTTGCGGAGAAGGGGGAGATGTTTTCAGTTTTGTTCAAAAATATGAAAATATTGATTTTAAAGAAGCTGTCAGGCTTTTAGCGGATAAAGCCGGTGTTAAGTTGCCGGAATTTCGGCCAAAAGATATTCAGACAGAAACTGAAAAAGAATTACTTTACAGAATAAATGATTTTGCTGCAAGATATTATCATCAAATTTTAACGACTGACATTAAGGGTAAAGAAGCTTTAGATTATCTAAAAAACCGTGGATTAAATTTAAAAACTATACAGCAATGGCAAATAGGTTTTGCTCCAGACGATTTTCATGGTTTGGAAAAAGCTTTGGCAAAAAAAAATATTAATTCTCAATTTTTAGTTAAAGCTGGGGTTTCAGCAAAAAATGATAGGGGCCAGATTTATGACAGGTTTCGAGGCCGTATTACTTTTCCTATTTTTGATTATTTTGGGAAAGTTGTTGGTTTTACGGCTAGGATATTAAAGGATGATGGTAAGTTGGCAAAATATGTAAATTCTTCTGAGACCTTAATTTATAGTAAAAGTAAAGTTTTGTTTGGTTTAAATTTCGCAAAAGAAAGCGCGAGAAAAAAAGACGAAATAGTTATAGTTGAAGGTCAGATGGATTGTATTTCATCACATCAAGCCGGAGTTTTAAATGTTGTGGCATCTAGTGGAACTGCTTTAACTAAAGAGCAATTAAGTCTTTTGGGGAGAGTGACTAAAAATTTAAAATTTTGCTTTGATTCAGATACCGCCGGACAAACAGCGAGTGGTAGAATAGGACAATTGGCCTTAAAAGAGGGTTTTAGATTAAAAATTATCTTGCTTGATAAGGTTAAAGATCCTGATGAATTAATTAAAAAAAGTCCCGGACTATGGGAGAAAGCAATAACAAGTGCAAAGTGGTTTTTGGATTTTCAAATGGATATGGCTTTACTTAAGTTTTCGGATCCGATTGGTCAGAAGCATTTTTTAACACAAGAAGTCATTCCTTTGCTTTCTTCTATAAATGATCCTTTAGAACAAGATCATTATTTAAAACAGTTGTCAGTTAAATTTGGAATTTCTGAGAGGGTTATTTTGGAAGAAATAAAAAAACAACTTCGTGGTAAAGAAGCGGTTTTGTCTACGCAGTCTTCCTTACCAAATATCAGTCTCTCAAAGAGTTATATTTTAGAAAAAGAAGTTTTAGGGGCAATGCTTTATGACGTTCAGCTTTTAAGTCATGGAATTCAAGAGTTTTCTGTTCAAGATTTTCAAAATCAAGAAATTAAAGCGATTTTTGAAGATTTAAAGCTTACAAAAAACACTGCTATTTTAAAGAGTAGCACAGTAGCCAAAGAGTCCTTATTTATGGTAGAATCTATGCTAGATAACCTAGAAGGAAACACAGACGCTCTAAAAAAAGATTTGTATAAGTCTTTTTCTTTTTTTAAAAAAGAAGCTATAAAGAGACAGCAAATACAACTAGAAGAAAATTTGCGTCTGGCAGAAAGTCAAAAAGACTTAGGTTTAGCAAGGCAAATTAGGGAAGATTTTGCGATTTTAACAAAACAGAGGGCAGATTTAGAAAAAAAGCTAAATTAGTATTAGGGCAAAGTAATTTTTAATTATAGAAAAGTTATGGCAAAGAAAAAGAAAGTTTTAAAGAAAATAAAGAAATTAAAGAAGAATAAACCGTCTTTTAGGCATGCCAAAAAGAAGAATGTACGAAAAAAAGAAAAGAAAAATGCTGAGAAAAAATCTGTAGTTATCCAAAAAACTCCCGTACAGCTTGCATTAAGTTTGGAAAATTCAAATAAATACTTAAAGCAGTTAATGGAAAAAGGGATTGAAAGAGGTTTTGTAACCGAAGCCGAACTTTTACATGCTTTGCCTAACTTTGAGGATGATTTAAAGGGTTTAGAGAAGGTAATGGAAGATTTGGAAAAACGGGGAGTAGAAATAGTAGACCAAGAAGTAGCCAGCGTTTGGGAACAAAATAAACCAGTCGAAGACCAGCCTGTGAAAGTTAAAGGCAAGGGTAAAAAAAAGAAGTCAGATGATACAGTCGACGCTTTTAATTTGGCTGATATTTATGACGATTCTATTCAAATGTATTTAAGAGAAATAGGGAAAGTTCCTTTGTTGGTTGGTGCGGAAGAAATTGAGTTGGCTAAAAGAATTACTAAAGGAGACGTTTCTGCTAGAAAAAAACTTACTGAGGCTAACTTACGTTTAGTTGTTTCTATTGCTAAAAAATATATGGGCAGAAATTTGGGACTTTTGGACTTAATTCAAGAAGGTAACTTGGGTCTCTTTCGAGCAGTTGAGAAATTTGATTGGCGTAAAGGTTATAAGTTTTCTACATATGCTACATGGTGGATTCGCCAAGCTATTACCAGAGCTTTAGCAGACCAATCTAGGACAATTCGTATTCCAGTGCATATGGTTGAAACTTTAAACAAATATGCTCAAGCCGAAAGATCTTTAGTACAAGACTTAGGCCGCGAACCTTTACCTGAAGAAATTGCCGCAGAAATGGGAATTGAAGTGGAAAAAGTCTACCATTTAAAGAAAATTTCTCAAGAGACTGTTTCTATTGACTCACCGGTCGGTGAAGACGAAGGCGAAGATTCTTCTTTAGGAGATTTCATTGTTGACGAAGAAACTACCAAACCAAATGAAGTTGCCGGGAGACAGATTTTAAAAGAATATGTTCAAGGTATACTTCATGACCTGGACCCAAGAGAGCAGAAAATTTTAAAAATGCGTTTTGGTTTGGAAGACGGGGTAACTCACACTTTAGAAGAAGTGGGGGAAGAGTTTGGGGTTACTAGGGAACGTATTCGTCAGATTGAGTCAAAAGCTTTAGAGAAAATTCGAGAACATATAAACATAGACAAACTCAGGGATTATTAGAAACGCTAATCTTCACGCTGATCTTACAAAACAACGCGGATTTAATCGCGGATAAAAATCCACCTAGAATACAGGTGGATTTTTATTTTTTAGCAAGATTACAATTAATTTAGGCTTTTGGTGGATAACTTTGTTGACGAGTTTTTTGAATGGGCGTACTCTTAAATTAGAAAGGAAAGAGAATAGATGTTAAAGCAGTCTTGGGTTTTGCAAAGGTAGCTTTTCCAAAGCTCCGCGAAAAGCCCTCAAGGCGGCTAAGCCTTAAGTCTAGTAATTAACTAGAAAAAAAGAAAATCGCATATGGGAAAAGCTACCCTAGAATAAACCCCCTCACTCCAAATAGGATGAGGGGGTTTATCATTAAGTAAAGGAGAGAACCTACAGTTCTCTTTTTTTCCTTCAAAACATTATAAGTCGAGCAAAACCGCAGCGATCCAAGGAAAAGCGACAGTAACGTCACTTTGAATAATTTGATAGTAACTTTGAGTAGAAAGTTTGTCCCAAGTAATTTTTTCTTTTCCTCCAGCTCCAGAGTAAGAACCGTAAGACATTGGGGATGAACCGATTTCAATAAATCCAGCCCAGTCGCGAACATTGTGGTTTTTTAAGTCATGCTTAATGGAAGGTACGACACAAATAGGAAAGTCGGCAGCAATACCTCCGCCAAGCTGTAAGAAAGCTATGGGGGAGTTTTTAGACTCTTTTGCGTACCAGTCATACATTAAGTGGAAGTAGTCTAAGCCGGTTTTCATTACTGAGGGGTTAACATAAGGCTCGTTTTTCCCTTTTACTGCGCCTTTGTAGGTGTAGCTAGCAAAAATATTACCCATGGTGGAGTCTTCAAAACCCGGAATAACTATGGGAATGTTTTTTTCAAAAGCAGCGTAAGTCCAGCAGTCTTGTGGGTTGGCTTGGGGGTCGGGTTTAATTAATTTTTCTTTAAAAAGTCTGCGGAAGTATTCATGAGGCAAATAGCTTTCGCCTTTTTTTTCTGCTTCTTTCCACATTTTAAATAAATGGGGTTCCATAATTCTTACACTTTCATCTTCCGGCAAAAAAGTGTCGGTAATACGCCTTAGGCCTGCATCCCTGAGTTCAGCTTCCTGCTCGGGGGTGAGTTCAGTGTAACGCGGAATATTAGCATAGTGGGAGTGGGCAACATAGCGGTAGTAAGACTCTTCGTGGTTAGCGCCTGTGGCGGAAACCAAGTGGACTTTGTTTTTGCGAATAAGTTCCGCAAGCATAACCCCAACTTGAAAAGAGCTTAAGGCCCCAGCTAAGGTAACTACAACTTTACCACCGTTTTTGAGGTGGTCTTTAAGCCACAAGGCGGCTTGCATAGTGCTGCCGCCGTTTGTGTGATTTAAGGTTTTTTGTGCAAAAGCAGAAACTGGGTTTTTTGATTTTTTTATAACGTCACTTAAAGCCCCGGTAGACTTTCGAGTGTCTGGTTCAATGAGTTTTCTTAAACCGGGTGAAAGTTTGTTAAATTTAGTTTTAGACATATTTATCCTTTCTTTTTCGCGAATTCCTTTGTTTCAAGTTCAAGCGTTAAATTACGAAATTATTTTACAGTTATATATCTTCTGTGTCAAAGTTGTCTTTGGTAGATAGTTATAACATTCTCACATTCTTGAGAATATTATTTGGACTTGATTTATTGCTATTTTAGATATATTTTCCTACAAGCTAAGAAGCTAATAGCTATACCTGTCCGCCATTGGCTTGAGCCACAGGCGAATGCAGGCGGGAGCTAGACTGGTTGCTGCTGGGTCATGCAGTGAATGGCGCCTCCGCCGTAAATTAAGTCACTGCAGTCAATTCCCACAACTTTTTTGTCAGGAAAACAGGTTTGTAAAATTTCCAAAGCCTTTTTGTCGTTGGGGTCATTGAAGACCGAAGCTAGAACCACAGTATTGCCTATGTAAAAGTTAGTGTAGGAAGCAGGGATTCTACTATTTTTTTCTCCCCCCGCTGGTTGGTCTTTGTAAGTAAGATGAGGCATGGGCAGCTTAACCAGGTTAAAAGGTTTGTCTTCTAAGTTAGTAGCTTGCTGTAAAGTTTCAAAATTGTTTTTTAAAATTGTGTAGTTTTCATCTTTTTCGTTTTCTTCAAAGCCGCAGACAATGGTGTTTGAATTTACAAACCTAGCAAGTTCGTCAATGTGTCCGTCTGTATGGTCGTTGACCAAGCCTTCAAAAAGCCAAATGGTTTTTTGAATTCCCAAAAAGTCAGCAAAATATTGTTCAATGTCTTTTTTGGTTTTGCCCAAGTTGCGGTTTTCGTTTAAGACACACTGTTCCGTAGTCAAACAGATTCCTTGACCGTTTACGTCTATGGCTCCACCTTCTAGTACTAATTCCGGCTGCTCCATTTTTAAATTAAGCCATTCTTTAATTTTGTAGGGGATAGCGTCGTCAGGCAGTAGGTCGGGGAATTTTCCACCCCATTGGTTAAAGATCCATTTTACCAAAGACATTTCTCCAGCTTTATTTTTTACAAAAATAGGACCTACATCTCTCATCCAACCGTCCATATATGTTACTTGTCTAAAAGTAACTTTGTTTAAATCCACGTTTAAAGACAAAAGTTTTTTTGTAGCTTCAGCTTGCATAGCGCTGTCTAAAACTAAAAGTTCCACCTGTTCACTCTGGTGGATGTTTAGAATAATTTTTGCAACGTCATCCTGTACTTTTGGGATTCTGTTTGGAAAACTAATTTCATCATGTGGCCAGGAAAGCCAAATTGCTTTGTGAGGTTCCCATTCCGCAGGCATGCGATAGTTGAACATAATTAAGTAAAATTAAATTAAAATGACAAAAATAAATTTATTGCAGTTTGTTAGAATATTTTAGCCTTTTAAGGCTCTTTTTTCGTCTTTATAGTGATCTACGTTAGGGAGTTTTTTAGAATTTTTTACTAATTTATTAGTAGTGAGGTTTTTGTAAGTGTCGGGCCTGCGGTTTCTTAAAAAACCCCAACCTTGTTCAAAGAACCTGTTTCTTTCTAAGTCAATCTTAGTTACCAAAACTTCTTCTTTACTAGAAGTTGCTCTCTTTAAAACTTTACCAAAAGGGTCAGAAACAAAAGATTGTCCAAAAAACTGCACGCGGCCTTCTGTGCCAACACGGTTAATGGCAGCCACATGCACACTGTTTGCTATGGCGTGGCCCCGCATGCTCGTTTCCCAGGCTTCATGCCAGTCGCCTTCGGGTTTGTAACCAATAATGTTACCAATGGCAGTTGGATAGAAGATTATTTCTGCTCCGGCAAGACGGGCTTCTCTGGCAGCTTCAGGGAACCATTGGTCATAGCAAATAAGTACAGCAAATTTTACGCCGTTAACTTTGAAAATTTTGTAACCTTCGGTTGAGTGTTCAAAATATTCTTTTTCGTAAAACCCTGGGTCATGGGGGATGTGGATTTTGTGGTATTGGCCAATTATTTTTCCCGTGTGGTCAATAACTATTGCTGTATTGTAATACTTCACAGCTTTTTTTTCGTAAATTGGCACAATTAAACATACGCCAAATTTTTTGGCTGCCTTCTTCATTTCAGTGACCGTATATCCTTCCAAAGTTTCCGCATAGTTGTCTTTCTTCTTACCTTCCCATTGAGGGAAGTAAGGGGTTTGGAAGAGTTCTTGTAAGGCAATAATCTTAGCACCCTTTTTTACCGCTACGCCTATCATTTCAACTGTCTTTTTAATATTTTCTTTAATATCAGTTGAAACTTTAGTTTGGACTAAACCTATAGTAATAAATTTATTTTTCATAAATATTGAAGAATAACTTACTGTATTTTACAGTTTAAAGGAGTATTTGGCAATTACTACTCTGACGTAAAGTCGGAGCCCCGACCTTAAAGCGTCGGGGCAAATACCTATCGCAAAGATCTTTCTGACAAATAAAAAAACACCTCTCTAGAAGGTGTTTTTTATAGGGTTGGAACCCCGATGTAACGTCGGGGTCCAAAGAGTTATCTCATTATTTTTACCGGTCCGTCAAAGCCAGAAATTACTTCAGAAACTAAAGGTATAACCACACTTTGGTTGTAGTAGTAAAAAGGTTCTTTAATTTGGCTGGTAACAGGAAAGACTAAAGAAGGAATTAATAGTTCTTCGTTTTTGCCGTCTTTGTAAGAATAGTATTTAACCAAAGCTAGGGTAGGTGAGCCTAAAGAAACTTCTTGTGTAATAACGTTATTGTTTGCTTCTTCCATTAATGGCATTGGGTAGCCGTAGTTGAAACCACCTTGTTCGGCTAATTTTATAAGTTTGTCTGCGTCAGTTTCAGCGGCGTAAGTTGAAGCTTGAAATTTTTGTTCGTTTAAATCATAGAGTCCCGAGACTTTTTTTACCCTAACGTTCACTGAAACAGTGAGTCCCGTTTTGTTCCCGTATTGGTCGTAAACTTCTTGACCATTGACTTTAAGAGGGTAAACTACGTTGCTGACGTCTGGTATCCAAATTTGGCTTGGATCAGAGGCTCTTAAAAGCTCTGTTCTCCAGTAGTTTTGTACAACAGGAGCACCGTAGTTTTCTTTGTTAATGCCATGAGTGTCTAGAAAACTGTCTGCAATAGCGATAAGTTCATTATCTGCTGGAATATCTGAGGGTTTGAGTCTATATTTTTCATAGCAGTCTGGTTCTGTACAGGTTCTGTCCGAGGTTTGCCATTTTTCCCAGTTTTCAGAAATGGAAAACATGCCTTCTTGGAAGTTTATGTTAAAGGCGTAGCCAAAGTCTTTGTCTTCCGCAAAGCTTAAGTTTTGCACCGCTAAGTTGGAAAAACTTTTAAGGTTTAAAGCTCCGAAGTTTAAACTATTAAGTGCGTCTTTAAAAGCGTTAGCGTTTAAAGGGCTTTTGATTTTTTTATAGACTTCTGCTTCTGGGTTTTCAATTGTAAATTTTTCACCTTTGTAGACATACTTTACTTGATAGCTTGGATAAATCATGGAAGTACCTCCTCCACCACCACCCATACCCATAGCTTTTGAGGCCGTAGGAGGAAGTGGGTCAGAGGCGTCCTGTACAGGAACACTTGAAACTGTGTTCATGCTAGTTGAGCCGCCACCACCGCTTTGGTTTCGTTCCGGTGTGCTTAAGTTTTGTAAATCTAATTTACCAAAAGCATTTTTGCTTAGGTTTTCAATTGCGACTTTACCGGAAAAAAGTTCTTGGGAAGCAACTTTGGTAATTTGATTTTGTTGTTTACTGTACTGTGCGCCTAAAATTACAACTGCAATAGCTAAGGCACCAGAAAGAGCAAAGCTGAATTTGGAGGCAGTAAAGTTTTGCCAGAAAGTAGTTTTTGATTCCATATGTGTTGTCTTAAAGATTAATTCTTGTCTTAGCTTTTGAGCAAAGAGCGTGTCAAATTTAGTGTCAGGTTTTGCTTTAAGCAAATGAGAGATTATTTTTTTAAGTTCTTCTTCATGTTGCATAAAGCTTTTGTCGTAAGCGTATAAGTCGTTTAAAATTTCTTGAATTTTGTCAGTCATATTGTTGTGTTGTTAAGGTTTGAAAAGCATTAAGAGCAACATGGCAAAAGGAATTTCTTTTTGCATTTTTTCTAAAATTCTTCCAAAAGCCATTTTTGTTGAAGCTTCACTTTTGCCGGTAATTTCAGCAATTTCTTTGTAGGAGAGTCCGTCCCAGACTCGCATGAGCACTATGTCTCTGTGTTCAGGGTTTAGGTTTTTTAAATAAGCTTTAACTTTGTCTAAGTGTATTCTGGCCCCAGCTTCTGTCTCCACGTTTTGAGGGGAGTGTAGGTCGTTTGCAAATTCAATATCCATGTGTTCTTTTTTTGTACGGTAATGGTCAATGACCGTATTTCTTGCAATTTGGTAGAGCCAAGTGGAAAAGCTACCTTTGGTAGATTTGTAAGACTGAATGTTTTCTAAAGCTTTTGTGAAAATATGACTGGTTAAATCTTCCGCCGTTTCTTTGTGAAAAGTGCGGTAATAAACAAAGTCGTAAATTTTCTTTATAAATTGGTCATAGATTCCGCCAAAGAGTTCTAGTTCTCCTGTTTGGATTCGTATGACAATTTCTTCCGTAGTATTTTCCATGGAATGCCTAATGTAAGTATATGAGGGTAAAACTTAGCTAAAGCTTCGTAGTCTTTATTTGCTAAATTAACCTTATTTTTTGTTAGTATATTTTCTTGTATTAAGTTTAACATATATTTTTTTATGGTAGAGCTCTTACATGTAATATTACGGTGCAAAGAGAAAAAAGTAACAAAAAAATGAGCTATGAAGCTCATTTTTATATTTTTCGGCTGTCATATGCCCAATGTAGAATAGCTTGGCGTTGTTTGGGTCTACAAGACAGGTCTTTTGCGCGACAGTTATTTTTTATTTGGGCAATATGTCTTTGAATTGCTTTCCAGCGTTTAATTTGCCTTTGATCTTCATCTGGTATTCTTCTTCCTAAGAAATATCTACAGTACCATTGAAACCAGCCCCTGGGGTCATGAATTTGGTTTATCCAGCCTTTTCTTCTCCATTCTTTCAGCGGTTGGCTGGCGTGTTTTTTGAAATAGTTTAAGTTAGGGTTGTATCCTTGTGGTGAGAGTTTTGCGTTTGTAAACCAGTTTTTTGGGAATTCTTTTTTACAGTCGTTTAAATATTTACCACCGAAAACACCCAGCTCTAACATTTGTTTGGGTGTAAGTTCAGGCTTAAAGTCTGGCGCAAAGTTTTTACCCATAGGTTCAACAAGTTCGTAGGAGTACTTTTTTTGCATTTTGTCACTGACCTTAATCACTTTTTTCATATTTGGTAATGGTTTTTTTAAAAACACCAACTACTCTTTGGTTAGTTCTTTAAAGTTCTTAAAGAGTTTTTGAATTTTAGGATCAATAATTACTCTACAGTAGCCGTATTGTCTGTTTTTGTCATAAAAGTCCAAGTGTATTGCTTCCGCCTTATAGAATTTTGTAAATTTCGAAATTTCGGTGACAATTGGGTCTTTAAAAACACCTTTTCCTTCCAATTCTTTTTTATATGCTTCTGCTTCTTTTTTTTGTTCTAGGGAATGATAAAAGACGGCGGAACGGTATTGTGTGCCTACGTCGTTACCTTGACGGTTTAAAGTTGTAGGGTCGTGGAGAGCAAAGAAAACTTCCAAAATTTGTTTGTAGGAAATAATTTTTGGGTTAAACTCGATTTGAATAACTTCGGCGTGTCCGCTTTGGCCGGAGGAAACTTGCTCGTAAGTGGGGTTTTCTATGTGTCCGCCGGAATAGCCGGGAGTAATTTTTTCAACACCTTTGAGTCTTTTAAACACAGCTTCCGTACACCAGAAGCAGCCACCAGCGAGAGTAGCAGTCATGAATTATTCTAGTTTCTCTAATTCCTAATTGACCTAAACTTAGAACAATTAGGTCAATTAGTATAATTAGGTTAATTCTTGTTCAATATCAAACATGCACCATTTATACAAAATCTTTTGCCAGTTGTTTCTTTGGGGCCGTCGTCAAAAACGTGCCCTAAATGAGAACCGCAAGTTGCGCAAAGTACTTCAGTTCTTTCCATTCCATATTTATCATCTTTTTCAAAATGAACCGCTTCAGGCAAGGCTTGGTCAAAACTAGGCCAGCCAGTTCCCGAGTCAAATTTAGTGTCAGAAGAAAAAAGTTGGGTGCCGCAAACTGCGCAAGCAAACATACCTTTTTCTTTGGTGTTTAAAAGTGGGCTGGTAAAAGGCTTTTCCGTACCTTTTTCTCGTAAGATATGGTATTGCTCTGGGGTAAGCTTCTTTTTTAGTTCTTCTTCGGTTAAGTTCATATGATACGAATTACAAATCTTTACAAATATACGAATAAATTTTGTATTTAAATTAGAGAATTTTTAAGTTTGAGACAAGTTCGAGGCAAAATGCGCGGCTGTTTTGAGCCGTAGTGGATCTACGGTGAAAAACAACACAAGCATTTTAACAAAGAAATTGTCCAAAACCTTTTTTAAGATCTGGCTCTGCCAGGCTAGAAAAAGGTGGGCTTAAGAATTCTCTGTAGCTACTTTTTTCTGGAAGAGTGTAGCCGCAAAGTAAATAATTGCTATCCAAAGCGCTCCTAAATAAATGAATGTACTCCAACCAGTTTGGGTAAAGGCCTGGCTAGCGTAAACTGTAATGTAAGCAAAGGGGAGTTCGGCAATTAAAGTTAAAGCTAAGTATTTTTTAAAGCTGTAATTTAAAATTCCAAAAATATAACCTGTTTCAGAAGGTGTCGCGACTCTGAAAAGTAAAAGGTGGAAAAAGTTTAAGCGTTTTTCTAAAACTTGAACCCAAGAGTTTAGTTTTTGCTTACCTAAGATTTTACTTACTAAGTATTTACCTAAGTATTTACCTCCAAAGTAAGCTAAAGAATTGCCTAAAAGCCATCCGGTAATTAGTAGAGCAAAAGTATGAAGTGGTCCCCAAATTACTACCGCGGAAGGCACAAGAGGCACGCTGGTAAAAGGCCCTAAAAGTACAGAAAGACTGGAAAAAACTACAAAAACCAATTGGCCTAAAAATTCATGGGCCGTGACGTAGGATTTTAAAGTTTCGGTTAAGGAATAAAAGACTTGTTGGAAGGCTAAGGAAGAACCGAACACAACAAAAATCACGGTAAGAAACAAAACAAAATATAAAGCGTGTTTGTGATTTTTATTTTCCAT
>CAZFTX010000014.1:0-20371 GCA_964521955.1 uncultured Candidatus Saccharibacteria bacterium | reverse complement strand
TGATGAACATTATTCTAGTTTTCCCTCCGTCCGGGGTTTCCTGTTATACAAAAAACAATAGCCTTCAAAGGCTATTGTTTTTTCCATTTACCTAAAATTAAATTTTCTTTTTTCTGTTTTGTCCAACCTTTAATCTGTAATTCCCTGCGCCTAGCTTCTAACAGAGTCTTGTAGGTTTCAAAATAAATAAGTTGTACAGGACATCTTTCTCGAGTCCATTTTGCGGCCTTGCCCGAATTGTGGTCCTCAAGGCGGCTAGCCAATATGGAAGAAGACCCACAGTACAAAGAATTATCGGAACACTCTAATATATAAAAATAGAATTGCCCTTCGACAGGCTCAGGACATTCGACTCGTTGATATTTAAACATATAAATATTATATCACTCGTATTAGTTGGTCGAAGACCATGAGCGAGCGGAGCGAGTCGAATGGTGGAGATGCCGGGAGTTAAACCCGGGTCCAGAAATTTTTCACTTCCCAATTATTCACAAAGTTAGCCCCGACGTAGATCTTATGTAGAAGTGTCGGGGCAACTTACTACAAAAGTTGGTTTACAATGCTTTTTGGTTTTAAAGAGTAAACCAATCTTTAAAACCGTAAGTCCAAAAATAAGCTTGGTTGTCTGAAGTTAGGACTAGCCTTCAGGCCAAGTGTTGTTACTTAAAATTAAGCAGCAACAGGAGCAAAAGCCATATCTGCTTGTTTAAAAGCAGATACTACTTTGTTCCAAGAGTTTTCAACAGCATTTGTTGATGCCTACGAGATTAAAAGAGCATGTAAGGCTAGCTCTCTTTGCATATTGGAAAATGTCAAAGAACTGTCAAAATCCGTCATCCCCAAATAGTATAAAGACACTATATTATCCCATTTTAAAAAACTAATTTCAACCCTTCTAAATTTATTATGTAAAAAATAACAAACTTAAAAGGGTAGAGCAGGAAGACCTAAGTCCCCCTGCCCCGTGCCTGCTAGTAAGCGTCCAACGCCGAAGGATACTTCGGGCGCTGCTCCAACAACACCAGCAACAACTCAATGAGGCTGGTGGTTGAAGCCGGCGTCCACCTTCCGTGGGAGGTTCTGTAAATAAAGGCCGCAGCCTCGACTGCATTCACCTTCCGCATCTCGGTGACGCTACGAATCTCGTCTCCCCAGTTCCCTTCGCAGCGTTGGGAATAGTTTCCCGGCTCCTTGCTCATGAACAAACCGTAGCCGTCCACAAAGCAAACCGAAAACAAATCTGAGCCCTCAATGGACTCCGAACCCAGAATCATCCTGGCTTGCCGGTCTTTCAACAAAGCAAGCTGGTCCGGCCGGCTGAGCAGGTTCGTAAGTGCGTCACCAATCCCAACCACATTGCAGTTTGGCTCATTGCCATCGTAGTCCAAAATACCTGATCTCAGGATTTCAGACCCCTCGGTTACTCTTTTCATAAACTTCCTCCTGTCCCTTTCTTCTGCGTCCCTCATTCTCACCTCCACCTTGGAGATTCCTGAAGAACAAAAAAAGCCTAAATAGGCTCTTATTACTCTTCACAAATACTGAATATTCTAACATTTTTTACATATTTTGTCAACCCAGTAATACAACATTTGATACCAAACCTACGATTAATTTATTCAAATATGAGCTTTGTGTATGGATAACCTTTTAATCTTTGGACCAAATCAAATGTTGATATACTGGGTCAACCCAAGTGTATGCTCCTTATTGCTTATATATTTAATGTATGTCATAATACCAACGTTATCATTTATGGTTAGTAAAATTCGTCGAGTTTCCTAGACTATATATTCATCTATTAATTACAACAAGAAATTTCAATCTTATGACAGGTACAATCAAGAAGTTAGTTTCCGACAAAGGCTTTGGTTTCATTGCCGTTGAAGGTATGGAAAAAGACTTGTTCTTCCACAGCAAAGCTTTGGTAGACGTACAGTTTACAGAGCTTAACGAAGGCGACACGCTCTCCTTTGAAGTAGAAGACTCTCCAAAAGGCAAAAACGCAGTCAACGTAAAACGCGCTTAAGCTTTTATTCAAATCCCCCGCCACAGGCGGGGGATTTTTTTATGCTAAAATATACTTAAGAGTAGTTGGGAAAATCATAGAAGAAAGGACAGACCAAGGAGGCTTTATGACAGCCCCGAAACCCTCTGGGCTAATTTGTCGGTATTTACTGCCGGAAGCGGCTGCAAACGCTGTTGGCTTTGCTGGCATAATCGCAACTCAGGCACTTGGCTTTGAATACTATGCGGCTATTGTCTCATGGCTTTCTGACAACGTGCCATACTATGGCCTCATCCTGCTCCAACAGATGGGTCAAGAAGGAGGCAGAGGTTTTCTTTAGTGGAGCTAAAGCAGTTGCTAAAGAATTTGGCACCGCGGAGGTGCTCGACTCTTTCGCAATTCGACCGGCTCTCCTGTTGTTACTACCGCCCCTGCTGGGAGTGGTAGCGGGAACAACTTCTGCAAGCATCCTAGCTGATGTGCTTTTCTACGCCACAGCCTGGATTGCAAGAAAAAGAACGACCTAAGCCTTCTGGAGCCCGTCCCGCCGTTTTTAAAAAGAGGTGGGACGGGTACCAATTTTTAGTTTCATAAAAACTTTTTACAAATGAACCAAGTTAACATTCAAAATTTAGAAAACCAAGAAGACGCTACTGAAACCGCTGCTTTAGCTTTAAACGAAATTTTTGCCCAAAACTTAAACACTCATAAACTTTTTTTAGTTTCCGGAGGTTCAGCTCTAAAAATTTTGGATTACATTAAACCGGAATACTTAAACGAAGAACTGACTGTAACTTTAGTAGATGAAAGATTTTCCGAAGACCCTAAAATAAATAACTTCCTCCAGTTGCAAAACACGGCATTTTTCCAAACCGCTTTAGAAAAAGAAGTTAACTTTATAGGCACTTTGCCAAGACCCGGGGAAATAGTTGCAGACATGGTCAGCCGTTTTGAAATGGCCTTAAAAAACTGGAAAAACCAAAACCCTCAAGGTAAAATTATTGCACTCTTCGGCATGGGTACAGACGGACATACTGCTGGAATTTTTCCTTTCCCGGAAAATCCAAAATTTTTCTCTGAAGAATTTGAAAACTCTAAATGGATTGCCGGTTACACAGCCGCAGGAAAAACCCAATACCCTCAAAGAGTAACGACAACTTTTACATTTTTTAAAAACATTGACCACGCCGTACTTTTTGCCTGCGGCAAAGAAAAAGCCAAAAGTTTGCAAAACCTAATTTCAGGCCAGGGCCAACCCCATACCCTACCAGCCTTGGGATTGTACGAAACCAAAAAATTGGAAATTATCACCGACCAAACCGTTTAAATGCTATAATAAAAGCAAGTAAAAGCTTTCTGTGGAACCGAAACCAAACCAAAACATAAAAAACGCTCCTCTTTCAAACAGTGAAAGGCTGAACAACGGCATTAAAAAAGCCGAAGACTACTGGAAAGACTTAGGACCAGGCCTAACCACAGGAGCGGCCGACGACGACCCTTCTGGTATTGCTACCTACTCTCAAGCAGGCAGTCAATTTGGCTTTTCTTTTTTATGGCTGGCACTTTTCACTTTCCCTTTCATGGGTATAGTCCAAGAAATGTGTGCGCGCATTGGAATTGTTACGGGACGCGGATTAGCCGGCAATATTCGCAAATATTATTCCAAAAAAGTTTTATATGTTGCCACACTGCTTTTATTTGCCGCCAATACGTTTAACATCGGCGCTAATTTAGGAGCCATGGCTCAAGCTACCAAACTCCTGCTTCCAAAAATTTCATTTACTTTTTTAATTATCACATTTGCACTTGTTTCCTTAAGTCTGCAAATTTTTACATCCTATAAACACTATTCTAAGTATTTAAAATGGCTTGCGCTTATTTTACTTTCTTATATTTTTTCATTAGCTCTGTTGGACTTGGACTTTAAAATAATTTTCTCCGCTGCCATAATACCCAAACTGGAATTTAACAAAAACTTTATTTTTTTACTCTGCGCAATTCTAGGCACTACTATTTCGCCATACCTATTTTTCTGGCAAACTTCCCAAGAAGTTGAAGAGGAAATTCTAGATGGAAAAAATACCATAAAAAAAAGACAGGAAGACACCACCCCGAAAACAATTAAAAAAATGCGAACAGACGTTTGGTCGGGTATGTTGCTCTCCAACTTGGTCATGTTTGCCATAATTGCCACTTGTGCCGCCACACTTTTTCAAAATGGAATTACCAACATTCAAACTGCAAACCAGGCTGCCGAAGCTTTAAGACCTTTTGCAGGCAATAAAGCTTTCCTACTTTTTACTTTGGGCATTATCGGCACCGGAATGTTAGCTGTGCCTATTCTGGCCGGAAGCGCTTCTTATGCACTTGCTGAGACTTGGAAATGGAAATTTGGTCTTTACAGAAAATTTAACCAAGCCAAAAGCTTTTACGGAATTATAATCCTTTCCATGTTTTTAGGCTTAATCTTAAATTTTGTTGGCCTAGATCCAATTAAAGCTTTAATTTATTCCGCCGTTTTAAACGGACTCATTGCCCCAATTATTTTAATTTTAATCGTTCAAATAAGCGGCAATGAAAAAATCATGGGCAACTGGAAAAACAAGGATACAACCAACGCCTTAGGCTGGTTAATTACTATAATTATGATATTAACTGCCGTTGCTACCTTAGCTTCTTTACCCTTTTAATACACAAAGAAATTATTCTAATTTACCTAATTGCTCTAATTATTCTAAATAATAGTCACGAACATCTGTGCAATCAGTTAGAAATCTCATTATCTGTAGTCGGGTTGACAAAAAACTCAAAAAAACCTATAATCTATTAAGTATTTAAAGGAAATTCAATAAAAATTTGTTAAAGACCAAGATAAATCATCAAATAACTGCCCCTGAAGTAAGAGTTGTAAATGAAGAAGGGCAGCAAGTGGCAATAATGAAAACTTCGGAGGCATTGAAGCTTGCTATTGAAAATGGTCTGGATTTAGTAGAAATCTCCCCCCAAGCCCGCCCCCCGGTAGTCAAAATTATTGATTTTGCCAAATTTAAGTACCAACAAAAAAAGGCAGAACAGCAACAAAAGAAAAATGCCAAAAAAACCGAAGTAAAAACTATTTGGATTTCTGTCCGAATCTCCGACCACGACATGGAAATTAAAGCCAAAAAAGTTACTGAATTTTTAGCAGACGGAGACGTGGTGAAAATTGAACTCAGAATGCGCGGCCGCGAACAAGCTTACGGAGATTTAGGCAGACAACAACTTTTAAAATTTTTAAGTATTATCACTCACCCCTACCGCATTGAAGTTCCGGTTAAAAGAATGGGCGGAACCTGGTCAGTCTTTATAGCCCCAAGTAAATAATTAATTTTCTAAGTTTATAGCTTTCAAGCCAACAACTTTATGTCGGGGCTTGAAAAACAACTAAAGGAAAAGGATAAGACTTGAAAAGGAAAAACCATATGGGTTTGTCCATTTCAAAAAACTATATGCCTAAAGTAAAAACTCACAAAGGAACAGCCAAACGAATTAAGAAAAACCCTAAAGGTAAACTCTTAACAAGAAAAGTTGGGCAAAGCCATTTTAATTCTCGTCAAACCGGAAAAGTTACTAAAAATAAAAGGACTGACATAAATTTGCATAAAAGCAATAACCGATTAAAAAGCTTAATCCCATATAAATAATTTAAAAAGTAAAAATCAAAATTAAAAATTTAGGTGTCCCAAAGGGACTCTTTAATTTTACACTTTGATATTTTAATTTTACATTTCTATGACAAGAATCAAACGTGGCGTAGCCGCAAGCAAACGCAGAAAAAATTTAATTAAAAGAGCAAAAGGTTTTGACAACCGCAGGTCCAACACTTTTGTTGCAGCCAGACAGGCACTTCTAAAAGCAGACACTTACGCTTATCGCGACCGCCGAAACCGCAAGAGAGACTTTAGAGCCTTGTGGTTAGTCCGTACTAACGCAGCTTTAAGAGAAAATGGTACCACTTGGAGCAAATTCTCAAACAAGCTAAAGAAAGCAGGTATCAGCATTAACCGAAAAATGCTTTCGGAACTCTCAGTTCTCCACCCGGAAATCTTTGACCAAATGGTTAAAGCCATATAAAAAATTAAAAACCCTTCTATTTTCTAAATAGAAGGGTTTTTAAAATACTGACTACTTATCTGGCTGGCTGATTGGCAGGATTTTTCTTATAATCCTCTATTGCCTTAGAAACTTGACCTTCAGTCTTCAAATTTTCCCAGAACAAAACCTGATTTTGACTAATATGCATTTCATCTTCCGGACCATGTAATTCGTTTCCCAGTTTAACTAAAGAAATTTGAGGCTGAGCTTGAGCCTGACCTTCAGTTCCAGGTTGCTGCTGACCCTGAAGCGGTGGTTGTACAACTTGTAAATAATAAATTTCTTTAACTGTTAGCCAATCTTTTTCCATTGCTGAGATTTTTCCAAAATATACCTGACCATTAGTTAAAAATACTGCTTGGTAACCACCCTTGCTAGCACTTGCGTCCGAATCACCATCTTTACCCATGAGCTTGTCTCTAAAAAGCACCCCCACAACAACCAAAACCACAACTACTACAGCCAAAATTATCCAAGGACCCTTTGAACCACGTTCTTCTGACATTTTGGCTTCTGAGGACATTCCGCCTTCCGGTCTTAAAACGCTTGGTCTGTTAACCTTAATTTCATCTGACATTTTATATTTCCTTTCAAAAATTATCTAATAAGTTAGCTTTAAAAAAATAAACTTACTTTTAAACTCTAGCATCTCATATTCTGAAGAGTTAAAAAAGAAACCTGTTTAAAAACTAAAATTCTTTTTCTTAAACTTTCTTTCTGTCTTAAAAAGTTAACACCGACTAACAAATTAACGAACAAAAAAACTGAAACAAAAAAAGCTGTTGGCTGGGAATTTAAAGGCATTCCCGGAAAAGCTTTTTCAAAACTTTCCCTCAGTACCTTCACAGACACAAAATTGTTTGCCGGCTCACTCACTACTTTTATTTCTGCTTTGCTCTGACTTTCTACAACCCGAGAACCTTCAGACCAAGCCACGCAGCCGGCTGACTGGTTTAAACTAAAAATACCTTGCTGTATAACCATGTTTACACCATGTCCTGAAAAAACTGAAGAGCAATTTAAATAATCGTATTCTTTTGAAACTTTTAAAGCACTATTCATGTTTTCTCTGCTATTGATAACAGTCACATTAGCCGCCGGTACAGAACCAGTCCTTAAAACTTGAATTTTTCCCTCATAGGAAAAAGGCGCCGCCTTCGCAACAGGCAAACTATAAAAATACTGACAAATCAAACTAATAATTATAAATAAATAAGCTATTTTTTTCACAATAAATCTACTACTAATGCAAGTGTATTATAGCAAAAATCTTTAATTATTGCTGCTTAACCTTCTGTGGACAACTACCTGTGATATTATAATTAAACTCATTATATTGTTCACCCTTATTATAACATTGCTTTTCTGATATAATTAAGAAAGTATTTATTTATTGACAATGGCAAGAGTTTTAGAACAACTAACTTTAAAAGTACTCAAGGCTATTTCCGACCAACCGGGAATCAAAGCCAGTCAGCTTTTTTTAAACTTTAACCGAAATAAGAGCTATAAAGACTTTTATAATATTATTTTTCGCCTTCACTCTTTAGGCTTAATTGAAAAGAAAAAACAAGGTGCCAAACTGTGTTTATGGCCAACGGAAGAAGGACAAAAAGAATTTAAACGTTTTTACCCAGAAAAAGACGGGGTCTGGAAAATTGTCATTTTTGACATACCTGAAAAACATAAGTATGTAAGAGTTGTGCTTCGAGCAAAGCTGAAAGCTTTACAATTTAAAAAATGGCAAAACAGTATTTGGATTTCACCATTTGAATTAGACAAAGAAATAGAACAAGAACTACAAGAGCTTTCAAAAAAATTCTTTGTCAGACTAATTAAAACCACAGACATAAACAATACTTCGGACTTACAAAAACTTTTTCCTTAAAATAAACTTAAATTTAAAAATCCCCATAACTGGGGATTTTTAGTATTCCTTACAAACATTAAATTATTCCAATATCCTTGCTTCAATTAAAGCCCCTTCTGGAATATTTAAATCGGCAGAATTGGCAGGTACAACCTGAGAAAAATCACCGTCCACGTTCCAAGAATTATAAACCTGCAAAGAAGGGTATGCATGCTTAAAATTTTCGCCTAACCAATAAACTGTACCGTTTTCATTTATATGAGTCCCGGGCAAGTGCCTTACGGCGGAATTGGAAAGAATTTCTCCCTGCGCCATCAAATCCAGCTCCGGAGCTGTAACTGTTAAAACCGAAGAAAACTTGTGTCCTAATCCAGAAAAAACTTCAGCCGAAGAAAAACCATGTTTTTTACCCCGGGCAATTAAGTAAACGGTAGGATCTGAGGGGCTCTTAACCAAACTTCCGTCACCTGGCAAAAGTAACTGACCTTCTGGCAAAGCTTTTTCATTTTCTGTTGCCACCTTGGCATCTTTAAACTCAAAGCCATAAGAAAAGAGCATGCCAGGATTTGTAACACCTCGCCTGATGTTATTTTGTATTAAATAATAAGTTCCGTTAGAATTAACTAATTTTAATGCTATTGCTAAAACGTTGTTGTTTTGGTTTGAATTTTGAGTGTTATTTGTACTCGAGTCACTAGAAGACCCTGCCCCGCCCGAACCGGCACCTCCTGTACTTGCAGGCGGCGTACTTGGCGTAGCTCCACCAATACCATAACTAGCACCGGTTACAGCTGTAAGCAAATCCGTGCCAGCAGAAGCTACGTTAGTGTCAGTTGTAGACCCAGATGTAAAATTAAAACTCAAATTGGCTGTACCGGCTGACAAAGCTTTAAACTCTACTGTTGCCAAAACACCACTGCCAGTATAAGTTGTTCCTCCTCCGGAAACTTTAGAAAAAGTAATTTGCCCAGTACTCGTATCTACAGTATTGGTTGTTACTTGAGACAACACACTACCGCTACCTATTTGCACTCCTGCGGTTCCCGAATCAGAATCCTGAACTTCAAGCAAACTGGTATTGTAATTCAAATACAAAATATCTACCCCATCAACCGCCGCACCAGATGTGTCTAAAACTATACTTACAGTAAAAGTGTCATTTACATTATAAGTACCTGTGGAAGGAGTTAAGGTTAAAGTAGCCGCTTTTGCGCTTGCTGCTAAGCCTAATCCTGCCAAAATGACACTTAAAATTATTATTATTGATTTCATTTTTTTGTTTACTTAGCTTTGGTTAGTTATATCATTATTGATTAATAATTCATAATTTATTTCCCCCAAATCTCACTCAACAATCAAACTGTAATCATTCAATTGGTTTATTCCCCCACCTTATCCTCCTCATTCGTCCCGCCAATGGCAGAACTACAAATGACAGGCAATTCCTTAAAATTACTCTCCCACCTTATTCCAATTCCTTGAGAGTATGGAATAGTCAAGGGAATTAATCACTCCGTCTTGATTAATGTCATAGCTTGAAGCAGGTTTATGCCAGTTCTGGCTTAAGAAAGCATAGTCTAAAGAATTAATAACTCCGTCACCATTAAAGTCTCCGGCAGGAAGTTTAGGGATGTTTAAGGTAGAAGGTGTTGCGTTGGTTAAGTCAGGGTTATCTAACTTCTTAGGCAAATAGCCATTAATTTTAACCCTGATAAAGATAGTTGAAGGAAGGCTGATTGGTACGTAGAAACTAAAGTCTCCGTTAGTGTTGGTAGTAAAGGGTATTTCATTAACTACAGTACTGTTAGTAGAGTTAACGAACTGAATAACTCCGGTAGCTACCTTTAAAGTAGTCCCTTCTAAGTCTATGTGTATGGTTCTTAAAACGTTAGTGGTGGTAGCTGTAGGCACAGGAGGAGGCTGAACTACAACTGTAGGAGCCAAAGTGAAGGACTTAGGAGAACCCGTTAATTGAATATTGTTGCCTCCTACCCCGCTTGAGTCTATAGCCCAAGCCCAAATAGAATGAGGTTTGCTATCCCTATACTGTTCAGGGATTATGTAGTTAAAAGCATGAGCACCTACGTCACTTCTGTTTTCGTCAGCTTTAACTAGAATAGGAGTAGCTCCTGCTGTTCCCGCGTTCTTGTCTATATATAGATGAACGTCAATGCCGGTATTGGGCGTATCGCTGTCAGAAGCCCAGCCAAAAGCTTTGGTTGTATCTACTCCGTCAAAGGAGCCGGTGGGTTTGGAGGAAACAGGAGGAGTGGTGGTAGAAGTATTTACATTAACCAAAGCAGTTCGCGTTGAAGTACCAAAACTGTTAACCGCAGTTAAGGTATAAGTCGTTGTAACTGATGGGGAAACAGTCCTCGTAGTACCGGTCACACTACCCACTCCCTGGTTAATAGAAAGTAAAGTTGCGCCAACAACCGACCAGGAAAGTGTCGCGGACTGACCAACATTTATAGTGGAAGGCGATGCTGAAAAAGAAGAGATTGTAGGAAGAGTTGAAGTGGAAACTGGAGTAGATGACGGCGAAGCATTAATACTTAAAGTCTGAAAGGATAAATTAGAAGAAATACCCAAATTACCCGCCGCGTCTCTGGACTTTACCCTGTAATTGTAAGTTGTGTTGGGTGTAAGTCCGGTTAAAATTGTAGTATGATCGGTAACTCTGGTTGCAGTGTCCTTTAAAGTTGTGCTGTTGCCGTAAGACAAAGTTGTCCCATATTCAACTTGAGTGTCGGAAAGTTCACTGGTTGCCCAAAAAATTGTGGCTGTGCTTGTCCCAATTCCATATGCGGAAATAGAGGAAATTGCCGGAGGCAAAATATCAGACACAGAACCGGAAGATGTAACGGTTATAACCCCTGCTGGAACATTTGAAACCATAAATGCAGGTTCATTTTCTGTAACTACAATTCCGGTCTGAATGCTTATATCATCACTTTTTAAAGTATAAATACCCGGGGCAACGCCGGCAACCAAAACCCTTGCCGTATTTGAATGTGTTGTGACAAAAGACATGGCTGTGGCTCTGGCATTTGCAATAGGCAAAACTGTAACAATAGAATTAACGCCTTCGTCTACCTGAAAACCTTCATGGTTAACCCCGTTTCCAGTAACGGGCAAAGCTACTCCATCAGCAAGTGTTTCGGATAAATTTAAAGTAGCTTTGTGTACCATCCACAACCTGCCTCCCATTCCCGGAGCAGCTTCCACATTCACCGCTCTGGCTCCGTCAAACTTCCCCTGAGCAAAACCCGAAGTAGGCCCTACTATTTGAGAGCAAGTACCAACATGAAAATTCGGTGAACCGGTTCTCATTGTTTGGTCGTGCAAACAGCCGTCATAAGGAGCTCCACTATAAGACCATTTATATCGAAAAAGTAGCAATTCTGACTTGTTAGTTAAAGCTTCTGTCCAAGCCGCACCGACAGCAGAGCCTACTTGCCCTACACACACAACCAAACCTCCACAAACCGGTGCTGTCTGAATACCGGAATCCCACCTTACATTTACATTACCAGTATTTGGATCAAACGAAATTATAATTTCTCTTAAGTCGGCGTCATTGCTTGGATTAAATGTAATTGTGCCTATAGGTGAATTAAAGCTATATTCTTTTAAGCCAACCTTAACCCTACAAGGCATACTAGGTGTAGCATCAGCACACACAGTTAATGTCTGGTTAGAATCTGAAGAGCTGGTAATTTTAATTGGCAAATCATAAACAGCATTAACAGTTGCTCCGCCAGTAAAAAGCCATTTGGATAATAACTTACTGGCAGGACCTTCGCCTCCACCAGTAAACGACTCTACTGAATTAAAGTCAGGCGCTATGTATGCTTTCCCTTCTGTATAAGTTCGACTACCATTAGGCATGGTTACTGTTTCGCCATTTTGAACGTACATTGTTCTTACCCTATATTTTTCATTCACCGACTTATCGATATCATCCATTACCACAAAGTAGTCTTTTGTAGCCGAACCTGAAGCTTTAATGTGTATAAACTGTCTATAATGCCGGTTTAAACCATGAAGGTTTAAATTTCCATAACCACCTTTATGCAAAGCGGATAACTCACTTGACATCCAAAGAAAATTATTTTTTGCAGTTGAATAGGAAGGATAATTATGGTGCGGACATAGTCCATCCGGTAAATTTAAAGCAACGCTTGGAGCACAACCTAAATAATACGGCGTTTTAGTCTCATTACCAAAATCCACTTGATTGTTATGAAAATTGTTTTGAAAACGCTGCCTGAAACCTGGAGAATAAATATGCCAACCATTTTTACCTATCCCATAAGAAACGAGAGTACCTTCACCGGTTAACTTGTCAGAAAACGCATCGTGTGCAATTGCAAACCCATAAGTCGCATCTGAATTCCAGTTTGTTCGGCTAACTCCTATTTTAAAACCACTCCCTCCTGGAAATTGCGAATCCCCATGTGTTCTTGCATATGTCGTTGAAAGTAAATTACGGTCAGTGGCTTGTTGTATGTCATTCGGATATCCAGCCAACAAAGCAAGCCATGTAATCATACCTTCGCCAAAATAGTCAGTACCGGCCCATACGCTTCCCACTGAACTTAAGGTGTAAGTATTAGGCCCGGTTAAAAAAGACCAAGCGTATTTTGCTTCATCCGAACCAGGATGGGTTAACTGCGCCATAAAAGCCAGCTGACCACAGTCGCGCTGTGCATTTAAATCCCAATAACAAGAAAACCAATTCCCGTCCAAACCAGCTTCAACGACTTCATCCATTGCCCAAGGACGAGCCCAATAAGGATAAACTAGGTATTGGTCTTTTAAGTTATTTCCAGAATCATAATAATCAACACTTGGAGCTTCAATGGAATTTTTTAAAAACATCGCCATTCTACCGTAATAAACCCCGCGTCCATACTGATAAGAAGCAATTGAATAGTTTGTTAATGTAAAAAATCTTTCTGCCCATTTATGGGAATCCGTGCTAAAATAATCCCCAGCACGTTTTAGCAAAACTGAAGCGCGAGGATCATCGTCCGCAAAAGCAAGACCAATGGCTAAAGCAGATTGAGCACGGGTTAATTCTCGATTATTTAATCCAGTATTATAATTGCGTGTTCCATATGAGACTTTTGATATCACAGTAATTCCTCGAGGAGAATTACATGCGGGGTCCCAGGAAGCACAGCGAGTATGAGTACGTTCAGTATGATGGTACAGGCCGCGCCTTATAGTTACTTTGTTGCCACTAATATTTTCAATTAATACCAATTCGGCTCCCCAGTCACCTCCGCCCAAAACTGCCTTCCATGGGTTTGATGGTGTTGGAGCAGTAAAATCGGGAAGATTCCAAGTTGAAGAATCTGCAATTGTAATTACTTGGGTTACCCCATCCACGTTACTAACATCCCAAGGAATTGCCGGAACATCCGCCGCCAAAGCTCTTGTATTGTTAGGGGTTAATGGCTCCATATACCTTGGGGTATCGGAATGCATCATAAAAACACTTTGCATACCGCAAGTGTTTTCCTGAAAACTCGGATACGTAAAGATATAACCTTCACTAAAATTTGGCATCCAACTTCCACCAGATCCTATTTTCATAGTAATGGTCGTAGCGGTTTTGGCTTGGATAATTCCTGAAATAGCCCAATATCCATTCGGTGCCTGATTGCTTGTAATTATGTTTCCACTCGCATCCTTGTAAGCCTTTACATCTATCCAATCCCCCACTTCGGTATTAGCCGGCCAAGAAGCTCCGTCCAAAATAGAAATAACAGTGTCTGAATTTTTTGCAACTTTAACGTTAGAACGCACGGAAGGGTAAGCGCAATAATCTTCTGGCAACATTCCATTAACAAAATATTTTGAAATTTTAATCCTTTCTTCTGGAGTAAGTTCACTATGAATAATTGAATACCCCGCCACTGCTATTGCCCCCGTTGGTCCGCCATAATCTACCATTCCACTCGGATCATCACCCGCATCTGGAGCTAGCGCATCTCCAAATTTATGAGAACCAAACCAACGTTTAAACCCGTAATCGTAATAATTTAAATATAGTTCTTTAGCAAAGTCCAAATAAGTTTTATTCGCATCCCAAGGTAATTTACATTGATTACACATCCACCACAAAAAAGCGGAATCTGAAGCTAGTTCGCCTATTCCACGACAATTTTTTATTTCTCCATTCACCAAACAACCAGCTCGTGTCGTGGTAACCCGAGATACTAAACCCTGCGCAGGTAACCGGTCGAAATTAGGATTTTTTTGTGAGCCAGATCCATCCGGATCTTTTAACCTGTTAGAAATTGTTCCATTTGGCCCGTCAAACCAAATACGGGGATGGTTTTTTAAAGTATAATTTTTCAAGACCTGATCGGGTCCTATCATTTGCACAGCAGAAGCACCGAGTACATTTCCACTTAACTGTACCTTTTGAGCTTTTGGCAAATCAAAAACAACTGCCATGCTATCAATTTCAGATATAGTATAAACTGTTCTTTCGGCAATGACCGAAAGACATATAACTAAAAACACACCAAGTGCAAAAAGCTTTTTATTCATTTGTTTTTTGTTTCTTTTATTGAATTTATCCAGCTATTTTGGCCAAATAAATCTTAGATATATAGTAATTATATCACACCCATAGAAAAAAGTCAACGAAATTTTACTCCACCTCTAACTTTAGTACCACCCTTAATCTGGACGGAAGGTTCTGTGCTTGTTGCACCGCCTTCTAAAGCAGTTTCGTTTCCCACTGAATAAAATGTACTTGGTGAATTTTGATTATTATAAAGAGTTGTTATATATCCAGAACTAAGTACACCATTATATATCCAAAATTCATCCAAGGTACCCGCGAAAGTTCTTGCGTCGTCATTCGCTCTATTACCAAGAATATAGGCATCACTATTATTTACTACTGTCCCTGCCGGTGGTGTTCTACCAGCCAAACTTTGAACACTAGAGTTTAAATAAAAAATTGGATCGTTTAATACAGAAGTTGAATCGTAAGTAACTGCAAGATGATGCCATGTATTTGAAGAAGTAGCATTAATACCCCATTGACCATCAGTAGTATTAAAGTCTCTAAAATAATAAATACCTGAATTCAAAAATAGCACTTCATTTTGAGCACTTGAAACTCTTTTTTCAAAAAACCTTCCCAAATTGGAATCTCCTTCCCCAGTTTTATTAAACCACATTATATATGATCTTGTTGAATTATTTGATGTAAGCGCAGAACTTATTTTATCTCCTGTTGTATATACGGCTCCCCCATCTACCTTACCAGTACCAGCAGCTACATTATCATTTGTTCCATCATTGTTGTTAGATGTTGAATCTTCTAATGACAAAGTAGTACCATCTCGTAAATGCCAGACTTGCATATAATTACTATCCCAAACTCCAGTAGGGTTTGACTGATCAGTGGAAATACTGCTGTCCCCATAACACAAATAAAAAATTGTATTGGATGAATTTGACAACGAAGACACTCTTACCCAATAATTTATTGTCCCAGTTGAAGCAGAATAAGTTTCCTTCTCCCAATCCATTTTACCGGTTGTACAGTCACTACTAGTATAAAACCCTATGTCATAACCATTTGAATTTTGCACTTCACCTCCATTACCAGAAGTCCTTAGGTCGGGTTCGCCACCTGTACCGTCGTAAGTCCCTGAAATAAGTACAGGAAAATTAGTTTGAGTGGAATTCGAAACCTTTGTATAATCAACGGTAATAGTAGAATAAAAACTAAATCCTGCCTTAGCAGGCACAGATTGACGCAAAGACAAATATGCAAAGATTCCTACAGCAACTAAAATCGCAGAAAGTAAAATTGGTAAATAACTGTATAAAATTTTATTTTTCAAATTAACCATTTATAAAAAATAATTACTACCTTTACCTTAATTATAACAACTTACAAAAATTTTGCATGTCAAATTGGTCTTATTCGACTATAGACACATCTTCTTCTACCACTGCCGGCTCTTCGTCTATTATTACAGTTTCTTCAGGCTCAGCTGGCTCTGTTTCCGGTTCTACCACAGAAGTTTCCGGTTCTGACTGAGGCGAAGATTCAGAACCTGACGAAGGAGGAGGTTCGGAAACTACATTAATAGAAGACCCAGAATCAGAACTGGTTGTTTCCGGTTGGTTTAAAGCAATCCAGTCAAACTTAACAGCCTCTGTAACCGGAGCGCTGGTTTTAATAACAAAGCCTTTTTTGGTTTTGGAAACCACTCCGTAAAAGAAGCTTGGTACTCCTTGTGCTGTGACCACAACTTTCGGAATTTCCGTATATGGATTTTCAAACTCTACTTCCACCTGGTTGTCACCGGCAGCAATTTCGGCAGTACCGGCAGTATCCTTGCCTACGGTAATCTGCCCTTTTATATATAGGTCGCCTTTTGCACTAATACTAAACACAGAAGTAGAAGCCGTCATCACACTTAACACCGGTGCAGTTTGGTTTGCCTGGCCAAAAAGCTGAACTGTACCCTGATTGTTAATAACAAATTTATCCATACCCTCTTTTTGAATTTGGAGTAAATTACCGCTACCTCTTTGGTCAATAATAAACGAATTTGCTGTGGAAGTCGGAACACCTATACCTACCACGCCCGTAACTTGTGTGTCTTCCATGACAAAAGTATTGTTTATATTTTGAAAACCTGGTTCAATAAAAACCAAAACTGTTCCAGCAGATGGGGCTGAAGAAGCAACTTCGGGATCACCGTTAAAACTTTCCAAAGCTATACCTAACACATTTCCGCTTCTCGTGGCTTTCATTCCAAAACCGTTAAACTGTCCGGAAGTGGTAATATAATCACCAACTTGAATATTGCCATTTTCATTTGTAACTTTAACCGGAACCCTACCGACTAAACCTACAACTTTTTTAAATTGATTTTGGTCATTTCTGCCGGAAGGGTTGTTTCCTATAAATGCCGGGTTAGCGGAAACTATACCTAGAATTTTTGAATCATAGGCTTTTTGAGATTTCATGACCGCACTGACAAGTTTAGTTTTCACTTCCAAAGAATTTACGCTTTCTTCTTGAGCTTCTATAATATCCCCCGAATCTAAAGAAGAAATAATTGTACTGGTACTGGAAGTAGCCTCTCCTGCGTTGGTAATTGCGGCAACCAAAAGTTTTTCATCCGTGGTAGTAGCAATTACAATATCACCTGCCTCTAAACTAGTATCAAAGGTGTCAAAATATTCAGCGTAGTCAGCCCCGGAAGTTGAATAAGCGTTTTCACTAAACACCGCTCCGTCACCCCTAACTCTAAACACTGCGGTTGTTGGGGTGCGCGTAGCAGCAGCAAAAGCAGTAATTAAATTAAACCTTGTCCAACTGGAAGTGGCGGTAGTTGTAGCGTTTGCCTGAATGGTTAAAATACCCGGAGAACCGGCAGCAACGTCACCTGTGCAACCGGTAGCTTGTCCTATACAAGGTGCCTGCGAGGTGTTCCAAATAAGCGCGCTTGGTGAGTCATTGTCTGAAGTAATTACTCTTAAACCCGTGGCCGTACTTGAACCTTGAGAAGGATTGCCAGTTTCTGTTATGGAAATATTACTTACTATATCCAAAGCTGAAACGCCGGTAGAGGTTCCAATTCCGACTTTACTATTTGTTGTGTCAACATTAAAGAAGTTTACTCCGGAACCATTTTGTAAAGTAAATGCTGTTGTAGAAGCAATGTTTTGAATTATGCCTCCATACTGGCTAACACCCAAAAGAAAAGCATCGGCTGAAGAATAAAAATTTAACAAGTTTGCCGCCTGGCTGCCGCCTGCGGTAATGTCTATACCGGCTTGGGTCGCAGCATTACTGGTATCAACTTCAAAAACTTTAATTCCAGAAGTGTTTTGAATAGTTAAAGCTGTTGAGGAATTTATAGTTTGAACAATTCCACCAAAAGCGGAAATAGTAAGCAAGCTTTCTCCAGTTGAAGAAGAAACTCTAAACAAATTTAAACTATTACTACTACCCTGCAATGATAAAAGTGCGTTTGGAGTGGAAGTTCCTATTCCTATTTTCCCAGATTCTTTTACCACAAATAAAGAAACTCCGGTAGAAGTTGATACATTAAAAATATCACTGGTAGAACCACTTGTACCCTGTAAGTTAAAGAGTACTGTGCTTGAAGTAGCGTTCACACCTGCTACTGTGCCGTTGTCTCTAATTATTCCTTGTGTTAAAGAATTTGTCCCATTCCAAACAGAAACAAATCCGGGGTTTCCTGAACCAATAGAACTTAAGTAAGTAGTAGCGTCAGTATACAAAGAACCATTAGAACTTCTAACCAAACCTGTGCCCAAAGAAGTAAGTGTAGTAGAACCGGAAGGTGTAACGGTAATTAAATTAGTTCCTGTAGAAGAAGCTACAACAAAAGGGTTAACGGTTGGAGCAGTAGTTGTCCCTTGAACAAACAAAGTAGCTGTAGGAGTAATGGTGCCAATACCTAAAGCTCCAGTTGAACCGTCTATGTAAACTCTAGGAGTTGGGGCACCGCTACCTCCCGGAGAAAGAAGGAAATTTAAGTCCATAGAACCGTCACTTTGTCTTGTGCCTACAAAGTCTATTAAACCGTTAGCATTTGCACCTTGGCTCGTAGTAGCAGCTAACCTGACTTTTACAGCAGTTCCACTGTTGCTACTGCTGTTTTGTAAGAGTAAAGGCATAGACTCTAAGCCTGCGGAAGTATTTACAACATGTAAGTTAGTTTCTGGAGAAGTTGCACCAACTCCTACATTTCCACTTGGTAGCACTGTAAGCAACTGAGAACCTGTAGAAGAAGCTACAACAAAAGGGTTAACCGTTGGAGCGGTAGTTGTACCTTGAACAAAAAGAGTGGCTGTAGGAGTAATAGTGCCAATACCAGTTTTACCAGAAAAGAAGTTAATATCAGAACCACCATTTTGGAATAATCCATATTTACTATTTGTACCAGACATTGGAGCAATATAGACACCGTAAGAATTTTGAATACCAGTACCATAGTCATCAACATCTACAAAAGAACCATAAGCGTTTGTAATGTTTCCATCAGCGGCAATCAAACTTCTTGTACCATAAATCGAAGTCACATCTGCACCAGGTTCCAAATATAGATAACTGTTATAACCATAAATATTAGCGATATTATCATCAAAATTATCAACCTCAACATATACACCTGTAAGATTACCAGTTGTTGAATTTGCATCTTGTTTGTCTATATTTATATGTATTGCAGCTCTATCTGGGTCTACTGCATAAGAACTTAATGCTATTCCAATGGCATTATCATCGTTAGTATTTCCAGGTTCATCAAAATTCTGAATATTTAAAAAGCTTGAAGGATTAGCAAGACCAATACCTACATACCCCTTTGGAGCCACTGTCAAAAGTGAAGTACCGTTGGAAGAAGCTACCACAAAAGGATTAATGTTTGGGTAAGTACTTGTACCTTGAACAGTTAAAGTAGCTATAGGGCTAGAAGTACCTACTCCTACTCTCTGGTTAGAAGTAGCAGTTAGAATAGAGATACCTGTAGAGCTAGAAACGTTAAAGATATTATTAGTAGAACCGCTGGTTCCTTGAATGTTAAAGGTTACTGTTGAAGAAGTAGCGTTAATACCTGCTACTGTGCCGTTGTCTCTAATTAATCCGGTAGTTAGAGTATCTACATCACTCCATACAGTAACTAAGCCAGGAGCACCACTGCCGTCTATACCTCCCACTCCTCCACAATTAGTGGTATACAAAGAACCACTTGAGACTCCTACACAACCTGTACCTAGGGAAGCGAGAGTGGTGGAGCCGTTATATCCAACCATTAATTGAGAAGCACCTGTGGAAGACGCTATGGTTATAATAGACGAAGTTGAAGTTGTGTTAATACCAACTGTCCTATTCCAATTGAAACTAGCTACAATGTTTGGAACTCCATTATTAGAAGGCAATATACTTATATTCCCAGTATCGTCATCACCATTGTCTTTGGATCCTAATACACTTCCAAGAAAACTTCCTAATGTTGTACTGCCATTATTTTTTTGATAAAAGTCTATAAGTGGACCAAAACCATTTTGAGATACACCATTAGAATCTGCTTGCACAATAAAAGTAACAACTTGTCCGGTATTGTTTAAGCCTTGTCTTTCAAATAATGCTATGCCATTTGAGGTGTTCCCATACACATGAAGTGGTTTAACTGGAGAACTTAAACCTATCCCCACATTCCCCGAAGGAGTCACTGTCAAAAGTGAAGTACCATTGGAAGAAGCTACAACAAAAGGATTGATGTTAGGGTAAGTGCTGGTACCTTGAACAGTTAAAGTAGCTATAGGGCTAGAAG
>CAZFTX010000013.1:0-20531 GCA_964521955.1 uncultured Candidatus Saccharibacteria bacterium | reverse complement strand
TGGTTTTCATGCCGGAAAAGGAAACCCCGGGCTTTAGCCCGGGGAGGAGGTCATTGGAAATAAATGGGTCATGTCCCCATTTCTTCTACTTGGATTTTGCAGCCAGGAAAGTGGAGCTAATTTCTAACAACACTTTTCCAGCTGCAACACTTCTCCCTTCCAAATCCACAAAATAATTTATGAACTTAGAAGGGGAGGCCGAAGGTATTTCACTTCGGCCTCTGGTTGAGTGCGGTCACTGCGGCTGCTTATGCAGCTTTGGACGTGATGGCGGGCGAGAAGAACCGGTAGGCATCCCATTGAAAGCTTGGGATAATCCCGCAATTCCTCTTCTGCCAGTCGAGTGATGCATACTTCTCGTTGAACTGCGGGATGAACAGGAAGGAGTTATTCTCCACCCTAACCCGAGTCCGGTAGAATTGGAATGCGTTTTCGAACAGGTAGATTGTGCCTGTGGCAAGGTTACCGTCCGGCATGTAGCCTGTATCGGTGAACACCCCGGCAGGCATGTTCTGGGGAGCGTAATACATGCAGTGCGATCCTTTCCGCGTCTGCTCTGCGGCAAACTGGTAGAAATCGTTGGCCCAGACGACAACCTTCATCCTGCCCACATTGGGGTGAGTACCGCCGTTGACGACGAGCACTGGCTTGGCGTTCTCCTGGCGCAGAGCTTTCTGCTCTTTGCGGCGCTTGAGCGCGGCTTCGATTTTGTCGCCAAAGGCAACTGTTAGGACCATGGCCACGAAACACACTGCGGCCAGAACCATCGTAATGTTCGCGAGTGACATCTTCCACATCCTCCTAAGATATGATCCTTTCTTAGTTCCCTATACGCATCGAGGCGCAGGCAGGGTGGGAAAGGATTTTGGGCGATTGGTTTGCCCTAAATAGCGACTAAAACCGCCATTTAGCACAAACAAATTATAACCCATAATTATAGCACTTTTTTGCTTACTTGTCAATAGTAAAATCAAAAAAGTGCTTATTTTATTGGGTTTAATATCCCCATTTTCCTTCCCAGTAACCGTTTTTTATAGTTTGATTTATTTTTGCTTTAGTGTTACCCTTATAGACTAGATGAAAGGAGGCGAGTATGAGTTTGCGGATGTTGCTATTATTTTTGCCTGTTATGCCTCTCTTGGGGCAGGAAGTAACAGGGGAGCTGGAATACTTCGTGAACGGTAAGAGGGACCAGTATGCTTCTCTGTTTGTCTGGGAGAGTTTTGCCCAAGGTCGTTTGCAGTTAATGCAGCGGTTTTTCCCGGCGACCGGCCGGCACCCTCGCTGGGAGGCTTCGGTGGGAACGAATCAGAGTCTTGGCAGGGTTTCCGTAAATCCAGCGGTGGGAATTACCAGCGACGGTTTTGTGCTGACGAGCTTTGTTGCTTCCGTCAGTGCCTTTGAGCATACTGCCGTTTACATTGGCGACAAGAAGTGGGGGAATAAAGGCTACTTTTTTGAAAAAGTCTTTTTCTCTCTAAGCCCGAATTTTTGGGCTCGGTGGGACGGCTTCCGGCTGGACAGCGGCAAATGGACTGCTAGCCAGTTCGGCTTGGAGTACCGGCGGAAACTTGCGGGAGGATTTTCCGTATTCTTCGCCGGGCAGTATGACACGGTCAACGGCCAGCCGGTGGCCCACACCGGCATCCGCTATACAAACAGAAGCAGGTAGGCAGTAGTTTTGCCTGCCTGTTTTCGTTATACATTTTTATATTACAAATTAATGGGTCATGTTTCTATTTCTCTTATTTGAATACATAATGAGGTGTTGAATAACCCATCTGTTTTATTTAAGTCAAAATGTTATAATATTTATAATATGAGCGAATTAGAAAAAAAATTTGAACCCACTGAAATTTATAAAGATAAGCTAGAAGACGTTCGTAAATTACCACAAGAAACTGAAGAATTAAAAGCAGAAAAAAAAGAAAAAGCAAAAGAATTCAGGATGGAGGTAATGCTTGACAATGCGAGACTTATGGCTAATTTAACAGCGCAGCTGGAATGGAACCCTTGGTCAACAACAGAAGATTTACAAAATTCTACAAATAAAACGGCTGAATTTTTAGCTCATCCAGAGGTGGTAAAAAATTTTATAAATGATTTACATACGGTAAAAACCCGTGTTGAGTCTGTATTAGACAAAGCGGGAAACAGAGACTTTGCCGCTTATCAAGTTTATAAGCAGTTAATTAAAAACAATAGTCTGGAATACGAACCAAGGGGTAAAATTAAAGTAGACATGTCTTACCCATTGGCAGTTATGCTATTTGTAGAAGATAGCAAAGATTTTAATATGATAGACTCCAGGGAAAATATTGGGGGTTTTTACAGGGCATCTGCTACTTTTTCTTTTGGGGAACAGGAGTTAAATATTCCGGTTATTGTGGTTAAAGGTGAGTTTAGAAGCGTTAACAAAGCACCGGCAATAAAACGTGTTGAAGACCACGAAAAAGGCCATGCCGAACATGAACGACTAATTTCTTCTTTAAATGCTTCGGGTCGTAAAGTTGTGTGGTTTAAGGCGCAACCCAAAGCAAAAACCGTTACTAGCTTAAAAGAACTAGCAAATACTAAACAGCCTGAAAAAACTAAAGAATTTGAACAAATATTAAATTACGCCCTAGAAAAAGCTAAAGATGAAATCTTGGCAGAATTAAAAGCTTCTTCTTATGAAGCAGGAAAGTATATGGCGAATTTAAAAAAACGAGGAGGTGTTTATGACTACTTTTCAGGTTTAGGAATTGCCCCTGATACTCAAATGTATAGGGATTTGTGGGCAGCCTACGAAAAAAAACTTGACGATGCCTTTAAGTCTTTAAATTTTTTATTAATTATATATAAATTATGGTCATTAGATTATAGATTTGAAGTAATTCGTTGGGTGATGGTACAGATACCTTTAAAAGACTGGGCTCAACAAATTAACAAATCCGGCTTCAAAAAAGAAGCTGAGATGCTGTATGCGTTAATGATAGAAAGGAGCCAAATGTTAATTTCAAATGGAAAAATAAGTCCTGCTTTAGAAGAAATGATTAAGCAGATTAATGCTGATCAATGGCGCTCTTTTATACCAATAATAAAAAAATACCAAAACACTTTTAGTAATATAAATTTAAAAAAATAAGAGGCGCGCGAGAGTTTCGCGCGCCTCTGTGTTCACTGCCGCCGGTTGGCGGCTATGGGATGTCTTGAATGCTCCTGTAGTGTCTCGGGTCGTTGAGAGCGTCTAGTTCCGCGAGTATGAAGAAGCCCTCCAGTACGAGGAGAAAGGGGAATGGGAGCAGACCCCAATTGCCCAACAGGCCGAAGACTGTTATTTCCATTGCCGTGAAGGCTAGGAAAAATTGCAGTATGGCAAGGAAAATTTGTCCTATGTTCCTTTGTCGGAAAACCTTCCCCTCCTTCTTTATTTTTACTGAGCTTTGGTCCATTTCTCTGAGGATCGGCACCAACAGGAAAGTAAGCCCGAACAGTACCCAGCTGATCACTGCTGCAATGCGCCATACGGGTTGGATGTCGCAAATCAGGACGACCAGGATGATCGTCGCAACGATGCCGCCACGGTAATAGATCTCGGGAAACAAGTGGTATTCGCGGCATGTCTCGCGGATGTCGCGGAACGTCTCGCGAATGTTATTCAGATTCGTTTTCAGATTCGTGAGTCTAAGCACGTCTTTTCCTCCATGTCATATTTTTAACTTGAGTCATTATTATAAGATATATTTTCGAAATTGTCAACAGTAACAGTAACAGTAAAAAGTTAGTAGTATTTTTATAAACTAGTAATTGGTTTTTCTACTAAAAAAATAAGAGGCGCGCGAGAGTGTCGCGCGCCTTATGCGTGGCGGGTAGGGTTGGGAGACTTGTTCACTCTTTTAGTTCATATTGGGCGAAAGTGATGACCAGGGCGACAAGTTCAAGACAGAAAAGTAAAACGATCACTGCGATTGCGGCTCTTTGCCAGTAAGTGTTTGTGAGAAACACGGCAGATCCAGCGTACACCGCAATTTGCAGGGCGGAAAAAAGGGCGAAGATGTGCCGCCGAAGCCATTTGTCGGATTCCGGTGAGCGGATAAAGCTCTGAAAACCTGCGGAACAGGATTTGAACTTTTTATTGGTCCACAAGGAGATGCCGATGCTCAATGTCGTTGTTACGTACAAGGCCAAAGAGCTTTGATTCTTAAAGCCGGCGGTCAGTTCATGGGTGACGAAGTAGGTGAGGACAAGTCCCGCACCGTAGACCAGCACAAAAGTCAACAAGGAAGCCATAGCCCCCTCCTTTCAGGTTGTACAACTTGAAAGCTATTATATAGGATATTTGTATAAAAAAATAGGCTTGTGCCGGTAGGCACGGCGCTTCTTAATTTTGTGTTTCTGGGAAGTATTTTTAATGTGTGTTGACTAAGTCACTAAGAAGTGGTATTTTGTTTTGTCGGAAATACATAGCAAGAAGGTGGGGATATGCAGGTGAATAAATCGCTGAATTTGGTAGTCATGGAATTTTTGCGTGATCACGTAAAAGCTTCGCATTCTGAACAGATGCGTTTGGAGGCTGGTTTGCGCCGGATTTTTGAAGGCAGGAGAATTAGAATCTCCAGGCATAGCGACCGGAGAGAAGTTGACGAGTCGGCCACGGTTACTCACGTGGGTTTCACTTTTCTGTCTTTGTTCAAAACACAAATTGGCATGATTAAGTTTGAGACCGACCTGAGGTTCTTCGGAGACCGGGAGTTTTTGAGGTTCGAAATCTCAGGGGAGTTTACGTCTGGTTTTCTTGCAATTCTTAGGCCAAGGGAGGACGGCACTGAGGACCTGAAAATTCTGAAAGGAAACATTGTTCAGGTGCCGGTGGGTGTTGATTGGCAAGAATAGCCAGAAGTGAGGGAAGCGCATGAAAGGTTTGTTAGTTTTCCTTGGAAACTAACGGGTTTACTGGTTGTCTCTCATAACCGGATTTTTTTATTATTTACAAATAAAACATGGTATTTTTAAGCTATTGACAAAAACTTAAAAAAATGATATAATACAGTTTAAGTTAAAATATGCTTTTTGGAAAATTTTCACCAAATTTTGGTTGAAATTTCCCGAAAGGGATTATTACAAATCGATAGGAGAGAATAGAATGAAGACCACAGCGAAGGTTTCTTTCGCGGACGTGCAGGAGAGGATTCTTGAACTGATTGCACAGTCCAGGCGCTTTTCGGGCTTCGTGATGCCCGAGTCCATGAAGGACGAGATCCGTCGCTGTGCGACGGTTCTGTGCGAAGGTCGCGAGGGCGAAGCGGTCCGGTTGGGGAAGTTGGTTGAGCAGGGTCTTACCAATTTGCTTCGGAAGTTCTTCAAAAACTCCGACAAGCACTTCAGCCAGCTCATTCAGCAGAAGGATCCTGGGAATTACGACCAGGACGTGTGGGGTGGGCTTCTTGCGGCTTACCAGAAGCATTTTTTGCCGGAAGTCCGCCGGCAGGACGAGATGTCCGTGCAGCACTGCGCTGACGTGTACTGTTACATGAAAGATATGTTGGCGTGGGTCGACGCAGAACAGAAGCGCCGGGAGCACAACCGGCAAGTTAGGCATGAAGAAGAGCGAGCCGCGCGGCTCGCAGAACAGGCTGCGGCGGCAGAGAGCCGCAAGGCTCAGCAGCGCCGGGAAGCTTTTGAGCAGCGCCAGGAAGTCGCTGACAAGTTGCTCGCTCAAATCGCGTAAAGCCCAAATGCGGGCAAGTGCCGGGATCCCTTTGGGAACCCGGCACTTTTCATTTTTTTAAACGGGTGTATACTAAATTTGAAGAATATTTTAACTTTGCATTTTAAAAAACCTTAAAAGCAAAGAAAAAGAAATTAAAAGACAATATAAATATATGAAAAAATGGCTTTGGGCTCAAACAATTATTTTATTGGGAGGGACGGTTTTTGCCTGGTTTAACGTAATTAGAGACTTTAACAGGTTTTACAAGTTTGAAGGTACAATTTTTAAAATTCAGGATTGTGTTATTCCCAGTCCTTTTACCCAAGCTTGTTTTTACGGCGCAATTGCTTTTCTTTTAGCCTTTAGTCTCTCAGTGTTTATTTTGCGTGCTGCGGAAGCAAAGAAACAGGAAAAGTACCTTTCCTGGCTTTTGGCCGGCGGAACAGTGTTTGCTTGGTTTAACGTGACTAAAGAATTCATAGCATTTTATGGCAGCAAATCCGGGCAGGCGGTTGGCTGTTCTGCGGTGCCAATTACCAATCCGTTTTTAACCAGTTGTTTTTTTGGCGCTTTTATTTTTTTAACCGCCACAATAGTGGCGTTTGTTATTAGACACAAACAAAAAAATAATTAAAGATAAGAAAATAAATGAAAAATTATACAAAGTTTACTTTGTTTTTGCTTCGGATTTCTTTGGGCTGGTTGTTTTTTTATGCCGGTATTACCAAAGTCTTTAATCCCGAATGGTCAGCGGCGGGGTATTTAAAAACCGCTAAAACTTTTAGCGGTTTTTACGAATGGTTAATTACCCCGGGCATGCTTACTGTAACTAACTTTTTAAATGAGTGGGGTTTAACTTTAATTGGCGTGGCAATGATTTTAGGCGTGTTTGTAAGAATAAGCTCTATTTTAGGCGCAGTCATGATGGTGCTTTACTATTTTCCTATATTAACTTTTCCAAAAATAGGAACGAATTCTTTTTTGGTAGATCAACATATAATTTTTGCTTTAGCCTTTTTGCTTTTAGGGGCTTTGGGAGCAGGAAAAGTTTGGGGGCTAGAGGCTTGGCTTAAAAACCGACCTTGGTTTTCAAACCACCCTTGGCTGAGAAGTTTGTTGGGTTAATTTTAAATTAAATAGCACACACGTTCCTCCTGACGTGTGTGCTATGAAGTCTGGGTGGCTTTTAGGCTGGCATCTCTTCTGTATGAAGTAGGTGGGACAGCACGGAAGCTGTTCCGGCAGCTGTGGTACGGTAGTCAATTCTAATACAACGAGAAATCCTGTGACTCAGAACCATGACCGCACGGAGCTGTTCAATCCAAGTATGTGACTCTCCGGTAATTTTGAAGTTTGGAAGTTTGCCGTGGCTTGGATCAATCAGGACAATGGCTGGAATCGAACCAGCGTGCTTCCGGAAGTAGCGGGTCACTGATTGTACTTCAATTTCTTTTTGTCTGCGCAGAGCCTTGTTGAGAAAGAAGAGGGCCTCTTCCTGGCGTGGGGTAGAAATCTCGAGATTGAAAAAGAAACCGCCTCCGAAGTATGTTGCCTGCTTGCTTTCTGTTAGAGCTTTGTGGTTTGGGTAGATTACGGCCTTAGGGCAACAAGCACTGTAGATTTTTCTTGCTTCAAGTGCTACCATTTCCTCCAAATCTTCCTGGGTAATGACACCGCCTGATTGCGCCATCCATGTCGGGAGGTGACGACGTAGGTAGTTGTCAGCCTCTAGAAGTCCAAAACATAACTTTTTCATTCAGCCTCTCCTTTTTCGAACGTTTTAGGACAGTTTATATGAAAAGCTTAGTTTTGTAAAAATTAAAACTCTTCTCGCAGTTGTTCGTTGAAGTAAAAAGTTTCCGGGTCTTCAAATTCTTTTTCTATTTTAGAAGCTCCGGAGGTGGATTCTTGTATTGAATTTGCCGAGTTGTAGGTTATTATGGAAGCTCCGCTTAACTGGGCTTGCAGTGTGTTGAGGTTGCCAAAAGAGACACGGCTTGCTCCGGAAAGTTTTGCTTTTGCTTCAGAAATTTCCATGGTATCAAGCGTAGCTTTACTGGCTCCGCTGAGTTGTAATTCGGTGGTGGAAGCAATGCCAAAAGCTTCAAGTTTGGAAGCTCCGGAAAGTTTGATTAGAAGATTCTTGACTTCCACGTCTAAAGTAGCTTTGGAAGCGCCACTTAAGTCAACGTTTAAGCTTTCAGAAACAAAACCTTTTTCTATAGTAATTTCTGAAGCACCTTGGCCTTGAACTGCTAAAAGCGTAGGCGTGTAAACTTCAAAAACAACCTTGTGTGTGCGACAAAAAATACAAAACTTGTTTTTTAAAGTTCTTTCGGACTTGAGTGTTCCATTTTCTACGAAAACATTTAGACTTTCTAAGTCAGACTGTGTGCCTGTAGTTTCAACTTTGTATTCTAAGGCCGGGTGAATGTTGACTTTAAAGTTTGAATCAAGACTAACTTTTTCAAAGTCCTTTAAATCCCAGAGCTTGTTTTCTGTTTTAAAGTAAGCGCTGTTTTTAAGAGTGTTTTCTATTTGAGGTCCGTGTTTTAAACCTAAAGACAAAAACAGCCCCAAGGCAACAAACCATAGGCCAAGAAGTGAAAAGCCGGTCATTTTTCCAAAACTGGATTTTAAAGCAACTAAGCTTGTGCCTAAAAGCATTAAGAAAATTAGGGGAACAAAGACTACAAAGAAGGCAGAAATAACCAAAACGTAGTAGTTTAAGCCAAAAACAATTTCGTTTAAAGGAAAACCAATGTAAGGGGAGGAGGGGTTAATAAGTAAACTTACGCCTGCAAAAATTAGCCCGGCTAAAGCAATGCTCATGGCTATGGAGATTACCACACCGACAATTCTAAAAATAAAAGGAAAGAGTTGGGAGAAAAAATTTCCCAAGCCGCCTAGAATTACTCCTGCAATTTTAAAAGGTGCGCTTATAATTTTCTTAAAAGAACTAGAGTCTTTTTTTTTAAGCTCTTCCACTCTTTCTTTAACCATGGACTCGACATTTTTCAAATTTATGGGTTCGCCACGCATTTGCATTTTTTCGGTGTCGGTTTTAGCTTCAGGTACAATTATCCATAGAATGATGTAAAGTAAAATTCCAAATCCGCCAAAGAAAATTGACAGTCCAAAAATTAACCTGATCCAGACTGGTTCCACTCCTAAGTATGCCGCAACTCCGGAGGCTACGCCCGCAATAATTACGTCTTCTGGGTTCCTAAAAAGTTTTTTTCCAAAACCGGATTGAGAACTTTCTTTTTTAGAACTATTTTGAGTGTTAGGAGTGTCGCCAAATTCTTCGGCTTTGCCCATGACTAAAATTAACTCTTCCACTAAAGGCAAAGCAACTATGTTACTGTTTTGAAGTTTGCTTTGGAAATGTTCGGCAATACGGCTTTCCATGTCACTGACAATTTCTGAAGAGTCAGGGTAAGAAGAAAAATGGGCTTGAACTTCTTTTAAGTAGGTTTCAAGTTTGGCAAAAGCATCTTCTTCTATTTGAAACGAAAAACCGCCTAAAGAAATACTAATTGTTTTTTTCATGTTTTTGAGTTAGTGAGTTAATTGAGTGTGAAAGTTCTTGCCAGGTTAAGTTGAGTTGAGCTAAGGCGTCTTTGCCTTTTTCAGTTAAAGTGTAGTATTTTCTGGGCGGACCGTTTTTAGATTCTTTCCAAAAGTAGTTTAAAAGCTCTTCAGTCTTAAGTCTCGAGAGTAGGGGGTAGAGGGTGCCTTCAACGACTAAAAGGTTGTCTTGTTTTAATTCTTTTAAAATGTCTGAAGCGTACATTTCTCCGCGCGCGATAATTAAGAGAATACAGTATTCTAAAAGACCTTTACGCATTTGAGCTTTGGAGTTTTCTAAGTCAATTGTCAGAGTAGTCATTGAAAGTATATTAATAGACAACAAGAGTATAGCACCAACTACCTTTTTATGCAAGGTACTGGGTTGTGGAAAACTCATTTTGAGAATTAATGATTAAATGATTCTTTGATTACAATCTTTAAATCTAAAAATCAGTAAATCAATAAATTATACTATTTAATAAGAGATTTAATGTTTTTAAGTATGCCGGGAGAAATGTCCCATTCGTAAATGTCGGTGTTGGCAATTTCGTCTTTATTGTCCACGTCGTGGTATATTCTGGGAATTTTAGGAAAATGAAAAAGCAGCATGCGAATAAAACCGCCATGAGTTATGATTCCAATGTTTTGGTTTTCATGATTTGTGGCTATGTCTAAAATTGAGCTAAAAACCCGAATCCTGACTTGCTTTGCAGATTCACCTCCGTATTTGGTGTAGTCGTAAATTTGCAAAGTTTCTTGCTCGTTATAGTTGGGGATAAAAAATTCAATTTCTTTTTGGGTTTTGCCGGTTAAACTGCCGAAGTTTCTTTCACGTATTCTAAAGTCATGAAAAACTTGTACCGGTTCGGTTAGGTATTTGTTAATGTAAGCGGCGGTTTCTTCGGCGCGTCTTAGGTAAGAAGTATAAATGACGTCCAGTTCCAAATGTTTAATAATTGGAACTAGCTTTTCAATTTCTAATATTCCGTGTGGGCTTAAGTATTCGTCAATACCTATGCCTTGTTTAATTTTGTGTTCGTTGGAAGTAGTCAAGCCGTGACGAATGAAATAAATGCAAGTTTTGTTTCGTAAGTGCATGCAAAGGCTTGTTTAAGCTTTTTTGGATTTTGCTGGAGTTTTTTTCTTTAGAACTTTTTTTGCAGTTTTAGGTAAATGCTTAGTTATTTTTTGCCACTGATTCTTGAGTTCCTTGGACAAAGCGTTAAGTTCTTTCGGGTTTACGTTTTTTATTTTTTTAAAATTTTGAACCACCTCAGTCACAGCCTTTTCATAATTGCTTTTCGTTACCTCTTTTAGTTGGGCAACTTTGGCAATTACGTCTTTTTTTGCTTTTTGGGCAAAGTTAGAAATGTTTTTACGGTTTTTACTTGCATTTTTACTGCCGAAGAAATAGTAAGTTGCCGCAGCTGCAGCGGCCAACGCCCCTACACCCAAAACTTTTTTTCCCGTGGAGTTTGATTTTGTAGCCATAAAATTTCCTTTCAATTACTTAGTTGATTTTTTGTTCTTAACAAATTTGCTAATAAAGTTAAATAGACTTTTTGCAGTACTACTTTGAGTCTTTAAATTTTCCCTTATTCTGTTTAAGTCTTCAGAAATGTTGTCGGCTTGAATTTTTGCCTTACTGGAGATGTATTTTACATCCCTAATAATTTTAACAATATAAACAATGGCTATTGTAAGAAGAATTGTTAAAATCCCCACTGCAATACTGGTAATAAAGAAAAATATGTCGGATTTCATTAAGTTTTCCATATAGGTAGTATAACACACCTGAATTAAGGAGTATGAATCAAGAATTATGATTTATTTATTCATTATTCAAAATTCTTACTTCATAATTCAGTTTTTATATCTTGAGAAGAGTTCTTTTAACACGTTTTCATACTGGATTCTTGTTTTTTCGTCGCGACCAATTTCCAGAATTTCGTCGTTAAGGTTAGTTGCTGCCGATGTCCAGTTAAAAGAACCGGAAACATAGGCTTTTTCGGTGACTAAGGTTTTTAAATGCATAATGCTGGTATGGTCTTGCTCGTAAACTTCAATACCTGCTTTTTTTAATTCTTTAAAAATTTTGCTTTGGTTTTCAATTTTTAAATTTTGCTCTCGGTCCATTATGCCTTTAACTTCTAAACCACGGAACTTTGCCGCCAAAAGTGCGTCTTTTATGTCATAACGAGTAAAAGTGTAGATTGCAAAATAAACATACTTTTCAGCTTCTTGAATATTTTGAATGATTTCTTTGTTTAGCTCTCTTTGTTGATTGTAATAAACTTTTACTTCCCGTTCTTTTTTAGGTTGATAGCGATAGTCATGGTAGAACTCCGCACACATGCCTAAAAGCAGAACAATAATGACTATGTAAATTATGTCTCTTTTTTTGGACACAACAATAAATTTCTAATTACTCTAATTTCTAATTGACCTAAAATTTGTATTTTTTAGAATACTTAGAACAATTAGTATAATTAGGTTAATTGTCTTATTTCCTTCTTCGCCTCGCGGGTTTTGATGTACTCTCTTTTGTCAGTTTTTTTTCTGGGTTTGCCTAAAGCAATGCGGATTTTTATCAATCCTCTGTTTCCTAAAAATATATCTAAAGGTATAACTACCAACCCTTTTTCTTTTCCAAGCAAGCTTAACAACTCACTTTTTTTTAAAAGTAGTTTGCGGGTTTGCGTGGGCGTGTAGCCTGACTGGCTAGCGTATTTGTAAGGACCAATGTGACAGTTAATTAAAAAAGCTTGGCCGGCGTTTATGCTTACATAAGATCCGGCTAAAGAAACATTGCCTTGCTTAACAGACTTTACTTCCGGTCCGGTTAAAACCATGCCGGCTGTAAAGTTTTCTTTAATTTCGTAATCAAATTTAGCTTTTCGGTTTTCGGCAAGGATTTTCATGTAAAATTATTCCATATTGACTCCCTCCCCAGGTGTTGGGGAGGGGTGGGGAGAGGTCGCTGAGTTTATTTCCTTTACGATAGTCTCTAGTACCCCGTCAATATTTTTACTAATTTCATTATTCCAAAATCTAAGAATTTTATAGCCTTTTTGTGAAAGACGTTTTGTTCTTAATTCATCAAGTCCGTGAGTTATATAATCAGCGTGACCACCACCGTCTAATTCAATGATTATATTTTTCTTCTGACAACAAAAATCAACTATGTATTTTTCAATTGGCACTTGTCTTTTAAATTTGTGGCCACCAAAGTTTTTAGCTCTTAAATGCCTCCATAACTTTGATTCCCAGGGTGTTTGGTTTTTTCTTAGTTGTTTACTAAGTGGTGTGTATTTTGCTTTGACCATAACCTCTCCCTAACCCTCTCCAAGTATTGGAGAGGGAAACTGAAATGTGTAACCATGTATATTTTATCATGTTTCACCTTTTTTATGAATTTGTGTTATAATTTACAGGCATTATGGTCAGTGAAACAGGAAAAAATTACATAAACCCTGCCCTTTTTCTATTAAAATATTTTTAAATTCTAATGACTATTCACGAAGCAAATTCAAAGGATGCTCTTTTGACTAACTCTGGAAAGAGCTGGGTAAACCACCTTATTTCCACTACTCTTTCAGAGTTGAAACTTACTTCTCAGTTAGACCGTTTAGACATAACTGTGCCTGAAAGTCAGTTTGGGGATTATAGTACAAATATAGCTTTAGTATTGGGTAAAAAGCTTAACATAAACCCCGTGGAAATGGCTGAAAAGTTGGCACAGAAAATTGTTGATTTAGACACTAAAAAATACTTAAGTGAAGTTTCTCAAAAAAATGGGTTTTTAAACTTTAAATTTTCTCAAGAGTTTTTAGTAAAAGTTTTAGGCCAAGTTTTAGAACAAAAAGAACTTTTTGGTTCTTCGCTTTTAGGTCAGGGTCAAAAAGTTTTAGTTGAGTATTTTCAACCAAACGTAGCCAAGCCTTTGCATTTGGGACACTTAAGAACTGCAATTATTGGGGACGCGATTTTTAAAATTTTGGCTTCCCAGGGTTTTAAGGTAGAGTCAGACACTCACTTAGGCGACTGGGGTACACAATTTGGGCTTTTGCTTTTAGCATACAAAAAGTATGGCGAACTTGTTTTAATTGAAAAAGACCCTGTTACCGAGTTAAACAAGCTTTATGTAAAAATAAATTCTGAAATAGAAAAAAACCCGGAACTTAAAGAAGAAGGGAAAAAAGAATTTATCAAACTTGAACAAGGTGACGAAGAAAACCGAAAACTTTGGAAACAGTTTAAAGACTGGTCTTGGCAAGAATATGAAATAGTTTATTCAGATCTTGGTGTAAGAAAGTCCGACCATGATTGGCCAGAAAGTTTTTACGAAGACAAAATGCCTGCCGTGGTAAAAGAACTTAAAGAAAAAGGTTTGTTGGTAGAGTCACAAGGCGCGCAAATTGTAAATTTGGAAGAACATAATTTGGGAATTGCTGTGGTTTTAAAGTCTGACGGCGGAACAACATATTTACTTCGTGATCTTGCCACTTTTATTTTTAGACAAAAACAGGGTTTTGAAAAACAAATTTACGTAGTAGATGTAAGGCAAAAACATACCTTAGCTCAAACTTTAAAAATTGTTGAGCTTTTAGGCTACTTAAAAAATTCCGAAGAGGCCTTGCATGTTGCTTACGGTTTTTTAACTTTACCTGAAGGCGCCATGAGTACCAGAAAAGGCACAGTCGTTGGAGCCAAGGAGTTTATTAATTCAATACAAAAAGAAGCTTTAAAAATAATTGAAGAGAAAAATCCTTCCTTAAAAGAAAAAGAAGCTGTTGCTAAAAAAGTTGCCGCCGGGGCAGTAAAATATTTTGACCTTTCCCATAACCTAAAAAGCGACATAGTTTTTGACCCCAAAAAAGCTATTTCTTTTGAAGGCAACACTGGACCTTATTTGCAATACACTTACGCCAGAATTCAGGGGATATTGAGGAAAGTAAATCAGCCAATCAGCCAATCAGCTAATCAAGAAATTACCTTAAATCCTCATGAATTACAAGTCTTACGCAAACTCGTACAGTTCCCGGAAGTTTTATCCTCGGTTTCTAAAGACTTTTTGCCCAACTTGCTTTGTAATTATTTGTTTGAATTAGCCCAAACTTTTAATGCTTTTTATCAAGAGGTGCCAATTTTAAAAGAAGCTGACGAAAGTAAAAAAGAGTTTAGGTTAAGTTTAATAACCGGTACGGCTCAAGTTTTAGAAAACGGACTTTATTTGTTGGGGATAGAAACTCCTGAGGAAATGTAAGGACGCACCTGCCTGCCGGCAGGCAGGGATCTATCGCGGATCTTAAATGCAAACGCGGATCACACGCGGATATAATATAGATAAAATAATTATGAACAACGAAGAAAAAAAACAACCTACACAGTCTGGAGCGCCGGATTTTAACCAACTTGAACAGGAGATTTTAAAAGTTTGGGAAGAAGGCAAAATTTTTGAAAAGTCTTTGGAAGCAACCAAGGACAAACAGCCGTTTATTTTTTACGACGGTCCGCCTTTTGCTACGGGCTTGCCTCACTATGGGCACATACTTGCTAGTACTATTAAAGACGCGATTCCTAGGTATCAAACCATGAAGGGACGTTTTGTGCGCAGGCGCTGGGGTTGGGATTGTCACGGGTTACCAATTGAAAACATAGTTGAACAAAGTTTAAAAATTTCCGGAAAAAAACAAATTGAAGAGTTGGGTATAGAAAAGTTTAACCAAGCTTGTCGTGAGAACGTTTTGAAGTTTGCCGAAGAATGGGGTAAGACAGTAAAACGCATTGGCCGTTTTGTGGAATTTGAAAACTCTTATAAAACCATGGACACTACTTACATGGAAAGCGTGTGGTGGGCTTTGAAACAAATTTGGGATAAGGGTTTAGTCTATGAAGACAGAAAAGTTTTACTGTATTGTTCGCGTTGCGAAACACCCATTTCCAATTTTGAAGTGGCCATGGATAACAGCTATAAAGAAATTACGGAAGAATCAGTTTTTGTAAAGTTTAAGCTTTTACCTCGCCAAAGAGTAGTTAACGAACTTTTGGGTGAAAATGTTTATGCTTTGGCTTGGACAACTACGCCTTGGACTTTGCCTGGCAACACAGCTTTAAACATTGGGCCTGATATCCGCTATGTGTTGGTAGAAGTTGGAGCGGAGCAATATTTGCTTGCTAAAGACAGGTTAGAAATTTTGGAAGGCGAGTATGAAATCAAAGCGGAGTTTGCCGCCCGGTCTTTAGAAGGTTTAAAGTACGAGCCTTTATATGTTGGGGTAATTACAGACCCAAAAGACAGAGCACATAGAATTTATAGCGCCGATTTTGTAACCACCACAGACGGTACGGGTATAGTTCATAACGCTGCTATGTATGGTGAGGAAGACTATAAATTGGCTAAAGAAAAAGACTTGCCAAGAGTGGATATGTTAAATAACAAAGGGGAGTATTTAGACATGGCTCCAGTTTCTTTACGAGGACTTTTCTTTAAAGATGCTGATAAGGTTATTTTAAAAGAGCTTAAAGCTTTGGGGTTGGTTTATAAAACTCAAAGTTATATGCATTCTTACCCGCATTGCTACCGTTGTGCTACCCCGCTTTTTTACAACGCTTTGCCTGCTTGGTTTATTAACATTCAAAAAATAAAAGCTCAAGCTTTAAAAAACAATGAAAGTGTTAATTGGTATCCAGAACATTTAAAAGAGGGTAGGTTTGGTAAGTCTTTACAGCAGGCGCCTGACTGGAATATTTCTAGAAATCGTTTTTGGGCAACGGCTTTACCTTTTTGGAAATGTGAAAATCAAGAGTGTAAGTACGTAGAGTGTGTCGGTTCGGTTAAAGAGCTGCGGGAGAGGTCAATAAATTTTGTTGAGGTGTATCCTGCCGCAGAAGCTAAGATTAAGAATCATGAATCAGATCCTAATTCAGAATTTATAATTCATAATTCTGATTTAGACTTGCATAGGCCTTACATAGACCAAGTGGTTTTAAAGTGTGAAAAATGCGATGGAAAAATGCAGAGGGTTTCGGAAGTTGTTGACTGTTGGGTAGAGTCAGCCAGTATGCCTTTTGCAGAGTTGCATTACCCTTTTGAAAATCAAGAACTTTTTAAATCCCGGTTCCCGGCTGACTTCGTGGCTGAATATATTGCACAAACTCGAGCGTGGTTTTATGTTTCTCATGTGGTTGGCACCATGCTTTTTGAAAGCGCGCCCTTTAAACACGTGGTGACTACAGGGAATATTTTAGCGGAAGACGGAAGTAAAATGTCAAAGTCAAAAAACAATTTCCCTGATCCTAAAGTTTTAATAGAAAAGTATGGAGTTGACGCAATTCGTTTCTATTTGTTGACTTGTCCTGTTATGAATGCGGACGACGTTAATTTTAGTGAGAAGTCAGTTTCTGAAGTTGGTCGTAAAGTTAGTTTGTTATTATATAACTCTTGGACGTTTTATAAAATGTATTCAAGTTCCAACATTAACGACGAAACTTGGCCAGAGCAAGTAACAAGTCTTTTGGATAAATGGATTTTAGACAAACTTTCAGAGTTGATTTTGGAAACCACCAAACAGCTAGATGCTTACAGTACGGTTAAAGCAGGAAGAGTTTTGATGGATTTTATAAACGACCTTTCAACTTGGTATATTCGTCGTAGTCGAGACCGTTTAAGGGATTTAGAACAAGGTAAAAAAGCTGTAGAAGTTTTAGGTTTTGTTTTGGCCAATGTTTCAAAATTACTTGCACCTTTTATGCCTTTTCTCTCAGATCAGGTTTATAGGCAGGTGACAGGTAAAGAGTCTGTTCATCTTGCTTCTTGGCCAAAAGGCAAAGAGTTTGAACATGATTTTTTGGTTCAAATGCAAAATTTAAGGGACGTGGTAAGTGTGGGGCTCTCTTTGAGAAAAGACAAACAGCTTACTGTTAGGCAGCCATTAGCTGCCCTAGCTTACATTTTAAGTACTTCTGGAAAACAGATTGTTCAATTTCAGCCCGAGTTGGAAGAAATACTTTTACAGGAGTTGAATGTAAAAAAAGTAGATTTGAATTTGCTCTCAAATTCAGACTTGCCAAACAAAACTCAAATTATTTTAAGTAATTCCGTAAGTGTTATTTTAGATGATCGATTAACACCTGAATTGCAGCTTGAAGGTTTAGCTAGGGAACTAGAAAGACAAGTTCAAGATCTGCGCAAAAAAAGTGGACTTAAGTTAGGTGAGTTGGTTGACCTTTACTACAACACCGAAAGTAGCGAAATAGAAAAAGCTTTGGCCGGGCTTTTTGACCGTAAGAAAACTTTTATCGGCCTTGTCAGTAAGTCTTTGGAAGTTGAAGTTGATTTTGAAATTCAGACAAAAATTGGTGACTCTCCTTTGTGGTTAGGTATTGTAAAAATTTAAAAATCAAAAATTAAATTGGACTTACTTGCTGTTTGGTAATTCTTATTGGTTGATAAAGTTATGAATAAAGAAAGAAACTATGGTTGTAGTTGTTAGTAAATTTTGTTCAATTTTAATTACTTTTGTTCATTTTTGTCAATTCTATATATGTCTAGAGAATTCAAGTTTACGGGAATTGTGCTCAAAAAATATCCATTGAATGAAGGTGATGAAATAGTTACAGTTTTTACAAAAGAGTCAGGAAAGTTAAAATTTTTAGCAAAGTCAATTAAAAATCCAAAAGCAAAATTGCAAGGTGCATTGCAAATGCTTTTTTGTTTGAATTTAAGGACTTTAAAATCCGGCCAAATCCCCAAAATACTAAGCGCGGAAATTGTTGAAACTTTTCCAAATATTAGAGAAAATTTGGAAATTATGAAAGCTTGTTTTAACGTTTGTGAGTTGGTTTTAAAGTTTTCAGCCGAGGGGGAAAAGCAACCGGAAATATTTTTATTATTGCAGGATTTTTTAAAAGTTGTTAACGGAGAAAGTTTTAGTTTAGCTAAGATGCCTTTAGTATTAGTTGAGTTTAAAGTTCATTTTTTAGGCCTTTTAGGGTTAAATTTGGATTTTCCTAAAAATATTGGTGAAAAGCAATATTTTTTTAGCAATGCTTTTGGCGGTTTTTTTGAAAAAAAAGAAATAGGTTCAGTTAGTGTAAGTAAAAAAACTTTAGAACTTTACCTTCTTTTAAGGTCGAAATCACTAATTGCAAATGGTTTTACAGACCCACAGGAGTTAAATTTTGTTTTAACTAAATTTATGGAATATTATTTAGAACGTGAAATTAAGTCGGAAAAATTCTTGGTTTAAGTTTAGTTAATGTTTTTTGGAAAAAATCACAAATTTTGTGAGATATGTTATAATTAATCATATTAAGACTTCATTATGGAAGATCAAGATAAGCCCGATTTTAAAACTAAATCCGTTGACCAGCCAATTTTAGATTCAACATTGAGAGAAAAAATTTCTGAATCGTCTGACGCAAGCTTGGGAGCTACGGGCTTTAAAGGGTTTTATTTAAACAATAAATTTTACTTTATTGCAATTGTTTTAGGTTTGGCCATTATTGCTGTTTTGGCATATTTTGCTTTTAGATCTACGGGAACGCAGGAAGTTAAAGAAGCAAATGTCGGTTTAGTTATAGAATCTCCAGAAAGTATAGCTTCTGGCTCGGAAGCAATTTACCGTTTTAAGATAGAAAATAAAGATAATGTGGATTTAGTAGGAATAGAATTGGAATTGGGTTATCCGGAAGGTGTAAGTTTTTCTTCCTCTCAACCTAAAGCTGAAAATTTGTCGGGTACCAGGTTTAAAGTTGCGGATCTAGCACCTGGTCAAAATGTTGTAGTAAATCTTAAAGCAAAAGTGACGGGCAATGTAAATGAAGAAAAAAAATTGACAGCTAAATTGCATTATAAATTAAGTAATTTTAATTCCGAATTTGTTAAAGAAAATTTTGCTTTTACCAGAATTGTTGCTGCGGGCTTAACTTTGGCTTTAGAAGGTCCAACGAATACGAGTAGTTCTCAGCTTGTTGTTTATACATTGAAATATAAAAACACTTCAGATGAGGATATTAAAAATGCAAGGATAAGGTTTCAGTATCCGGAAGGTTTTGTGTTTGGGTCAAGCGAACCTCAGCCTGACTTAGGTAATAATGTTTGGAGTTTGCCAAATTTACTTGCTTCTGGTGAAGGGGTTATTTCTGTGCAAGGTAGCTTTAAGTCTGTAAACCCAGGAGAAAGCAAGACTGCAACCGCTGAATTTTTGGTTTTAGGACCAAATGCTGAGTATTTTATTCAAAACTCAACCTCTTTTTCAACCGGAATTGACAGTCTGCCGCTTTTTGTAGAGCAAGTGGCAGAAAATTTAACGACTCCAGGGGTGGTAAAACCTGGCGAAACTTTAAATTATTCCCTTAAGTTTCAGAATAAAGGAAGCAATGTGGCTTCGGGGGTAAATATCGTAGTTACCGTAAATTCTAAAGCTGTTGACTTGAGTACGCTCACTGCGGAAGGTGGTCAAATTAGCGGTAATACTATTTCATGGAATGCTTCTGGTGTGCCTAGTTTGGAAAACTTAGGTCCAAATGAGGCAGGGTTATTAGGGTTTTCTGTTAAGGTAAATAATCCGGCAACTAAAGATTCTTCTAAAAATGTTTTGGTGGATACATCTGTGAAAATAAAATCTAACGAATATTCTACACCTTTCCCAGGGAATGATTTAAGTTTGAAAGTTTCAAGTCCTGCATCTGTCTCTTCTAAATTAGAATATGTTTCCGGCAGTTTGCCTCCAAAAGCAGGGACAACAACTACTTATAAAGTAAGATTTTTACTCTCAAATTCAGGTAATGACTTTTCCGATGGCGTATTAACTGCATTTATACCTTTAGGTTCAGGCGGGTTTGTAGCAGGAAGTATTAATTCAAGTGAATCTACTAAGGCCGATTTTGATTCAAGTACCGGTAAGTTAACTTGGAACTTTGGAAGTTTGCAGGCTCATACTGGTAAGTTTAGTCAGCCACGGGTATTGGAATTTTCAATTAGGTTAAATGCTGTCGCTTCCCAAGTTGGCCAGAGTCCAACCTTGGTTAAAGATATTCGTATGCAAGCCAAAGACAACTTTACAACCCAGTTAGTAGAAGTTTTAGGAGAAAGTATAAACACAGCTAGCCTTTCTGGTGAAGACAGCTGGAGCAACGCCACAGTGGTTAGTGGTAATTAAAATATGCTTTCAATTTTAAAAAGTATTAAAAAACATTTTTTTAGTTACAAGCCTTTAATTGAGGTGAAAATTATGGAGCAAAATTTGCTCCATAATTTTTT
>CAZFTX010000012.1:0-26239 GCA_964521955.1 uncultured Candidatus Saccharibacteria bacterium | reverse complement strand
GGTTTTCATGCCGGAAAAGGAAACCCCGGGCTTTAGCCCGGGGAGGAGGTCATTTAAAGCTAGCTTAATTACATTAGTTTTTGTATAATTAGTACTAGTTTATGCACCCGTAGCTCATTTGGATAGAGCGCTTGGCTTCGAACCAAGAGGTAGTAGGTTCAAATCCTACCGGGTGCACCATTGTGATAAAATAAACGGTTTTTTGCAAGTCTTAATAATATAAAAATCCCCTAAAAGGGGATTTTTTGGTGCGCCCAGCAGGAGTCGAACCTGCGACCGTTTGCTTAAGAGGCAACTGCTCTACCAGCTGAGCTATGGGCGCTCAAGTTTAGACTTTCTCGTACGCTGTTTTGATTCGGGCAGAGCCCGAAATTAAAACAGCTTTGGACAATCTCGTTGTTAAAATACTTGCGTTCTTTTTCACTGTAGTTCTACTACAGCTCAAAAGATCCGCGTATTTTGCCTAGAGCTTGTCTCAAACGAGTAAGTCTATTATTAGTTGTTAAATTGCAGATATGGAGGTAAGGTTCAAAGTAATAAACAATCATTATTGATTGCCTCGAATCTGCCTCAAACGGAGAAAGCTTCAATGATTGATTGTGTCTTAAACTATCTCAACAGATGAATATCAAAAAAGAGATTTTGAGTTACCAGTTATCAATTAATTGGATATTAGTTCTCCAACCATTTGTACAATGTACTGAGATATTTTATAATAAATCCACTTAAATTTCAAGTATATGTTAAGTTTATTGCTCGGACCGGACGATTACGGTAAAACTCAATACATGAACATGCTCGCTTCTCAGAGAAATTCAGAAGTGCAGGTTTTGTTTGGGCAAGAAGACTTTTTTAAAGTAGATGATTTAATTCAAACGGACATGTTTAGCGGACCTAAGGTTTTTGCGGTAAAACAGGCTTTGAATTTGCTGGATTCTGAGCACGTTTTGGAAAAGCTAAACAAAAGCCCAAACGTAATTTTTTTCTTAGAAAAAAAACTGGACAAGAGAAGTAAAATGGGGAAGTTTATAGCTTCCAGTGATTTAGTAGAAAAAAAAGACTTTCCTTTACCTCACGGACAGGAGTTAAATAAATTTATTTTAAAAAGAATTGAAGAACTAAAAGGGAGTATTGAGCCTGAAGCTTTAGAGCTTTTAGCCGTTCGTTTAGGCAGGGACGGTTTTAAAGAAAACAAGTTTGGGCCCAAAGTGGAATATGAAGAAGTTTTTGATTTATGGAGTGTAGAGAATGAAATAAAAAAATTAGTTAAAGTTGTTCCGGGAAAAACTATTACTGCAGAAATGGTTAAGTATTTGGTAAACGAAAATAGGGAAGTGGATGCTTTTGAAATTACTAACTCTTTGGGCCAGGGTAATACAAAACAGGCGCTGACTTTAATGCATGAGTTTTTGTCACAAGAAGCCACAGGTAGTGACCAGAAGGCCGCTGCTATACAACTTAACGCTCTTTTGTCAGAGCAGTTTAGAAATATTGCCGTGTTTCAGGATTTTTTGAAAAACAAAGTATCTGAAAATGATATGCTTGAAAAAACAGGTTGGAAAAGTGGTCGGGTTTTTGTTATGAAAAAACTGGCTTTAAACTTTGACCCGAAAAAAGTTTTAGAAGTTTTAAGCAAGCTTGAAAGCCTGGATTTAGAACTTAAAACCTCTACCACCCCGCCTAGAGTAATATTAGATTTAATCATCGCTGGTTTAAAATAAAATCGTCCCGCCCTTATAAGGGCGGGACGGGATTAAACTATTTAGCAGCGCGTTTTCTTTCGTTTGGGTTTAGGATTTTTTTACGAATACGAATGGAAAGGGGAGTGACTTCTACAAGCTCGTCAGGACCAATGTATTCTAAAGCGAAGTCTAAGTCTACTGGTTTTGGTGGGGTTAATATTATAGCATCGTCTGCACCACTGGATCTCATGTTGGTAAGTTTTTTAGTTTTACAAACATTGAGTTCAATGTCGTTATCTAGGGCATTTTTACCAACCACCATGCCTTCGTACACGTCTACAGCAGGGCCTATAAACAAAATTCCTCGTTCCTGAGCGTTATTAAGTCCGTATGCGTTAGAAACCCCGGATTCAGAGGCAATTAAGCTCCCGTGGTCGTTTATATGCGTGTCTATTTCTAAAGCTGGCTTATAGGAGTCAAAAAGGTTGTTGATAATGACTGTGCCACGTGTGCGGGTTAAAAGCAGGTTTTTAAGTCCAATAAGTCCGCGGGTAGGAATTAGATATTCAGCATGAATTTCACCTGTGGCGCCGGTGTCTAAAACTTGCATTTGTCCGCCACGTTTCCCTAACTCTTCAATTACAACACCTTGGTGTTCCGCTGGTACATCTATGGTTACAATTTCGTATGGTTCTAGTTTCTGACCAGCTTCTTCGTGGAAAATAACTTCAGGTTGGGAGACTTGGAGTTCAAAACCTTCGCGTCTCATGGTTTCAATTAAGACTGCTAAGTGAAGTTCGCCTCTGCCTGCAACCAAAAAAGAATCTGATCCTTGTTCCAAACCGTCTACTTTTAAAGCGACGTTAGTTTCTAACTCTTTAATGAGTCTGTCCCTTAAGTTTCTAGAAGTAACAAACTTACCTTCACGTCCTGCAAAAGGAGAAGTGTTGACTCCAAAAGTCATTTTAATTGTTGGGGGCTCAATTTCAACTGGTGGGAGTAAAACAGGTTTTTCCGGGTCAGTAAAAACGTCACCAATATGAACTTCCTCAAAACCGCCTAAGGCAACTATGTCACCGGCTTCAGCATTTTCAACATCAATCTGTTTTAAGCCTTCGTACATAGAAAGGGCGCTAATTTTCCCCGATACTTTTGTCCCATCGGTTTTAATCATGACAATATTTTGACCCTTTTTACAGTTGCCAGACATGATTTTACCAATTCCCATACGGCCTTTGTAGTTGTCGTAAGCTAAAGCTAAGACTTGGAGGGCAAAAGGGTCTGCAATGTCGTTCACTTTTGGAGCAGGGATGTATTTTATTATGCTTTCAAACAGTTGAGAAACATCCGGGTCTGCAGAAGTTTTTATTTTATTTCTTAAGTTTTCCAAATTTAAATCAGCTAAACCTTTAACACCGGAAGCGTAAATAATAGGGAAGTCTAGTTGTTCGTCCTTGGCATGAAGTTTAACAAATAGATCAAAAGTTTTGTTTATGGTATGGTCTGGATCGGCTCCATCTTTGTCTACTTTGTTAATTACAACTATTGCTTTGTGTCCAAGTTGGAGAGCTTTTTTTAAAACGAATTTGGTTTGAGGCATAGGACCCTCTTTAGCGTCTACTAAAAGTAAAACCCCGTCAGCCATTTTTAAAGTTCTTTCTACTTCGCCACCAAAGTCAGCGTGTCCCGGAGTGTCAACAATGTTAATTTTGTAGTCTTTGTAAATTAAAGAAGCGTTTTTAGCTTTAATGGTAATACCGCGTTCTCTTTCTAGATCCATACTATCCATGATTAAATCTGCGGTATTTTCTCCGACAGTTTTAACTGTTTGGGTTTGCTTAAGCATTGCGTCAACTAAGGTTGTTTTTCCGTGGTCAACGTGGGCAATTATTGCTATGTTTCTAATCTTATCTCTATTCATATCATTTATTCTTTTTCTATTGTCTGTGAATAATATTATTTTTAAAAAAAATTGACGCACAAATAAGCGTGCGCAACTTGAGAAAATATAACATAAATTTTAAAATTAGTCAATTGTTTGCTATAATTAAGTATACTAAATTTTATATAAGTTTATGAATGAAAGTAAAGTTCAATTATATACCTTCTTTATTTTTTTAGCGGTTTTTGCATTGGTTATTATTCTCATGATTTGGCCGTTCTTGAATTTAATTGCCTTAGCCGCAATTTTGGGTGTAGTTTTTTCCCCTCTTCACAAAAGAGTTTTAAAGGAAGTAAATGGGGAGACTATTGGAACCTTTGTCACTCTTTTAATTATTTTAACCATACTTATTGTGCCTCTTTGGTTAGTTGGTCAGCTTTTGTTCAATGAATTAGTTGATCTTTATAAAAAGTTTCAGGATGGAGGTCTAAATTTTGAAAGTTCAAACATAATTGATCAGTTGCCTCCGGGCTTAAAAACCGTGGCAGAAACCTTTAGCAACGACTTTACGGCTATTGTTTCTAAAGTCACAAATAATGCCTTTGAATTAATTTCCCAAATTCTTTCTAACTTAGCCGGTTTCTTTTTGTCTATTTTTTTAATGTTGTTTATGTTGTTTTATTTTTTAAAAGATGGACAAAAAATAAAAGCTTTACTAATAGACCTTTCTCCTTTAAATGACACCTATGAACACGCACTTTTCAAAAGGGTGGAAGAAGCAATCTCGGGAGTGATTAAAGGGTCATTCTTAATTGCTATAATTCAAGGCTTCGCAGCAACTATTGGGTTTATAATTTTTGGCGTTCCTCAGCCGGTTTTATGGGGTGCATTTACTGTAATGGCAGCAATTGTTCCAAATGTTGGAACTTCATTGTCATTAATTCCGGCTATTTTGTATTTGTTAATTACGGGTCATACCGGTCAGGCAGTTGGGCTTACAATCTGGGCAGTTGTAATTGTTGGTTTAGTAGACAATGCTTTAGGTCCAAAATTAATATCTAATAAAATAAAACTTCATCCGCTATTAGTTTTTTTATCGGTTTTAGGCGGTTTACAATTTTTCGGAATAGTAGGTATTTTATTTGGTCCTATTTTGATGGCAGTTTTTTCTACTTTAGTAGACATTTATCGAGGAGATATAAAACACACTATTTAATTTTCTTTTAATTACGTACCTCACTAAAAGTTGGTGATATTTGCGTTATTCGATGTTTGTAAAAAAATATGCTTTGGTATCAATATACAAAAACTCAGGTATTAACCGAATTCAAAACGGACGAGGTAAACGGCTTAAGCACTAAAGAAGCTCAGAGTCGTTTTTTAAAGTACGGGCAAAATTTATTACCTGAAACAGTTGGAGAGAGTGTTTTTAAAATATTTCTGAGACAGTTTGAAAATCCGCTTATTTATATACTTTTATTTTGCGCAGTCATTGTTTTTTACTTAGAAGATAAAGTGGATGCGTATATTATTTTTGCAGTTTTGGTTTTTAATGCGGTTATTGGCGCATTGCAGGAAGGAAGAAGTCAGAAAACTATGCGTAGTTTGAAAAAACTTTCTGAGGCAGAAAGTTTAATTTTAAGAGACGGCAAAGAAGAAATGATTTCGGAGAAAGAAATTGTTCCAGGGGACGTAATGTTGTTGCAGGAAGGGGAAAAAATAACTGCAGACGCCAGAATTATTTTAAGTTCTAGTTTAAAAGTTGACGAGTCTGCTTTAACCGGGGAGTCTGGAGCGGTTTTAAAAAAAGAGACAAGCGCTCCCGCGGAAACTACTTTACCTGCTTCAGGACAGCATAATATGGTTTTTAAGGGTACGGTAGTTCTTTCCGGTAGTGCGAAGGCAGTGGTTGTAGGTACCGGTCAAAATACGGAGATAGGAAAAATTAGTAAGGCTTTGCTTGAACCGGAAACAGAAATCCCTTTACAAAAAAATATTAAGAAGCTTTCTAAATTAATTATATATTTGGTTTTTGCAATTTCAGTGGGATTGTTTTTATTGGGTTTAAGTGTAGGTAAGCCGGTAAAAGAAATCTTTGCCGTGGTTGTGTCTTTAGCCGTTTCCATGATACCGGAAGGGTTGCCTTTAGTTTTGACTTTGATCTTAGTCAGTGGGGTTTGGCGAATGAGTAAAAGGAATGCGCTGGTAAAAAAGCTACAGGCAGTGGAAGCTTTGGGTCATACAAATATTTTGGCAGTGGACAAGACCGGAACCATTACCAAAAATGAAATGATTATTAAGAATCTTTTTCTTTCAGGTAAGATATACCAAGTTAGCGGTTCCGGTTATGAGCCTAAAGGAGGAGTAAGTTTAGCCGGTCAAGTTCAGGATAAGAATTTTGGGGACTTTGGTCTTTCAGCGACAATAGCCAGTTTAGTCAGTCGAGCTAAGGTTGTTTATATGGAGTCAGAAGGTGTATTTAGAGTATCAGGAGACCCGACTGAAGCTGCTATGACTGTTTTTGCTGAAAAGTTTTTTAAACCTAAAGAAGAGCTTTTAAAAAGTTATAAGGAAGTTGCTGAAATTACTTTTGACCATAAAAATAAATATCATACTATTTTTTATGAACATGAAGGAAGTATTTTTGCGGCTATTGCAGGGGCTCCTGAAAGCTTGCTTTCTTTTTCCGGGCATATTTTAGAAAATGGTCAAAGCAGAAAAATTACTCCGCATGAACGCCAGCTTATCGAAGAGAGTATTGGTGAGTTTAGTTCAAAAGGTATGAGGGTGGTTGCTTTTGGATTCAAGCGTTTAGGTAAAGGTCATGCTTTGGATAATATTTCCGACATGACTTTTGCAGGACTTTTTGCAATAGAAGATTCAGTTAGGACTGAAGCCCAAGATAGCGTAAGATTGGTTCAGTCTGCTGGTTTAAAAGTTGTTATGATAACTGGTGATCATAAAGTAACTGCTAGGGCAATTGCCAAGGAAGCTGGGATTTTTAAAGAGGGGGATTTGGTTATTACTGGTCCGGAACTTTCGGAAATGAGCGATCAAATCTTGAAAGAACAGTTGCCGCAAATCGCGGTTTTTGCCAGAGTGACGCCGGAAGATAAAATGAAAATTATTAAACTCTATAAAGAAGCCGGTTTTGTTATCGCTATGACGGGAGACGGTGTAAACGACGCACCTTCTTTAGTGGCTGCAGACTTGGGAGTTTCCATGGGTAAAATTGGTACTGAAGTTGCAAAAGAAGCCAGTGACATAGTACTTTTGGATGATAATCTTAAAAGTATAGTTGCTGCAATTGAAGAGGGTAGGGCTATGTATAAGAGTATTCAGAAAGCTTTGTTATTTTTGTTTTCTACTTCATTAGGTGAACTTTTGGTAATTGTTATTTCTTTAAGTTTGCAAATGCCTCTCCCTTTGTTAGCGGTTCAAATTTTATGGTTAAACTTAATTACCGATCCGCTGATTGGTACGGCCTTGGCAATGGACGGTAAAGAACCGGGACTTTTAAAAAATAGTTTAGTAAAGTTGCCTAAATATTTTTTTAACAAAACCATGCTAATTCAAATGTTGCTGATGGGTTTAGTTATGGGTTTAGGAAGTTTGTATATTTTTAGTCAATACAGTTTTGACTACATGAAGGCTGTAACTATGTGTTTAACTATTTTAGCAGTGTTTCAATGGTATAATGGCTATAATTGTGAATTTATGGATAGGTCTATATTTTCTAAACATATTTTTAGAAATCGTTATTTAATTTTAGCTTTTTTGGGTAACTTTGCTTTACAACTTTTTGCGGTATATAGCCCGTTTATGCAAAGAGTTTTAAAAACCACTCCCTTAAGTTTAGGGGAGTGGATTGTAATTTTAGTATTTGGAATAAGCGTTATCTTAGTTGAGGAAATTCGCAAGCTGATTTATAAGTTGTTTGCAAAACAATCCATTGACACGAAAGCTACGAATTAAACACTAATAACACAAATTGTTAAACTTCGAAACATAAGTGTTGTATTTGTAAATTAGTGTCGCTATTTCTTTTTTACAACTATTTCTCCAACACTAGCGAGAATTAAAAATAAACCGCCAATTGCAAACATATAAATCCAAGGGTTAGCTGGCCATGGAATATTATGCTGAATATGTCTATGGACAAAGCCAATGAGCATGGCACCCCACCAGCCTGTTTGTGAAATACTGGTTGCCACAAACATTCTGAATTTTAAAATTGGAGTAATTTCGGTTTCACTTTGGAGTTTTTCAAAAGATTTTTTAATTGTGTGTAAAAAAAATCCGTTAAGTCCAACCATAATTACAAAAAAGATTTTTATTTTTGTAAGGTTGTCTATATAACCTTTAGTGTAAATTAGGAAACTACCTGAAAGTATCATACCAGTGTAACCAACCCAAATAAGTTTTTGGGTAGTTTCTGCAACTTTAGTGACTAAATTTAAAGGCACTTTTTTTAGAAGCCAGAGTAATCCAAAAGTGTCTATAACCATAACTGAGCCAAAGGCTAGGATTAGACTGGTTAGGTGAACAAATAAAACAACATAGAATATTGGTTGGTCCATAGTATATGCTTATAATAGTTAATTCATGTATAATTATATCATGGAAAAACAGCGAAGCATCCATAACCTTGAGGATTCCTTGCCCCCAACTATTTTAACCATATTTGGAGCCACGGGGTCGCTTTCTGCCGACTATTTACTGCCGGCTATTTTTCATATGGAAACTGAGGGTTTGCTTCCGAAAGATTTTAAGTTAATTGCAGTTGGTAGAAAAGACTTTAATAAAGAAACTTTTTTGGACTTTGTTATTCAAAAGTCGAAAGTTTTAAAAAAGACAGCTAAAGGCAAAGTTAAACAAAATATTTTAAAAAAACTTTTGTATTTTCAAGGTAACTTTGAAGATCCGGAAAGCTTTAAAGCTTTGGCGGAAATTATGGCTGACAAAGACAGGCCTAAGCATAGCTGTTATAACCGTTTGTTTTATTTTGCGACCAGTCCCCAGTATTTTTCCACCATTGCACACATACTTAAAAGTTCAGGCTTGTTAATTAGTTGTGCTAAGCATGAGAGACAAAGTAGGATTTTAGTGGAGAAGCCTTTTGGGTTTAATCTCGCGTCTGCTCAGGCTTTAAACAAATTACTTTTAAATTATTTTAATGAAGACCAAATTTATCGTATTGACCACTATGTCGGTAAGGAAACAGTTCAGAATTTAATGGTGGCGAGGTTTGCGAACGGAATTTTTGAGCCTTTATGGAATAAAGAAAATATTTCACATATTGAAATAAGTACTTTGTATGGCTATGGGATTGGGAAAAGAGGGGAATACTATGATCAGACCGGTGCTTTAAAAGACGTGGTGCAAAATCATGTTTTGCAAATGTTAGCTTTATTGGTTATGGACGAACCAAAAGAACTGACCGCAGAATATATTCGTAATGAAAAAGTAAAAGTTTTGAAAAGTTTAAAACCTTTTACCAAAGAAGATGTAAGGACGAAAGTAGTTAAAGGCCAATACGAAGGTTATGCAAAGGAGTTGAAAAAACAGTCAAATACAGAAACTTTTGTTGCGTTTAAAACTTTTATAGACTCTCAAAGGTGGACAAATGTACCTATTTATATTAGAACAGGGATGAACATGGCAAAAACGGTGACTGAAATTTCCGTGCATTTTAAAGAGCCGGTTAGGTGTATTTTTAAAAATTGTTCTCCAAATGTTTTGGTTTTTAGGATTCAGCCTAACGAGTCAGTTAGCTTGCAAATTAACAGTAAAATTCCAGGTTTTGGTGTAGAACTTGCTCCTAATACTTTGGAGTTTGGATACAAAAATGTTTATAAAGGCGAAATACCAGCAGCTTATGAGCGTTTAATTTTAGACTTTGTACAGGGGGATCAAAGGTTGTTTATTCGTTCGGACGAAATAGAAGCGGCTTGGAAGTTTATTGATTCTGTTTCTGAAAATTTTAAAAATCAGTCTGTTTTTAAATACAGAGTTGGTACCAATGGTCCAAAAGAGTCAGAAGCTTTAATAAAAAAGGACTTGAAAGAATGGTGGACGAAATAGAATTAGGTTATACAACCCGTCTAAGTAGGAAGGCCAAGCATATTGGCATTACAGTCTTTAGGGATATGAGGGTGGTAGTGACTGTGCCTTATGGGGTTAGCTTAATAAAAGTTGAAAAATTTTTAGAAGAAAAGAAGTCTTGGATTTTAAAAAAACTTTTACATTTTAAAAAACTCGGGACCGCAACATTTTTAAAAACCACCAAAAAAGATTATTTAAGACTGAAGGCTGAAGGTTTGGCATTGGTTCAAAATAAAATTTTAGAATGGAATCGGGTTTACAAGTTACCTGTAGGGAAAATTAGTATACGCAACCAAACAACGCGGTGGGGGAGTTGTTCCAAAGCAAAAAATTTGAATTTTAACTTTAAAGTAGTTTATTTGCCTGAAAAATTAGTGGACTATTTGGTAGTCCACGAGCTGTGTCATATTCAGGAGTTTAATCATTCAAAAAAGTTTTGGGATTTAGTAAGTATTGCAATTCCTGACTTTAAGCAAAGAAGAAAAGAGTTGAAGCAGTACAAGGCCTAATAACTTATGCAAAGTTTTACTGAAAAAGTTTTTATGTGTGTAAAGAAAGTACCTAAGGGAAAAGTGGTAAGTTATGGTCAAGTGGCTGCTATGGTAGGAAAGCCTCAGAGTGCTCGGGCAGTTGGCTGGGCTTTAAGAACTTTAGATCCAAGTAACATGAGCGTGCCATGGTGGCGGGTGGTAAACCAAAAAGGCTTTTTAAGCATAAAAGGTAACTTTACAGCCACTAAAAATTTACAAAAGTCTTTACTTGAAAAAGAGGAGGTTAAGGTAAGTAAGGGTTATATTTTAAATATGAAAAAACATAATTGGAAAAATAAATAAATGCCACAGGTTTACGGGAAAAGGGGATGGTATTTAATTGGAAATGATGTAAAGCAGGTTTTGCTTCGGCAGCTTTTTATTTTCTTTTTACTGTTAGTTGCCACTAGTTTTTTATTGAAAAAAATAAGTATGTTTTCAATTGGTTTATATTTGGTGATACTCGGGATATTTTTTGTTGTCGCTAAGTTTTTTCCTGGATCAAACAGATACTATTCCGGTTGGTCAGGAGAAAAAGAAATCGAAGAAAATTTAAAAGAATTACCTGAGGATTATAGTTTGTTTATAGACTTGCATTTACCGGGCAGGAAAGACAACATAGACTATATTGTAACAGGGCAAACCGGAATTTTTGTTGTTGAGGCTAAAAAATTTAAAGGTGAAATATTTTCTACAGGAAACGAATTAATTTTAAATCGCAAGATCAGGTTAGACAGACCTTTAGGCCAAGCTTACAGGCAGGCCAAAGAAATAGAAGAATATTTATATAAAGTTACCGGCAAGAGAAGAAAAACTGTGCCTGTCTTGGCTTTTGCCACCAGATTTGTGGGAGAAAATTTTAAGCCTCAAAATATTAAAGGTGTTAGCGTAATCCCCAGAGGGTTTTTACCCTATACTTTTTTTGAGTACCAAAACCAGCTTTCTCAGTATGAGTTACAAGAAATAGAGCACGCTTTAAAAAAACTTGTTAAAATATAGTAAATGAAGTCTTATAAAAAGCAAATTTTTACTTTACTCTTATTGTTACCGCTCTTAACCGAGTTGCTTGTGGGGATGCCTATAACTTTCGTTTTGTCCCCAATATTTTACTCTTTTTTAGCTACCTTAGGGTATGGTTTTCCAGTTTTAGTTATAAGAGAAATAGTTGTAAGGAAACATTTTGGTGTGTTTTCTATATTTCTTTTTGGTTTAATATATGGTCTTTACAATGAAGCATTTGTGGCAAAAACTATATTGAATTCGGTAGTTTCACCGGTAAATACATTTGCAAATTATGGAATTTTTGAAAACATTAGAATTCCTTGGATGATAACTATTAGTGTTTGGCATGCGCTACATGCGGTAGTGTACCCAATTGTCTTTGTGCATTATTTGTATCCCCAAGAATCAAGCGAACCTTGGTTGAGCAATAAAGTGATGAAAATTTTAGGATTAATTTCAATTTCATTTGCTGTTCTATCTTTTTTTACTTCAGCAGTGGATAAGCCAGCAGGAACAATTTTTCAGTTTTTATTTTTTGTTGCTTTGTCTATTTTTATTTATATAATTGCAAAACATTTTTCTCATATTCTCAAAATTAACAATCAACAGCCTAAAGAAAATTTAAAATTTCTTTTCCCTCTAAAAGGTTTGTATGTTTATTTAACACTATTTACATTACCTTTAATTTTTTCAAAAGTTAAATTATCTGTGTCGATTTTTCTGTTTTATTATTTGTTAGTTTTTGTAATCATGTATTTGAAATTTAGGAATAAGAATGAAATATCGTTACAAAAATTAGTATTAATTGGATTGAGTGGTTGTGTATGTGTGGCGCTATTTGCGGTTTTAATTACTTTACCGTTCGGGCTTCTTTTACAAGGATTAACAAACATGATTTTAGTTGGACTATTTTTATACATTATAAGTTCAGTTAGGAAAATAAAGGGGAGAGTAAATTTTTAAAAAACTTGTTAGAATATAGCTAGGGTTTACTCAGCACTATTTTTGTTTTTGAATATATGAAACAAGAAAAATTACAATACTCCAATGTTAGAAAACCTTTGGTAATCACGAAAAATGGTGCCGGGTTTTCTTTGATTGAAATATTAGTTGTAGTAGCAATTATTGGACTTTTGGCCAGTATTGTGTTTTTGGCTTTAGGTGGAGCAAGGAAAAAAGCCAGGGACGTAAAAAGGAAAACGGACATGGCTCAAATGGGTAGGTTCTTGTATGCTTCTACTTGTTACATGCCGAACGCTGGTGCTGGGGATTATGATTTAGCTGACTTAGTAGATGAGTTAAAAGCGAAATATCCTCAGTTAGTGCAATTTTCCAATCTTTTACCGAAAGACCCAAAAAGCGGCAGTGATACTCAAACTAACTATCGGTATCAAGTAAACGCGCAAAATAGGTGCGCATTGTATGCAAATTTTGAAAACGAAGAAGAGCCGGTTACTTTAAGTATTACCTCAGCTGATCCGCTTGCGGGTACAGGGGTATTTAAAGCAACGATTACCGGACCCAATGGAAGTAATATTTATTATCAGATAGGAAAATGAAAAAGATTTACATTTTAATTTTAATAACTTTATTTGTAGGCATTGTTTACTTTGTATTTTTTAAGCCTGAGGAAAAAATAGAAACATTGCCTAATAATTTAGGAGTTTCGGACATAAAACAAGAAAACGTAAAAGGTACTGTTAAATATTATGACATTTCAATACCGGCATATAGTGAGAAATTCTATGATGGTAGGGATTTGAGTTTAGGTAAGGTTTTGGCAGAAACTTCTAATTATACTCGTTACTATATTACTTATAAAAGTGGGGAGTTAACAATTTCCGGTATATTAAATGTGCCTAAAGGGAAAGTGCCTGAAGGCGGTTGGCCGGTTTTGTTTTTAAACCATGGATATATAGACACTGAAATTTACACAAATGGCAGAGGTTTAAAAAGAGAGCAGGACTATTTAGCTTCGCGTGGGTTTGCGGTATTTCACTCAGATTACAGAAACCATGCTGAGTCGGACAAGGATGATTCTAGCGAATTATCTTTGCGTTTTGCTTATGTTGAAGATGTAATTAATGCTGTGGAAGCTGTAAAGAATTCAAAACTTGAATATTTAAGTAAAGAAAAGTTTGGTATGTTAGGTCATAGTATGGGTGGAGGTATAGCTCAAAATATTGCGGTTATTAAACCTGACTTAGTTAAAGCTATGGTCTTTTTTGCTCCTGTGAGTATGAAGCCAGAAGACAGTTTTGAAAGATGGACAAAATCTAGGCCTGAAGTCGCGCAAAAAATAATTGAAGCTTATGGCTCGCCCACGGACAGTCCTGAGTTTTGGGCAAATGCTTCTGCCATAAACTTTTTAGACAGAATTTCTATTCCATTTTTATACCACCATGGAACTGCGGATGCCGATGTGCCTTTAGATTGGTCTGAAAAAACCGTTCAAGCTTTAGAGGAAGCCGGGAAAGAAGTAATTTTTAATGTTTACGAAGGTCAGCCCCATGAATTTACCACTGACTGGCCTTTGGTAATGCATAGAACTTTGGAATTTTTTAATCAAACAGTAAAATAGAACATGAATAAGGACAAGAGATTGCATCAAATATTTCTAGGTCTAAGTTTAGTGGTTTTAATTTGGTCGGGGATAAAACCTCACGATTATTTGACATGGATGCTGGAAGTTACACCGGCAATTATTGCATTTATTATTTTATACTTAACCTATAATCGATTTCGTTTTTCAAATCTAGTTTATTTTTTGATTATGGTTCATTGTATGATACTCATGGTTGGAGGGCATTGGACTTATGCTGAAGTTCCTTTGTTTAATTATTTAAGGGACATTGGATGGTTTGCTAGAAATAATTATGATAAAATTGGGCACTTTGCTCAAGGTTTTGTGCCGGCTTTGGTTGCTAGAGAAATTTTATTAAGAAAAACTCCTTTGCAAAAAGGTGGTTGGTTAAACTTTTTAAGTGTAAGCGTTCCGGTAGCTTTTAGCGCGCTTTACGAAATAGTTGAATGGTGGGTTTCTGTTTTGACCGGGAGTAAGGGTGATTCTTTTTTAGGGACACAAGGATATATTTGGGACACACAGTCAGACATGCTTATTTGTACAATTGGGAGTATTGTGGCTATTATACTTTTAAGTAAGTTGCATGATAAGTCAATGAAAAAGCTAGGGGGACCTGCCTAGCCGGCAGGCAGGTGGGGGTGAATTATCAGAGAACAATTAACCATTAACTTTGAAAACTATTTTATGAAAACAGTCGCAGTCTTCGGTTTAGGCAAAATGGGCATGCAAATAGCAAAGCGTTTAGATAAAAACGGTTTTAGCGTTTTTGCTTGGAACAGGTCGGAAGGTCCGAGGCAAGAGCTACAAGGGTTTTTAGGTGAAAAAAGTAAAGTTTTTGCTGAGGTTTCAGAATTAGCGGGGTCAATGAAGGATGAACCTAGAATTTTTTGGGTAATGTTACTTCAGAATGTATTTGATGATTTTGTAAAGAATCAATTAATGCCTCTTTTAAAACCTGGGGATATAGTCATAGACGGAGGAAATAGTTTTTATAAAGACACAATTCGTAGAGCCGGTGAGTTTAAAAAAAAAGGTGTGCACTTTTTTGATTGCGGAACTTCTGGCGGGGTGTGGGGTGAAGAAAACGGTTTTGCACTCATGATTGGCGGGGAAAAAGAAAAATGGTCGGAAGTAGAACCGATTTTTAAAGCTTTGTCTTCAGGGGAAAACTATGGTTTGGTGGGTAAAAATGGCGCCGGGCATTTTGTAAAAATGGTGCATAATGGCATTGAATACGGCATGATGGAAGCCATTGGTGAAGGCTATGCAGTTATGGAAAAATCGGATTTAAATTTAGACTTGTTACAAGTGACAAAGATTTATCAACAAGGCACCGTTATTCGTAGTTGGTTGATTGATTTAGTCAGAAACATTTTTGAAAAAGAAGACATTCAAAACACAGTTGGGGTAATTAATATGCTAGGGGAAGGGGAGTGGACTGTAGAAGCGGGGAAGGAGTTAGGGCTAGACGTAAGAGTTTTAGAAGATTCAGTTAACGTAAGAAAAGAATCCCAAGATCCAAAAAATCAAAATAAGTTTTCCAATAAAATTGTTTCTTTGCTAAGAAAACAGTTTGGTGGACATAGTGTTGAGAAGAAATAGTAGAGACTTGAATTATGAAGTATGAATAAAGAATCATATAAAAATTTTTATTCAAAGTCTGAAATTGCTTTGTTTAAGAAATTAAATACTCCAGCAAAGATTCAAGATTTTTTAGATACTTTGAAGATTAATTTTGAAGAAAACGGGGAGACAGTTTTGTCGCCTCGTTTTGTAATAAATCAAAAAAAAGCCCACTGTATGGAAGGGGCAATGTTGGCAGCGGCAATTTTGGAATTCCACGGACATGAGCCTTTAGTTTTGGACCTAAGAGCTGAAAAACATGATTTGGATCATGTTATAGGAGTATTTAAGCTCAAGGGTTTTTGGGGTAGTATTGGTAAAACTAATCATGCGGTTTTAAGGTACAGAGAACCAGTATATAAAAATATTAGAGAACTAGCTTTAAGTTTTTTTCATGAATATTTTGACGCTAAGGGTAGAAAAACTTTAAGAGAGTATTCTAATTTATTAAACTTGAAACATTTTAATAAATTGAAATGGCGGACGACAGAACAAGATTTGTTTGAGATTCCGGAATATTTGGATACCATAAAACATTTTAAAATTTTAAATGCTTTTCAAATAAAAAATTTAAGGAAAGCGGACAAGGTAGAAATAAAAGCTGGGGAGTTAGTGGAATTTAGACAAACAAAAAAGCGCAGGATCCCGTAGGTCCACTGCGACTTTCTTGCTGTTGCTCAATTGTGTGCGTTATTCGTTCGCGGCTTGCCAGATTACCCATGCCACATATGCTGCGTTGTAGCGCATATTTTCTTTGCTTAGCAGAGAGAAGGTGTCACCGCTACTGTGCGCTGCTAGTTCGTAGCCGGTTGGATCTTGAACGAACTCCAGGGAGCGTACTCCGGCTTCGTGGAAAGTTTCGTCATCGGATATTCCGTCTCCTTGGCGTTGTCGAAGCAACCAGGCGTTGTTTTCCGGTTTGAAAACTTTGAGCCATGTTTCCAAAGTGGGGTGGGGCATGTTTGCTCGTCCGAATGTGTTGAGTCCTCGGATTTTGCCAATTCCCGAATCGAGGTTGAAGTACCACCTCAAGTTCCCAAGGTCCTGCTTGTGTTCCTGTGTGTATGCCCTGGAGCCTAAAAGGTGTTGTTCTTCGCCAGTCCAGAAGGCGGAGACTATGCTGTGTTTGGGTTGTACTCCCAGAGTTTTGAGTATGCGCATGGCCTCCATGACTGTTGCTACGTTGCCGCCGTTGTCCACTGCTCCTTCCCCGTAGGGTATGGAGTCTAAGTGGGAGCCGATAATGACTTTTTGGTTTGAGGTGCCGGGGATCTCTCCGAAAGTGTTGAATGTGGATGCGTTGCTTAAAAATTGCGATTCCACAAAAATTGACACCTTGCCTTGAGGTTTCATCCAAAGCTTCAGGTAGGCCGATTGCTCAAGGATCACCTGAGGGAAAGGCAGGGCGAACTCTTCCTGCCTGGAGTTCACGTTTGCCGGGTAGAAGACGCTTCCGGCTTTTTTGTTCATGCGGATTCCGGCTATGACGCCTTCCTCTTTGAGGAATTTCAGGATACGCAAAGTCAGTTGTCGGTTGGTGCGGTCCATGTGTACTCTGGTTGATATGGTGGCCTTTGCGACAAGGCACCGACGAAAGTCTTCTTTGGTGAATTGAGGGGTTGGGTCAAGCGGGACAAAGTCCGGACAGGGCTTGGCCTCTAAAGAGAGCTGGCTTAAGACCTCGTCTGAAAGTATGTCATTTGTTCTTTTGTCCTCAGGCATTGCCTTGGCTTCGGTGAGGAGGACTATGGAACCTTGAAGTTTCCCTCGGTGCTCGTTGAAGTAGTTGTTAAAGACTTCTTCCAACTTGGACATGTTCGGAACCGGGGGGAAGGGGGCGTAAACCAGTTTCCCATGCAAGGGGTGGGGAGTAGGCGGGCTCCAAGGGTAGGGAACGCTTCCCAGAATTTCCCTGTTGAGTGTAACCTCGCTTTTTTTCCAGGACCAGCTGGTTTCAAAACCCGGCCATGCGGAGTGCCAGGACTTGATGCCGAGATTGTTAAGCTCCTGCCGGATGAATTCCCCAGCCTTGAAAACGTCTGTGCTTCCCGTTGTCCTGGGGCCTTGGTTGTAAATTACCCCTTGAGCCAGACGCATGTCCAGGGAGTTTTGAGCTTCTTTGGAAATTCGTGCGAACACTTCGTTCGTGCTCTGGGCTGACAATGACGAAAGGCCCAGCACAAACAGCGCAATTGCGGACAACTTATTGAGTTTCATTCTTCCTCCACTTGAGATTGTTTGGGCATAAATGCCCGAAAAGATGCCAAAGAATGGCCAAATATTATGTCATAAAAAAAACTTTAGGTCAACAGTTAAAAACTGTAGTATAATGAATTAAATGAAAAAAACTACACTCAATTCAGGTGACTTTGCTTTTTTAGCTGCCCATCAGTTAAAGACTCCGTTGACTGCAGTACGTTGGTATGTGGGGGAGCTTTTAGACGGGGGCTATGAGAGTTTGAGTAATAGCCAGAAAAAGTTGGTAAATGAACTAAAAGCTTCTGTTGAGCAAATGACAGAAATGATAAATTCGCTTTTACAAATTGGGAGGATTCGTTCAGGTAGATTAAAGTTAAGTCCGGTGCCTTTGGACGTAAGCCTGTTTTTAAAAGATATGATTTTAGAAATGGAAGTCCAGCTCAAAGACAAAAAAGTAAAGGTAAATGTAAACGCTGAACCAATTTTGCCAGAAGTTTTAATGGACAGAGAGTGTTTAAAACATGTTTTATTGAACTTGCTGACAAATGCTGTTAACTATTCTTCAAAGGGTAAAGTTGTAAACTGTAATATTTTTAAGAAAAAAAACCATTTGGAGGTGTCTATTTCAGACGAGGGGATTGGAATTTCTTCTAAAGACCAAGAAGGAATTTTTAAGGAATTTTTCAGGGCAAAAAATGCAATGATGTTTTTACCTAAGGGAACAGGTTTAGGTTTGGTGCTCGTGAAATATTTAGTAGAACACTGGGGAGGTAAAGTTTGGTTTGATTCCAAAGAAAACAAAGGTTCCACTTTTTATTTTACAATTCCCTTAAAAGGTATTAAAGCTAAAAAAGGGGAAGTTGGGTTGAATATTTAGTTCGCCTTTTAGGTTTTAGGTTGTTGACGTTTCTTTAAAATTTGGTTATCATATCATCATAAATAATGACTGACACAGCAGACATTATTTGGTAGTTCTCAACAGTTTCTGTGTGAGAGCTTTTTGTTTTGTAGGGTTCCCAAAAATTAGGTGCACAGTTTTGACTTGTCGGGACGAGCACGGATTTTTGGGATAAAGGAGCAATTCCGTAAGGTGCAAGTCCTAGTAGGACGAAAGCCTGAAGGAAATTGCGACATGGTGCCTGTAGCTCAATGGTAGAGCACCGCTCTGTGGCAGCGGCTACGAGGGTCCGATTCCCTTCAGGCACCCCAAAAATAAAATCTCTACTTTTTTAAGTAGAGATTTTATTTTGTCTATAACTTTAAAGTATTAAGGAGTTGTGGAAGTGGCAGTTGGAGTAGAAGCAAAAGCAGTTTTGAGCTCTGCTTTGGCTTTTTCCAGCGCTGTTTTAAAATCTTTTTGTGCTTTTTCTAAAGCAGCTTTTTTAGTTTCTCTTAAAGCTTCTAAAGCAGCTTTGTTGCTTTCTATGCTTTTTTTGGTAGTTTCAAACTTTTCCTTTGCAGCTTTAAGTGCGGCTTCAAAAGCAGACTTAACTGTCTGGGAGTCAGCGTTGGAAGCACAGTCAGTCTTAGCTTTAGACAGGGCTGCTTCGTAGTCGCTTTTAAGAGTGTTTATAGCTGTTTGCATTGTGTCCTGGCGTTTTTTGTTCTCAGCATCTACACCTGCTCTAAAAGCTTTTAAAGCAGCATCTACAGCAGCTTTTCTGTTTTTAACCGCTGTTTCTACGTCAGATTGAAACTTGGTTACCGCAGCTTTTTGAGCATCGGTTCCTGCTTTTTCTAAGAGATAGTCATAGCGAGTGTCTCTTCTTTCGTCTAAATTCTCTCTATGGGTTTCTAGCTTTTCGTCTCTTTTTTCACGTTTTTCTTCTAGGGTGTTTGTTCTTTCGCTTTTCTTTTCAAGTACGTCTTCTCTTTTTTCACCTAGTTTATTTTGAATTTGGCCTGTTGCTTTTTCCAAGCGTGAACAAAAAGTAATTGTGTTTTTAGGTGTTGAGCTGGCGTTCTTTAGGCGATTTTCCTTTTGATTTTCTGATTCTTTTTTCTTTTGTTCTTCTAATTTCTTTCTCTCTTCAAGTTTTTGTTCAAGAGCTTCTTTTTGTGCTTGTAATGTTTGTTCGCGAAGTTTTTTTTGCTCTTCCAGCTTTTGCTCCTGAAGTTTTTTCCTCTCTTCGAGCTGTTTTTGATACGCTTCTTTTTCTTGTTGCTGGGTTGTAGTTGAGGTGTTTGAGCTATCTTCAGCATAAGCTGAAACTGAGCTAAACATTAAACCCAAAACAACAAGCAAAGAAATGAATTTAGTAGTCATTTTCATTGTAGATGTCATCTATATTAATGTTATAGCTTTGGGTTACGTAGGCAACGTCTTCGTCACCTTCTGAGAATATGGAATTTTCTGTTTCTAGATCAGCGACAATTCCATTCACTGTTTCGTCCACGTTTGCATTGGGGGAAAGTGGTTGAAGCTCGGGCAAACTATTAGCATACTCTTGCTGTTTTAGATTTCTTTGTTCAAGTTCTTTAGCTGCTTCATTTGCAGTTTTTACAGACTGATTTTGGTCATACTTAACTAACACTATCAGCGCAATGACCAAGGCCGCTGAAAGAGGGATGAGAATTTTAAATTTTTGGTTCATGGTTTGTATTATTTGTTTAAGAAAAAGGCCTCGACCTTGTGTGTGCCTTTGTGGGTTAATATTATCGGTTAAAATTAATTTTAATAAGTTTTTTTCTGGCAGTTCTACAGAATTGGCTTGTTTTAATGTTTTCTCTAGATTTAAAATTGACTCAACTTCTTTTTTTTCCTGGGGAAATAAAGCTAATATTTCAGAATTGGATTTGCCTTGCTCCAATAATACTAATATTTGCTGTAGTTTTTCTTCGTTCATGAAAGCAATTCTCTTATTTTTTTAATAGCTCTGGATTGTAGTTGTCTGACTGCCTCTTCTGATTTGCCTAAAAGTTGAGAGATTTCTTTATTGGTTAGATCTTGAAAGTATTTTAGCAAAATTATTTCTTTTTGTTCAGGGCTAAGTTTAATTATAGCTTTTTTTACTTGGTTTAAATCTGCTTCTGTGTTTAAAGCCTCGTTTGCGTTTTTGGAAGTTGTGTCTTCCAGAAAAATGTCATCAGGCAGGTTTTCTGTGTGTTTAGCCGAACGATAGTAGTCAATCACAGTGTTTCTACTAACGGTAAAAAAATAAGCTAATGGATGTTCAAAGTCATTTATTTTGTTTAAAGATTTGAAAATTTTAATAAATACTGCTTGGGTAAGATCTTGGGTTGTTTCTTTATGCCTAATTCTTAAAAAGATATATCTGTATACTGGGGTCAGAAATTCCTTATAAATAGCATCAAAAGCTTCCGGGTCACCTTTTTTGGCCAAGTTTAGCAGGTTTTCAAAATCTGTTTGTTTTTTCATGTTATATAACGGAATTTTTTAAAAAATGTGACCTCTTTTAATTATAACAAGAATTTATGTTAGAATAATAGGGTGTTTGTTAAAAAAGTAAGTAATACAATAAAATGATTAGGAAAAACTTGCAAATTCAAACTATCGGGCAAAAAAACAAGACTAGCCAGGTAATTAAGTGGCTAGGTTCAAACAAGTCACTTTGGGCTCATAGTATTTTTTTTGTGGGCATTTTTGTATTATATTTTTTTGGATTTTCTATCGATAAAATTCTTTTGATTTTGACAACTTTAGTTTCTTTGGAAGCTATTTATATGGCAATCTTTATTCAAATTTCTGTTAATAGGACAAATGAATCGTTGGAAGAAGTGGAGGCGGATGTTGCGGAAATTCAGGAAGATGTTGAAGAAATTCAGGAAGATGTTGGTGAGTTGCAGGAAGACGTGGAAGATTTGGGTGAAAATGTGGAAGAAATTCAGGGGGATATAGACGAAATTGCGGTTGAAGAAGAAGAGATTGATAGGAGTGCTGTAGAGTTAAAAAATACTAGCAGTGTTTTGCTTGCGAATATGGAAAAGCAGTTACAACTTTTGGTAAAGGAAATAGAAGAGCTTAAAAAGAACAACAAGTAACAAATTTAGGCATCGCTATTTTAAGTACGGGCAAAGCCCGATATTTTTAAAGTGCTTTGGCCAATTTTCTAGCAGAGCTAGAGCTCTTTGGGGCTTTGTCAAAATATTGCGGTCTTTCTCACCGTACCCAAGTACGCCTTCGAAAGATCCTCATATTTTGCCTCGAACCTGGCTCAATGCCTAAATTTGTAGAGTTTTTATTGACATTTGTTACTTAAAAAGACATGAAAATATTACTAGCTTATTTAAGGGTGTATTGGAAACTGGTTGCCTTGGCTTTAGTTTTAGCAACAGTCAATCAGATTTTTTCGCTTTTAGATCCATACATTTTTAGGTTAATTTTGGATAATTACGTAACTAAGTTTGACGAACTTACTCAAAGTCAGTTTTTTAAGGGTGTGTTGACGCTTTTGCTTTTATCTATGGGTACAGCCATGGTTTCCAGAATTGCGAAAAATTTTCAGGATTATTTTGTAAACACTGTTACCCAAAAGTTGGGAGCAAAAATGTACACTGACGGACTCGCACATTCTTTGGAATTACCGTATCAAGTTTTTGAAGATCAAAAAAGTGGTGAAACTTTAGAAAAGCTTCAGAGGGTAAGGCAAGATGTGGAAAAGCTCGTTGCTTCTTTTATTAACGTTTTGTTTTTTACTTTAATTGGTTTTGTTTTTGTAATTATATACGCGTTTTTAGTTAGTTGGGTTATTGCCGTAGTTTATTTGGCTGTGGTTCCAATTCTAGGTATTTTGAGCTCTTTACTTAGTAAAAAAATAAAAGAAGTTCAGGCAAAAATTGTTGCCAAAACAACTAACTTAGCAGGCTCAACTACTGAAAGTTTAAGAAATATTGAGTTGGTAAAGTCTTTAGGATTGGCCGGTCAGGAAATTTCCAGACTTAATCACACTACTGGCGAAATTTTAAAGCTAGAATTAGAAAAAATAAAATATATTCGTAGTTTAAGTTTTTTGCAGGGGACAGCAATTAATTTTTTGCGAACAGCTTTGTTGTTTGTCATGATGTACTTAGTTTTTACCAAAGCAATAACTTTCGGCGAATTTTTTTCTTTATATTTTTATTCATTTTTTCTTTTTAATCCTCTACAAGAACTGGGCAATGTTATTCAGTCTTATAGGGAAGCCCAGGCTTCTTTAGGTAACTTTAGGGAAATTTTAAATACTTCCAAAGAACCGGAGCCAAAAAATGCTAAGGAACTAGGTGAACTTTCTGAAATTGTTTTTGAGAAAACTTCTTTTAAACATTTAAGTGGAACCAGGCCGGCTTTGGAAGATGTGAGCTTTGAAGTGAATAAAGGCGAGACAATAGCCTTTGTGGGTCCCTCTGGTAGCGGAAAAACTACTTTGGTTAAGCTTCTGGTGGGTTTATACAGGCCTCAGTCAGGTAAAATTTTATATAACGGGATAGCTTTGGAAGACTTAAATTTAAACGAATTACGTTCGCAAATTGGTTTGGTCACTCAGGATACTCAGCTTTTTGCTGGTACGATTCGAGAAAATTTAAAGTTTGTAAATCCTAAGAGTACCGACCTTGAGCTTTTAGATGCGCTAAAACAAGCTGCTACGGACAGCTTAATGCAAAGGGCAGGTAAAGGCCTAGACACCCTTATTGGTGAGGGTGGGGTAAAGGTTTCAGGAGGGGAAAAGCAAAGACTTTCTATTGCTCGGGCAATTTTAAGGAAGCCCAAACTTATGGTTTTTGACGAAGCCACTTCTTCATTGGATTCTTTAACTGAAGAGCAGATTTCAAATACTATCCGTGAGCTTTCGAAAAATTCCAAACAAATTAATATTCTTATTGCTCATAGACTTTCAACGATTATGCATGCGGACAAAATTTATGTTTTAGAACGTGGTAAAGTCGCTGAGTGGGGGGATCACTTAAAGCTTTTAGAACAAAAAGGATTATACTATGCAATGTGGCGTCAGCAGATAGGGGAAAGAGAGTAATTAAATGAACAAAAATGACCATGAATGATCAAGAATGACAAAAATTATTGCAATTTAAATTTTATTCGATTTTATTTATTCCAAACAACTAGCACCATTTTTTTACTTAGGTCCACTGATTCTGTAGAGTGGTCGTAGTTTCCATTGGCTTCGTATAAAGTTTCGTATGTATAAGAATAGTTTAGGCCTTTGCGCGTACCAGGGTCGTTGGTTACAAAGCCTAATGTGTTGTAGCCTTTAATTACTAGCATGTGGTAAGGTGGGCCGGGTGATCTAAAATTTGGATTACCAAGTTTTCTCCCGTCAGCTGGCAATAGGACTAACTTGCCTTGGGCTAGGAAGGTTTTGACATCTTGTTCGTTAAATCCGGAAATTACTTCTGCATTGAGTCCGTAAAATTCTTTAATCAGTCTGGCAGTTTCTGCTGTGTCAATGTCTAAATTGTAACCAAACTTTTCCATTTCCCAGTCAGTGGATTTTTTTATTTCTGTAAGAACAAAATCTGCTGGTAAGTTTGTTTGTTCGTTACCCGCAAAATATTGGCTTGCCATTAAAGCTGAAGCTTCCTCACATCCTTCAGCATAAATTTTTTCATCCCAATTTGCAGTTGGGGCTTGGGAAGTAAAAGGTACTGGTAGAAGTAAAACTTTGGGTATTACTACTGGTTTTGGGTCAGAAGTTGATGGGGTTGTAGTAGGCTTATTTATAACCGGGGTGTTTGTTGGTGTACTCGGGTTTTGAGTAATGGGTTTAGATTCAGACGTACTTTTTTTATTTAAGATTTTATTTATTAACATACCAGAAACTACTCCTAAAATTAGGAGTATAAGTAAAGGAGTAATTTTTACTGTGCCGCGGGATGTGTTTTTCATATATTCTTTAGCTTAAGTATAGTATAATACAATCATGAGGAAAATAACATTTTTTGATTTTAATAAAAGAAAAGCAATTATTGTCTTTGGAATTGTTTTGGTTTTGGGAATTTTAGCCAGATGGGTGTACTATATGCCGCAGCTTACTTATTTGCGCGGAAAACTAGTTGCAAGAATGTCTCATGGTCCCAAGACTTTGGGTTTAACTTTAGTTAAATTACCTGTAGTTTTTCACCGTCAGGAACACTCACTAAGTTGTGAAATTGCGGCATTAAAAATGGCGTTAGATTTTCATGGCATTAATATTAAAGAGTCTGAGTTAATTGAGAATTTACATTTTGATTCAGTACCCCGTAAAAATGGTATTTGGGGGGACCCTTATACAGGTTTTGTAGGAGATATTGACGGTAAAATGGGAGTAACAGGTTATGGAGTCTACTGGCAACCTGTGTCAGATGTTGCCAATAAATACACATATTCTGAAGTTATTGAAAATGCGACAGTTCAGGAATTGGCAGAGCATTTAAGTCAGGGTCGGCCAATAGTTTGGTGGGGATATTACGGTAGGGGAAGGGTAATAAATTGGCAGACAGTATCTGGTAAGGCAATTATAGGAATTAACGGAGAACATGCTCGGGTATTAACAGGTTTTGTAGGGACAAGGGAAAATCCTACAGGTTTTTATTTAATGGATCCAATTTATGGCGAACTTTTTTGGGAAACTGAATACTTACTTAAAAACTCCGCACCATTTGCAAATAGCGGAGTAGTTGTTTATTCACCGGAAGGTTTGTTTGGTGGTGATTTTTAGAGTAAGATTTCGGATTTTTTTACAGATTGAAATTTGCCGGGAGTTAAGTTTTCAGGCAATTTTAGTCCGCCAATACGAATACGTTTTAAGTTTTTTACTGTAAGTCCAACTGCTTCAAACATGCGTCTCACTTGACGTTTTTTTCCTTCATGAATGGTAATGTAGATTTTACCGTTTTTTGTTTTGACCTTTGCTGGGTAGGTGGTACCAGTGGGTAAGTCAACACCTTCTCTTAAGTGTTCTAGTTGGCTGTCTTTAACCTCTTCTTGTACAACGACTTCGTATTCTTTTTCATGTTCATATTTGGGATGGGAAAGTTCTTGGGTTAAAGTCCCGTCATTGGTTAAGATGAGTAATCCCTCCGTATTAAAATCTAAACGACCAACGTTCCAGAGTTTGTTTTGATATTCAGGGGGAAGTAAGCTAAAAACTGTTTTTCTATTTAAGGGATCACTTTTGCTAACTACGTAGCCTTTGGGTTTGTTTAGGATTAAATAAATTTTTTCTTCTGCTGGTTTTACAATTTTACCGTAGACTTTTATTATGTCGGTTTTTGGATCAGCTTTGTCTCCAAGTTTAGCTTTTTTCCCATTAATAAAAACTTGGCCGGATTTAATAAATTCTTCGGCCTTTCTTCTGGAAGCAACTCCTGCTTCGCTAATAATTTTTTGTACACGTTCAAGCATTAGAACAGAATTATGAATCTAGAATTAGGAATTATGAATTTTATTATTTATAATTCTTGCTTCACAATTCTTTTCTCACAATTTTTACATACGCGCACTATGTCACACAGTTTTTCCAATTCGTCTGGCGTAAGCCAGCCGAAGCCTTGGCGAAGGCTAGTGGTCTCGGTTGGAATCGAACCAACATCAATGCCTTAGAAGAGAATTATTTTCTGTCCGCCTGACTCGTCTGGTGGTCTCGGTTGGAATCGAACCAACATCAATGCCTTAGAAGAGCACTGCTCTATCCATTGA
>CAZFTX010000011.1:0-32720 GCA_964521955.1 uncultured Candidatus Saccharibacteria bacterium | reverse complement strand
ACCTGTCTTTAAAAGTATTTTTGCCCAAACTTTTAAAGACTTTAAAGTTGTTGCGATAATTTCCGGTAACGAGGACGGTGGTAAGGAACTTTTGCAAAACATGTTCCCTCAAGTTGAAATAATAGACCCAAAGTACAACATTGGCTTTGCCAAAGGGCATAATTTAGTTTTTGAAAAGAAAGAGTCGGAATTCTATCAGTTAGTAAATCCGGATTTAATACTAGAGCCGGATTATTTAGAAAAAATGTTAGAAGCGTTCAAAGATTCTAAAGTTGGCGGGGCTACGGGGAAACTATATAAAGTTGAAAGTGAAAAGTTGCAAGTGAAAAGTGAAGAATTTAATGTTAATAAACAAAACTATAAGACCCTAGATAGTACCGGCGTTGTTATTTCTAAGTCGGGAAGGGGAAGGGACAGGGGACAGCATGAAGTAGACTTAGGGCAGTACGATGCGCAAAAAAACGTTCAAGCTGTTTCTGCCGCAGGAGCTATGTATAGAAGAGCTGCGCTCGAAACTACTAAAATGATAAAATTTAACCTCACCCCAACCCTCTCCTCGCCAGGAGAGGGAGCCTATATGGAAAATTCTATGGAGTTTTTTGATGAAGACTTTCATTCTTACTGGGAAGACGTAGATTTAAGTTGGCGCATGGCAAATGCGGGGTGGAAAAACGTTTTCGTTCCCCAGGCGATTGGTTTTCACGGGCGTGGAGCAGGGTCTTCAAAAAAAGGGTATTTGCATGTAATAGACTTTGTTAAACACCATCGTGCTTTGCCTCAGAGAATTAGGGAGTTAAACTACAAAAACCATATTTTTATGTATGTAAAAAACAGTAAATGGTTTTATCCTCAGTTTTTCTTTCGTGAGTTTTTTATGCTAGTCTATATAGTATTGTTTGAAACTAGTACTTTAAAAATTCTTCTCGAGTTTTTTAAGACTTTGCCAAAAATGTGGAAAAAGAGAAAAATGATTTTAAAATAAGAGTGGCGCCGAGGGTGTCGGCGCCATAGTGTTGTCGTTGGCCAATGTGGCAGTGGATGCCTATTCCAACGTGAGCTTTGCTTCGAGATTGAAGAAAGCAAAACCGTTGTTGCGCACGGCCCAGGCTTGGCGGCATAGCTGTTCAGTGTTCAGGATCTGTAGGCTACTCTTCCTCCTACTGTGCTTGTCGATTTCGACGAATTTTCCTTCCCCCAAGCAAACGTAGAATCCGGGGTTAGGGTTAGACCCAGCATGACCCCGGATAGCTTTCAGCACTGTGAAAGTGTCCGGTTGCGGAAGTATCTCCCCAGTATGAGGGTTGGAGAAAACCCCTTTGGAATTCAATCTGATCCATCCTTGCTTCATTCTTTTCACCTCCTGTCGACTTCGAACCCAGTATAGTAATATATTTATTCTAAAAAGTCAAAGTTATGGACTTGTCAATAATTATTCTTTCTTATAAAAGTAAAAATGACTTAGCTAGGCTTTTGCCTAGTGTTTTTGCTTCGCAAAATGTGTCTTTTGGGAGTGGTCAAAAGAAATATCAAGCTGAAGTTATAGTTGTAGACAATGGTTCTACAGATGGGACCTATGAGTGGTTAGAACATTTTGCTAGTCAATCACAAAATCAGAAAGTCACTTTAATCAAAAATCAAAACACTGGTTTTTCTGCCGGGAATAACTTAGGGATAAAAAAAGCCCAAGGAGAAAATATTTTACTTTTAAACCCCGACACAAAGCTAGAACCAGACACTTTAGAAAAAGTTTTAGCTTTTGTAAAAGAAAAACCAAATTTGGGAATTGTGGGGTGTAAAGTTTTAAAACCCGACGGTAGTTTAGACTTAGCCTGCAGAAGAAGGTTTCCAAATCCGGTTAATAGTTTTTTAAGATTGTTTTTAAAAAATAACAAAGACTACAACTACCTAGACAAAAGCGAAGATGAAACCATGCAGGTGGACTCAGTCATGGGCGCCTTTTTGCTTATTAAAAAAAATGTAATTGAAAGTGTGGGTTTGTTAGACGAAAGTTTTTTCATGTACGGAGAAGACTTGGACTGGTGTTTAAGGGTAAAGGAAAAAGGTTATGAAGTATGGTATTACCCACAAAGTCGCATTACTCACTTTAAGGGTGCTTCTTCCGCACAGGTTCCTTTTAAAGCCCTAAAGTGGTTCCACGACGCTATGTGGATTTTTTACAAAAAACATTATTTTAATAAATATCCCTTCGTGCTCCACCCAGTTATTTTTTTAGGAATTTATTTAAGATTCTTTGTTTTAGTTTTTATTAATCTTTTTAAGTCAAAGCCTTATGTGAGTAAATAGTTAGGGTTTAAGCTAGTAATTTATTGGTAGATTAAACATAGATTTTTTGCTATTATAAACAAGTATAAATGTCATTAAACTCTTATAAAAATGGATCTTCAAAACTTCGAAGAAAACAACATTGACACAAAAAAACAGCCAGCTTCTCATAAAATTATAATTGGTTTAATTATAGTATGTGTGGCATACTATGCCGGTTTTCAGAGTGGAAAAAGTGGGTATGCTTTTGAACCAAAAGAATTCAAAGTGGTAAACACAGCCGACGCCCCAAAAAATGTGGATTATAGTCTTTTGTGGGAAGCGATGAATGTAGTAAATGACAAATATATAGAAGAAAAGCCTACTCCTGAAGAATATTTATATGGCGCAATTCGAGGAGCAGTTGCAGCGGCAGGTGATCCGTATACAAGTTTTTTTGAACCTAAAGATTTAGAAAGTTTTAAAACTGACTTGAAAGGTAGTTTTGACGGTATTGGAGCTGAGGTGGGAATGAAAAACAATAACATTGTTATTGTTGCCCCGCTAGATGATTCCCCGGCAAAAAAAGCAGGAATTTTAGCTGGTGATTTTATCGTTAAAGTAAACGGCGAAGATACTCAAGGTTGGACGGTGGAACAAGCTGTGAGTAAAATTCGAGGAAAAAAAGGTACAGAAGTTACGCTTAGTATTTTTCGTGAGGGCAAGTTAGACAGTTTTGATGTGAAAATTATAAGGGATAAAATTGAAATCAAAAGTGTAAAATGGGAAACTAAGGAAATTTCCGGAAAAAAAGTTTTTGTAATTACAGTTTCCAGATTTGGTGAAGATACCAAAGCTTTGTTTGAAAAAGCGGTCAATGAAGTTTTAAACCAGTCAGTGAGCGGAATTATTGTTGACTTGCGTAACAACCCCGGAGGCTACCTGCAAACTTCAGTGGATTTGGCTTCTTTTTGGCTGGATCCCGGGACTAAAGTGGTTACTGAAGAAAAAAGCAAAGGCGCAAATACAGAATATAAATCTTTCGGGGTACCAAGGATAAAAAATTATAAAACCGTAGTCTTAATAAACGGTGGCAGCGCTTCTGCTTCAGAAATTTTGGCAGGTGCTTTGCAAGATTTGAAAAAGGCAACTTTAATTGGTGAGAAAAGTTTTGGGAAAGGCAGTGTGCAGGAATTGATTGACTTAAAAGACGGAGCGGCGGTTAAAGTAACAGTTGCACGTTGGGTTACTCCAAGCGGCAAGAATTTAAATAAAGAAGGTTTGCACCCAGACGTTGAAGTTAAGCTGACTGAAGACGACATAAAAAACAGTAAAGACACTCAGATGGAAAAAGCTTTAGAAATAATTTCTAATTAACCTAATTTCTAATTATTCTAAATTTTGAACCAGTTTTTATTTGAGCACTTAGGGCAATTAGAGTAATTAGAATAATTCTTAAGTATGAAAATTACCGCACAGGAATTACGAAATAAATATTTAGAATTTTTTAAGTCCAAAGGACATGAAATTATTCCTTCGGCTTCTTTGTTACCCGAAAATGATGCTACAACGTTATTTACAGGTTCCGGTATGCAGCCAATGGTGCCGTATTTACTTGGACAGCAACATCCAAAAGGGAATAGGATTGCTGATTCTCAGAGATGTTTCCGATCACAAGACATTGAGGAAGTTGGTGACAACCGTCATACCACGTTTTTTGAGATGCTTGGTAATTGGTCGTTAGGCGACTATTTTAAGTTAGAGCAAATTAATTGGATTTTTGAATTTTTAACTAAAGAAGCAGGTTTGAATCCAAAAAATTTATACGTAACGGTCTTTAGGGGAAAAGAAGAGATAGGTGTACCTAGAGACGAAGAATCTGCAAAGATTTGGCAGGAGTTGTTTAAGTCTCAAGGTATTGAAGCAAAGATTGTTGACATGTCGGAAACTTTGGGTTTGCAGGATGGGCGGATATTTTATTACCCTGAAGAAAAAAATTGGTGGTCTCGAGCCGGAGTTACAAGTAGTATGCCTGTGGGAGAACCGGGCGGACCTGATTCAGAGATGTTTTGGGATTATGGAGCTCATTTAAACATACACGAGAAATCTCAATTTAAAAATCAGGTGTGTCATGTAAATTGTGATTGCGGAAGATTTATTGAAATAGGTAATAACGTATTTATGGAATACGTTAAGACAGAAACAGGTTTTGAAAAATTAAAGCAACAAAATGTAGATTTTGGTGGCGGGTTAGAAAGAATATTAGCAGCCGTACTAAATCAGCAATCTGTTTTTGACTCCGATTTGTTTAAAGATATGTGGGAAGTTTTGGCATTGGATCAGGAAATCATGACCAATGAGGAAGTTAAAAAAGCCAGAATTATTTTAGACCATGTTAGAGCTTCCGTGTTTATGGTTTCGGACGGAGTTGAACCTTCAAACAAAGACCGTGGCTATGTACTTAGAAGGCTGTTGAGAAGGGCTATGGTTATGGGTAGGCTTTTAAACTTAAAGCACCGTTGGTTAAACGCACTTATTGGTAAAGTTACAGCTACTTACGCAGAAAGCTATCCTGAGTTGGTAGAAAATTCTGAAAGAATTTTTGAAACTATTGAAGCAGAACAAAAAAAGTTCGAGGGTACTTTAGAAAAAGGACTCAAGGAGTTTAACAAGCTGGTACAAAAAGGGCAGGAAAAATCGGAAAATTATATTGCACACATAGGTCAGGCAGGTGCAGATGTCCCCAAATCTCAGTACGTTGTAAACGCGTTAGATCCAAAGGATGCTTTTGATCTGTATCAAACTTACGGATTTCCATTAGAGTTAATTAATGAACTATTATTAAGTTATAAGCTTTTTGTTGATAAAGAGGAGTTTGCATCAGAGTTTAGAAACTATCAGAAAAAACACCAAGAACTTTCTAGAACTGCTTCAGCTGGACAGTTTAAAGGTGGCTTGGCTTCTCATAGTGAAAAAATCGTTCGTTTACACACTGCCACTCACTTAATGAACGCTGCCTTAAGACAAGTGTTGGGCGAAGAAGTTTGGCAAAAAGGCAGTAACATAACCGAAGAGCGAACTCGTTTTGACTTTACCCATACTAAAAAAATGACTCCCGAAGAAATTGCCGCCGTGGAAGTTTTAGTTAACGACTGGATAGTGAGGGATTTAAAAGTTAAAAGAGAAACCATGGGCCTACAAGAGGCCAGGGATTTGGGTGCGGTTGGTGTGTTTGGTGAGAAGTATCAAGACACAGTTTCTATTTACACAGTTTTTGACGAAAAAAATGACGAAGTTATTTCAAGGGAATTTTGTGGTGGTCCGCATGTAGAGCATACCGGAGTAATTGGCAAGTTTAAAATAACCAAAGAAGAAGCCTCTTCAGCAGGAGTGAGAAGGATTAAAGCTACGGTTAGCTAGTAAACTGTAAACAGTAAAAAGTAAACAAAATTTATGAATCTTCAATTTTACAATTGTCCTGAAGCTGAAAGTATTGAAGTTCTAGGGAAACTTGAGGTTCCCGGTTTTGTTAGTTATAAGCCCGACTTTAAGCTTTTGGAAGACTTTAAAAAAGCTTACGCTGGTTATGAAAACATATTGGTAATTGCCCATGGAGGAAGCGTTAGCCCAATTTTAGGTTTTTATGGAAGCTTAAAGTATTCTACAACTAAAAATGTTGTTTTTTTAAGTACTGTTGATCCTGACTACATTACTGAGCTAAAAACAAAATTTAAACCTGAAAATACTTTAGTCATTTCCGTGAGTAAGTCTGGTGACAACATGACTCAATTAGAAACTTTTTCTCAGTTTTTAAACTATCCAAATTTAGTTGTTACCGGCAAGAGTAGTCCTTTAAGAGCAATTGCCGAAAAAATTAAAAGTAAAATAGTTACTCATCCTCCAATAGGCGGCAGGTATACCGGTTTAACCGAAGTTAACTTACTACCCGCTGCCATAGCAGGCTTAGATGTTAAGGCCTTGTATGAAGGTGCTTTGGAGTTTTATCATGTATTTGAAAAAGAAAATGATAGTTTTAAAACTGCCAGTATTTTTTGGCAGCTTGAACAAAAAGGTTTTGTTGATGTTTTTATGCCTTTTTATTCTCATGGCCTTTTTCCTATGTCGGCTATAATTGTACAGCTTTGCCACGAATCTTTTGGAAAAGCGGAGAAAGGGCAAACATATTTTGCACACGAAGCACCGGAGTCTCAACATCATACTAACCAAAGGTTTTTTGGAGGACGAAAAAATATTGCCGGGTTTTTCTTTAGTGCGAAAAAATTTCAAAATGCCGGTACTGCAATTTACCCGGCCGAGACCGGTTCAGTTCAGATTCGGGGCAGGCATGTAGCCGATGTCAGTAAAATTCCCCTTGAAAAAATAATGCAGTTTGAACTTCAAGGGACTTTAGAGGATGCCAAAATTAACTCTATTCCACTAGCTCACTTAGAAGTGGAGAACTTTAGTGCTTTTGAGATGGGAAAATTTTCAGCATTTTGGCAGCTCTATGCCGTTTACTCTTCACTTTTAAGGGGTGTGGATCCTTACAATCAGCCTCAGGTAGAAAATAGTAAAAACATTAGCTTCAGCAAAAGATTGCAATATAAAGGGTTATTGTAGAATTATTCTAATGTCTAATTAACCTAATTGACCTAAAACTACAGATTATTTAGAACAATTAGGGCAATTAGAATAATTTGAAGTCATTGCTAATATCTGACAAATTACCTAGAATACGTATAGTTTAAGGTTTAAGTACTTAGCCATGGTTCCCAGTATTTATATAAATTTAGAAGACGACGTTTCCCGTATAGTTACGAGACTTAAAAGGGAAAAGGCAACGGAAGTGGTTTTAGTTTGTCCTAAACGTTGTTTTTTGTTTAATGACAGCATAAATTTAAGACTTTTAAAAAAACAGGTAGACCTTTTAAAAAAACAGGTTTCGATTTTGACCATGGATGAGAAAGGTCAAGCTTATGCCAAGGAAGCGGGTTTTGAAATAAAATTTTTACCAAAAAATACAAAAACTCAACCGGGTTTTTCCGACATTAATCTTCAAAAGAATTCAGAAGAAGTTTTTGCAGAGCCTAAAAAAACAATTGCCCTTAAGAAAAAGGCCGGTATAGAAACAAACGCCACAGCAAAAATAGTTAAAGGAAAAAGAAAATTGACTACTATGGTTCCAAGTATTACTGTGAGCGACCATATTTTTCCTACCGTCTCTAAGGAAGTTAATTTTGAAGAAACTAAAAAGTCTTCCCATAAGGTTTTGTGGTTGTTTTTAATCCTTGCAATATTGTCAGTCTTCGCAGTGTTTTTTGTTGTTCTTCCGAAGGCGGATGTTGTAATAATTCCAAAGTCGGAAAGTTTGGTTCGTGAGTTGGAGATTACTTATGCAGAAAGCGTTAAAGAAGTTGATGTGATAAAGCTTGTAATCCCTGCAGTGAAAGTTTCTCAAGTTTTGGAAGTGGAAGGAAAATTTCAAAGCCAAGGCAAGAAAAGTGTTGGTAATCCTAGTAGTGGGACAATAAAAATTTATAATTTTACAGGATCTCCCATAAATTTAAAGGCAAACACAACAACTTTAAAAGTTGGAACCAAGCTGTATACTTTAAGTTCTGACGTGGTTTTATTGCCACCAACTAAATATAAAAATTCAACCACTAAAGAAGTTGATGAGCAAAGTTTGGGCGAACCAGTTGAAATAGTTGCAGTTGAGGGAGGGGAGGACTACAACATTCCTGCCGGCACAAGAATTGAAATTAGTAACCAGGTTTTCGGTTCGCGACCTCAAATTCTTTATGCTAAAGCTTTTACTGCTATTACTGGGGGAACAACTAGATATCTTTCTTTTGTTTCAGAGCAGGACATTGCCAAAGCACAGGAAGATTTAAATGCCAAAGCTCTGTTAGATTTAAATGAAAAATTAAAGGAGTCAGGCGCCGTCTTGATTGAAAAATCTTACGTTTTCGAAGTTGTGGAGTTTAAAACCGATAAAACTGCAGGTACTCAAACACCAAATTTTGAAGCATTTTTAAAGTTGAAAATTGAAGGTCTAACTTTCAAAACAGAAGATTTACAAACAATTGTTAGCGAAAGAGTTGGGCAAACTCTAAGTTTAAACAAGGAACTTTCAACACCAACTGAAAGTATTATTGAACCAAAAGTAAAAAATTTAGATTTAAGTACTGCCTATGGGGTACTTTCTACAAGGTTTGAAGGTAAAGCCTGGTACAAATTGGACTTAAGTAATCTTTCAGAAAGCTTAACTGGTAAGAGCCCAGAGGAAGTAAATAACATAATTACATCTAGTATGGAAGTTGAAAGGGTAGACATTACCCTGGCCCCATCTTGGCAAAAGAAAATGCCGTGGTGGAAAAATAAAATTACAATTTTAAGCAGTAAAAAATAAGTTTGTAAATCTCTCTTATTTAAGGCAGTTTTATTGCATATTTTAGTACTTTATAAAAAGTTGACAAAATTTCTATTTATGATAGAATTTGGAGGCTTATTAAATTTGTAGAATAATTTGATTTCCAGTACTCAAGACTTAGGGAAGTCTGGTCAAAATAAGAATACAATAGAGCTTGAGGGCAAAGTTGTTGAAAATTTGCCTAATGCTATTTTTCGCGTCCAGTTGGATTCTGGTCAAACGGTTTTGGGCCACCTCTCTGGAAAAATGCGAGTAAATATGATTAGGGTTTTGCCCGGAGACAGAGTAATTATTGAAATGAGCGCATACGACCTTTCCAAAGGCAGGATAATTCGAAGAATGCGTTAGTTGTATAAAATAAGTAATTTTAAATTTATAATGAAAGTTAGAGCTTCAGTAAAACCAATGTGTAAGAAATGTAAAATTGTCAAAAGATTTGGCAAGATTTATGTAATTTGCTCGACTCCTAAGCACAAACAAAGACAGGGTTAAAATTAAGAGTTAAAAAGTTTGTAAAGTTATCAAGTTCTTTTAGTACTTTATAGCTTTATTAACCTGATAACATATAACTATTTTATGGCTCGTATTGCAGGGATAAACATTCCAAATGAAAAAAGAATTGAGGCAGCTTTGCCAGTTATTTATGGTATTGGGTTTAGTTTGTCTAGAAAAATTTTAAAAGAAACCAAGATTAATCCAGATACTCGAACTAAAGACTTAGCCGAAGACGACCTAAACCGTTTACGTGATTATATTGAAAAGAATTTTAAAGTTGAAGGTAATTTAAGGCAGCAAGTTCAGATGAATATTAAGCAACTTAAAGAAATTGGTGCTTACAGAGGTGTGCGTCATATTCGCGGTCTTCCGGTAAGGGGGCAAAGAACTAAAACAAATTCCCGTACAAGGAGAGGAAATGTTCGTAAGACTGCGGGTTCAGGCAGAAAGAATGCAAACGAAAAGACTTAATTAAATTGACCTAATTTCTAATTTACCTAATTGATCTAGGAGTTAGAACAATTAGAGCACTTAGTACAATTAGAATAATTTATTTTTATATGGACGAAGAAACAATTGTAACTGAAAAAGAAGAAGTAAAGGCCTCTAAAACAGAAGAGGTTGTTGCTGATGCGTCTTCGAAAATTAAGTCAAAGAAGAAAAAGTCTAAGAACAAAATTACAAAGGGTAAAATTTATATAAATTCTACATATAACAATACCATTGTTTCTGTAACCGATCTTACTGGTAACGTTTTGCTTTGGGGCAGTGCCGGAAAAATTGGTTTTAAAGGTTCAAAAAAGTCAACTCCTTACGCAGGGCAAAAAGTAATGGAAGATGTACTACAACGTTTAAAGGAACGCGGACTTGCTGAAGTAGATGTGTTTATTAAAGGTATTGGTTCAGGAAGAGAGTCTGCTGTTAGGGCATTGCAAAGTAGTCCTTTAAATGTTTTAACTATAAAAGATCAGACACCAATTCCACACGGTGGTATTCGAGCTAAAAAACCAAGAAGAGTTTAAGAATTGACCAAGATTAAATTAGATTTACGATTGAACAAGAATGTTTTATGACAATCATGTCAATCTTGGGCAATCATGATCAATCATTAAATTAAGTTATGAGATATACAGGACCAAAAGTAAAAAAAGCAAGAAGACTGGGTATGGCATTTACACCCAAAGACGCTAAAGTTATGCAAAAACGTAACTTTGCTCCTGGGCAACATGGCCAAAACCGAAACAGGCCTTCTGAATACGGAGTTCAGCTTAAGGAAAAGCAAAAAGCCAAAGTACAGTATGGTGTTACTGAAAGGCAGTTTTCAAACTATTTCCAAAAAGCTTTGCGTCAGCCAGGGGTTACGGGTGAAAATTTGCTAAAAATGTTGGAGTTGAGGTTAGATAATTTGGTTTTCCGTTCTGGACTTGCGGAAACCAGAGCTCAGGCTAGACAACTTGTAAACCACGGATTTTTCGAAGTAAATGGCAAGAGAGTAGACATTCCTTCTTATTCAGCCAAAGTTGGTGATACTGTTTCTGTTAAGCCTTCAAAAGCGGCTTCCGCATATATGCAAAAAGCTAAGGAAAAACTTAAAGCTTTTAAAAGCCAAGAGTGGGTAGCGGTGACTCCTGAAAAACTTTCTATGAAAGTTTTGACCGCTCCAAACTCAGATTTAATTGGCAATGTCATTAACACTCAACTTATTGTTGAGCATTATAGTAGAACTTAAAATAATAATAACTAACTGCATTTTTACTTACAACTCTAAAGGGGGTTTGAGTTTTAAGTTTAGTTGTAATTAGTTTTTGGAGACTTCTATGGAAGCAATTCCACTTCCAAATCGAGCCCAGGTTAAATCTTTGGGTGCAAACAAATATAGCATAGTTTTAGAGCCTCTTTATCCGGGGTATGGTGTTACTATTGGTAACGCTATGCGCAGGGTAATGCTTTCTTCTATGCCAGGCGCAGCGGTTACCGCTGTTAAGATAAAGTTTGTTGACCATGAGTTTTCAACAATTCCTAACGTTAAAGAAGATGTCATTCAGATAATTTTAAATTTAAAGCAACTTAGAATCAAGAGTTTTAGCAATGAACCTGTAAGAATTCAGTTAAAAGAGAAGGGTGAGAAGATAGTTACCGCAGCCTCAATAAAAGAAACCGACCAGGTTCAGGTAGTAAGTAAAGACTTACATATTGCAACTTTAGACAACAAAAATTCCGAATTGGATATGGAATTAATTGTTGAACAGGGACGTGGTTATATGCCGGTTGAGGCCAGGGAAGGCCGTAAGCAAGAAATTGGCATGATTGCTGTTGATGCAATTTTTACACCTATTAAGTCAGTCCATTTTGACGTTTCTAACGTTCGTGTTGGACAACTTACTAACTTTGACAAGTTAGAATTGGTTATAGAAACTGACGGTAGTATTGACGGTCAGGAAGCTGCAGATATTGCTTCTCATATCTTAGTTGATCATTTTACTATGATTTATGGTAATTCCGAAGCTCAAATTGAGTCCGTTGTAAAAAGTGAGGAAGCAATTGCGGAAACTCTAATTCCAAGCGACGAAATTGTTGAGACCGAAGGTGAAAACGAAATTCAAGCTTCAACTCTTTCTACTCGTTCAAAGAACGCCTTGGTAAAAAACGGTATTACTACAATGGAAGCATTAAAGTCTTTAACTTCCGAGCAAGTTTCAAGTCTTTCAGGACTTGGTGACAAGTCTATACAAGAAATTCTGGAGTTTTTGGGTAGAAATTAATTTTTATTTTATGAGGCATTTAAAGAAGAAAAAATTTGGTAAAGGCATGGATTCAAGACGTAAACTTTTAAGAAGTTTGGCTTCTTCGTTAGTGCTTTATGAAAAAATTCAAACTTCGTATGCGCGTGGGCGAGCTGTAAAGCCTTATGTGGAAAAAGTCATTACTCAGGCGAAGGATTCCAGCTTACATTCTCGCAGATTACTTCTTTCAAAACTTACCCCTATGGCTGCAAAAAAAGCTATTGAAGTTGTTGGTCCGAAATACAAAGAGAGAAAAGGTGGTTATACCAGATTGATTAAATTAAACGATCCCAAAGCTGGGGCATCTAAAGTAATAATTGAATTAGTAGACTAAAAAAATGCAAGCTCAACACACTACAATTTCAAAAACAGCACCAAGACTATGGCATCAGGTAAATGCTTCAAGCTTGTCTATGGGCAGGGTTGCAACTATTATTGCAAACTTGCTTCGTGGTAAGCATAAGCGTGGTTTTACACCTCACATGGACCAAGGCGACTTTGTGGTTGCTACCAACGTGGAGAAGTTGAAATTCACTGGCCGTAAATTGGAACAGAAAAAGTATTATACCCACTCTGGTTATTTGGGCGGATTAAAGACTAAAAAGTTGAAAGATGTTTACCAGCAAAAGCCGGAAGAGGTTTTAAAGAAGGCAGTTTTTAACATGATTGATGACATTAAATTTAGAAAAACCTTAATGGCCAGGTTGAAACTGGTTAAAGGCGATTCGCATAATTTTAAAATTGACAAAGTATGGTAACTCCAAAAACAACTTCAAAGACCGCGGTAAAAAAGCCATCCGTAGCAAAGAAAAAAAAGGTAGTAGCTGAAGAAAAGCATAAGTCTGCTCCTGTAGCAGAAGTGATTTCTCAAGCGCCGGTGCAAACAGCTCCTGCTTTTAGTTTTGACTTTAAAGAAAAACTTCCAAAAGGTAAGTATATTTTTGCAACCGGCCGAAGAAAGACGGCAATTGCAAATATTCGTCTTTTTTCAGGCGAAGGTGAAAGCATGGTTAACAAAAAACCAATTGAAACCATTATTACTTACAAGTACCACCTAATAGACATTTACAAACCTTTTGAATTAACCGGACTTAAGAATGCTTTTCATTTTATAGCTAACGTTTCAGGTGGTGGTAGTAACGCTCAAGCTACAGCTATTCAACACGGTATTGCTACAGCTTTAAGCAAGTTAGAACCTGAACTTAGAAAAGTTTTAAAGAAAAATGGTTTGCTTACCCGTGATGACAGAAAGAAAGAACGTAAGAAACCAGGGCTTAAACGTGCAAGACGCGCTCCTCAGTGGGCGAAGCGCTAGTTTCGGCCATCCTGAGCTTGTCGAATGGGTGGGCTAAGCGTTAAGGCAAGCTTGTAGCTAATAGCTTTTAGCTTGTAGAAAAACACATCTAAAAATGATCAGAGCCCCGAAGCATACCGCTTCGGGGCTCTTTTGATGCTTCGTTTGGTTACCGGCTTCGAGCTTTCACCAGAAATCTTATGCCGTCCATGGTTTTGTAGGGAATGAACACTATAAGGACCATCACAGCCCAAATTGCCCACTCCAGAACCTTTTCCCAAAATGACGTTCTCCTCATTTGTTCTTCCATCGGCGCCCCCTTTGCGTTGATTCTGACTTAGTAAAATATCAGCTTTTGGCCTAAAAGTCAATGATTTAGGCCTATTTTGTTAATTTATAAGGGTTTTTGCCATTGACAAAAAAGGGCTAATAGTGTATAATGTTCAAAGCTCAAAAAGGAGGAGCTACTGAGTATGAATTCCACGATTCGATTTCGTGGCAGTTCGCCTGACTATTACCCTTGTTAGGTGCCCTGAGTGGCGTCCTAGCCAGGGTGTACCCTTGCGGACATGTCAGTGACCAAGAACATCAAGTTCGTTTTTGTTGGAAACTTCAATGAAAGGAAAAGAAAGTACATGCCGACCACATCGCGTCGTCGCTCTCTTTTCGCACTGTCAGGATTTCTTTGACGGTGCGCACCAATAACGGCTTGAAAACAGCGAACGTCGCCGCGTGCCGCTGAAGTCCGCGGATCAAATCGGACACGGCGCGGGCAGGGCTTAGAGCTTACGCCTTCGGGCGCGGGCCAGATTTAGCCGCAAACCGCTGACGCCGGCCGCCGGCGCCGCGCGCTTACTGACAGATTCGTAGTCAGTGGGCGCCGGCACACTCGGCAGGCGCAAGCCAAAACACACGGCAGGATCCTTCGGGATCCTGCCGGCCTTTTTTATTTAATGTTACTTTTTAGAAAAAATGTCGTATAATATATGTAAGAATTAAAATTTAAGAAACAAATATGAACGAAGAAAATATGTCTTCAAGTGTCTTGCCAAAGTGGCTGGTTGCGGGCCTAGGTGCACTTTTAATAGTTTTTGTAGCTTTGCTTATTGCAGACAAAGCAAAAACTTTAAGTGACAATTACAGCAACAAAAACCCAAAAAACACCATTTCAGTTTCAGCTGAAGGCAAAGTTAAGGCTACGCCTGACTTAGCTACCGTTAATTTGGGTGTTTTAACCCAAGGGTCTTCTCCTTCGGTGGTGCAGGAAGAGAACAGTAAGAAAATTAATAAAATTATTGAGTACGTAAAGTCACAGGGAATAAACAAAGACGACATTTCTACTTCCCAGTTCAATATTTACCCTCAATACGACTACAGTAACGGCAGAAGCGCCATAATTGGTTACCAGTTAAACCAAACCATAACCATAAAAGTGCGCGGTGTAGACAAGGGGACTGAACAGTTAGGAAAAATACTTCAAGGCGGTGTTAGTGAAGGTGCAAACGAAATAAGCGGAGTTTCTCTTTCCTTTGACGATCCCGACAACTTAAGGCAAGAAGCCAGAAAGAAAGCTATTGAAAAAGCTAAAGAAAAAGCTCAGGAGCTGGCTGAAAGCGCAGGATTAAAACTTGGTAAAGTGGTGAGCGTGTCTGAATCCGGCAGTGTAGGGGTTTATCCCATGTACAGTGAAGGTTATGGTATGGGTGGAATGGGTATGGATATTAAATCTGCTTCTCCGAACATTGAGCCAGGAAGCCAAGACATTACCGAAAACATGACTGTAACTTTTGAAGTAAAATAAGCAAAGTTTTTGTAGAGTATTGATCCAGTAGAGCTAAGAGTGATTTTACTGGGTTGACAAAAGACCCAAAATTTGCTATAATTCATACTGCTTTAAGCAAACCGAATAATCGCTTCATTTTTCTTTGAAAAATGGGGAGGAAAGTCCGAACACTTAGTTGATGGACCTCTTAAGAGCCCGTCAGCAGTAGTAGCGGGTAACACCCGTCCGGAGTAATCCGCGAGATGCGAACAGAGACGCCTAATGCCGAAAGGCTAAGGAATCCCTTTGGGATTAATCCTAACAGTAATGTTAGGGGTGAAACGGCTAAATTCTTACTTGAGTGCAAGGCCAAGTTTGGTAGGCTGCTAGATCTTAGTCAGTAATGATTAAGACAGATAGATGATTATGTAAAAACAGAATTCGGCTTATGAGTTTGCTTAAAGCCTCTAAAACACCACCCTTAAAGGGTGGTGTTTTAGTTTGGTCGTATCCACAACACCTCCTTTACTTTTATTTATGTGAAGAATATTATTGAAGGGTAATGGTGAAAAGCCATGCTTATCAAATAATTTACAAAATATGAAAACATTTAAAAGGCTGTGGTTTGTTGTTTTTGTTTTTATACTTGGTTTCTTAAGTATAAACTCATCTGCTGTGGCCGCTGTACATTCTGCAGGTACAAATGTAGTCAGTAATGGAACCATTTACATGATTACAGACGAAGGAGAACGTAGGCCCTATACGTCTGCAGGGGCGTATTTGTCTTACGGTTTTAACTCATGGGCTGTTGTAAAACAGGCTAGCGCGGAAGACATGGCGCTTAGAGAAGGTGCTTTCATACCCCCACGAGACGGCAAAATAGTTTGCTCAGACCGGGGTACTGACAAGGGGACTTGTTACTTAATAACGGGTGGCAAAAAAGCAGCATTTGTTTCTGAAAGTGTTTTTAAAGCACTAGGGTTTAGTTTTGGGAAAGCACTTTATGGAGATGTTTCTTTTTTACCAGCAGACACGGACATAAGTACGCCCCAAGAACAGCACCGGTCAGGGGTGTTAATAAATAACAACGGTACAATTTTGTTAGTTTCCGGAGCTGGCTTAATGGGCATACCAAGTATGGAAGTATTGAGTACTTGGGGGTACTCTGTACAAGACGCGGTGCCGGCAAATTCTTTTGACTCACAATTATCACAAGCTTCCGTAGTTTCTAAACGGGAAGGAGCAAAACTTTCTCCAAGTAGCGATTCTTCCCCAAAGGTTTCCGGTAGTTCCCTATACCAAGCCTACATTGACACATACCCAAACCTTCCAACAAATACCATAAGTTCTGCGGAAGACGGGGCACAAGTAATTGAGCTTGTAAAAAAGGTTGCGACTATACCTAGTAGCGACTATACCGCCTGCTACCCATATTTAACCGCTCAGAGCATTGAAATGCTTAACAAACTCCCTGAATTGAAGAAGAATTTAGAATCAGCCATGGTTCAGTTAGCCGGGATGACCGATTTTGCAACAAAAATTGAGGTATTTGAAGGAGCAACTCAAGCTTTGTATACTCAGACGCAAATTCAGTTTCAAACTAGTTATAAAAATGAAATCTATTGGGTAGCAAAGAAGGAAGCAAGTGTTTGGAAATGGGATTTAATTGGAACTTTTAAAATTTATGAGAATAAATTTACTGAAAGAAATCCAAATAATGATTATACAAACGGATCCGGCAAAGATGACATAGTTGTACAAGATGTATTTTTTACTGAGGATCGTTTTGTAAATGACCCAAATACTTGGGTGTTCGTAAGAATAAAAAATAACGGTCAAAGTGTAATCAAAAAATTTGATTTATTGGTTTACTTTAATAACATTGTTGTGGTTAATGAATATGCGAATTATGAAATACAGCCAACGCAGGAATTGGTTTTAGCTATTCCAATAAGTTACTATTGGACTATTCCGGACGTTAGAAAGACGGCAGGTGTTTATGTTGTAGATGTTCGGCTCGGATTAGGAAACAAAACAAACGAGACTGATGTTGTAAATAACAAACATAATAAAAGTGTTCAATTTCTTGAAAAACCTATACCGTTTATGACAAACTTGCTGAATTAATAGTAATAAAAAAATCCCTGGGTGTTGCTTCAAGCAACCCCAGGGTGTCCAATTGGAACTAAATGAGCGCGTGAGTTGAGCTTGTTTGACTATATGTCTTCTTTTTGCCGTTCTGCTGCTAGCTGTAAGAGAAACTCTTTCAGCTTAGCAACACGAGCGGGTGATTTTACAGAATCCAGTACATCGAAGATGGTTTTGTTCTGGAAATCTTTTTGATTTAAGCTCACCCCGAAATCAATCAATACTTGAGCAACTTTTATTGCCTCCTCTTCTGGGTAACTTGCTGAATCAGTTCCGCCTGTTAAGTATTCATGCAGTACAGGTCCACTCAAGCAGTTCAATTTCATGCCATGCTCGAGCAAAAAAGTAAGCATTTTGTGACCCTCGGGTTTCAGTGCGTACCATGTTGACCATCGCGCGACACACTGGGTAGTCGAATCCAAACTTAAGCCTAAAGCCATCATCTCTTGCAACAATTCAATGCTGTTTGTAGCAAGAACCCCCTCGATCGGTGTGACTCCGTGCCTTCCACTGTCCCCGTTTAGATCTGCACCAAGTTCAATTAGTTTTTTTGCCTCCTCAATCTTTTGAGCGAAGGGGGTTTCCGTGTTCATGAGTTTTACCCCTAGCTCGGTGTTAAGTGTTTCGCGATTAGAAAGCGAGTCGCGTTCATGGATCCATCCATAGGAATGATCGGCTCTCAATATTTTTGCCCACCACTGGCCTTCAGGTGCTTCAGAAATCAAGTTTGGTTGGCAAATTTCGTACCAAAGTCCTCCTTTCCAGCCTTTCCAACACCCTTCACCTATGTAGCCGTATAGGTGAAGAGTCTCACCAACCGAAAGGTTCGGGGTGTGTTCAGTTGTATTACTGAACGTTGAGTCCCTCATCGCTTGAGCAAGATGATGCTGGGTTAATACGAAACCCTGAATGTTTTTCACCCATTCCCCAGGTGAGAGTTCACCACTCTTTTTCAGTTCGCCGATAGCGACGCTATAGGTGTTAGGTGGCTGTTCGTAAATCGAAATTGCCTTTCGTGCCACAAGTTCTTGCCCACTTGGGCAGTCCTGTGGACCACAGTTCCAGCGGTCAAAATGTTCAGCAGGTGGCTGTATTACAGTGGTTGCAGGATCGCTGAGTGTGGTAGAATTTTCTGTCGTGTCAACAAAATAGAAAAACGAGAATCCTGCAGCTAATGCAAGGATTAGAAAAGCCGGCCAAGGTGAGTCAGGGGACGTATAGGTCGGCGATGTTGTGTGTGTTGTGGAAACGGATGGTTCGTGGCTTGCGCCAGAGTAGCTGTACTCAGAAGTGGAGGAGTATTCTTCTTCCGATAAATCATCATGTGAAGTTTCATAACTACCCCCGCCAGACAAAAGTAGTAATACCGTCGCTGCGGCAGCTCCTTCTTCGTCACCATCATATCGTCCGTCTGGGTCGTCTTTCATTACTTCAATTAGTCGAGGCCCAAGCCAAATGCAACCGTCCTCCAAGTGTGCGTCAGCGTCTGTTGGGTGACCGATGTAGCGTCCAAGCCAAATGCAACCGTCGCTGTATACGGCATCTGGGTCCTCATACCAAATTCCCTCCGTGTTGTTGCCCAGCCATATTTGGCCGTCCTTGTAACGAGCATGTGCGTGATCGGGCCAACATAGATCATTCTGGCCTAGGACAACCCAATCATCGTCATAGGTTGCATCAGGTGTTCCAGAGTTTGATCTGCCAATCCAAAAAGAAGCGCTCATTTTGTGTTCCTCCATCTATGTTTTCAAGATTCAAAAAAGCTTAATGTTCAGCTTTTCCGCGCCCTAATGGTAGTGTTATAAACGTTAAATGTCAATAGAATAAGTAGTTTGTAATTGAACTGTAAAAAATGGTATAATATAGTTCAGAACATGAAGAAATCTGAGCTAGTTTTAAATTTAGTTTCCATTCCAATTGACGCGTTAATGCTGCTTTTAGCAGGCATTCTTTCTTTTTACTTGCGCCAAAATTCAATTGAATTGGTCGGACCCATTTTGTACCAGTTAAACTTTCAGGATTTAATTTCTGTGGTTGGAAAGATGATCCCGATTCTTATTTTAATTTTTGCTTTTTTTGGACTTTACAACATTCGCGGGACAAGTAAATTTTCTTCGGAAGCCGGCAAGGTTGTGGTGGCGCTTTCGTTGGGTTTGCTTTTAGTAATCTTGTTTTTCTTTTTTGACCAAACTATTTTTCCTTCCAGATTTATTATTTTAGCCACTTGGGGTTTGGGCTTAGCTTTAGTTTTGCTTGGCAGATTGCTTTTAAGGTTTTTCCAAGAATTTCTTTTTTACAAAGGCTATGGCTTGCATAGGTTAGCTATAGTAAGCGGAAAAGGTTCCCAAAAAGGTGTAATTGAAAAAATATACCAAAATCCATATTTTGGTTATAAAATTGTTTCGGAAATTGACTTTAGCGATCAAAATTTTTGGGAAAACCTGGAAAATTTACAGAAAAATCCGGGCTTAGACGAAATTCTTCAGGCAGATGTCAGTTTAAAGGACGAAGATAATTTAAAACTTTTAGAATTTTCCAGAAACAAGGGCATTAGTTTCAGTTTTTTACCAAACCTTTTCGACGTTCAAAGAAAAACTGTTGAAACTTACAATTTGGACCAAACACCTATTATTTCTTTTAAAAACACACCACTGGATGGTTGGGGTAAAGTGGCAAAGAGAACTTTAGACATAGTAGCTTCGTTAATATGCATTATTTTAACCTTACCTATTTTTCTAATAATTGCTTTAGCTATAAAACTGGACAGTCCGGGGAAAATTATTTATTCCGCATTAAGAGGCGGGAGAAGCAAGGATTTTAAATTCTATAAATTCAGAAGCATGTTTAGTCACCTTTCCGTAGGGGAAGAGTATGGTGGTGAGAAAGCGGAAAGCATGAGACAAGAATTGTGGGAGAAAAATAGTCGAGGCGGTAAGTCCGGACCTTTTTTGAAAATCAAAGACGATCCAAGAGTTACTAAGGTTGGAAAGTTTTTAAGAAAAACAAAACTGGATGAAATTCCCCAGTTTTGGAATGTTTTAAAAGGGGACATGAGCATGGTGGGACCCAGAGCTCATGTTTTAGACGAAGTTGAAAGGTACAGGAACCGCTACGCTAGAATGTTTTCTATCAAACCCGGAATATTTGGGCTTTCCCAAATTGCTCAAGTATCCTGGCCAGACTTACCTTTTGAAGAAGAAATAAAACAAAATACCTACTACATAGAAAACTGGTCTTTGTGGTTAGATGTTAAAGTTTTAGCAAAAAGTTTTTTCCTTTTATTTTTCTCCAAAAAACCAAAGGAAAACTACTAATTTTTAATAACCTTAAAGCTGGAACAATTTTTTTACTCCGGAACTCGCTCGCTTAAGCTTACTCAAATAGTCCCTGCCTTGTCGGCAGGCAGGCTCGCTCAAAAAATTGTCTTACCTTTAAGATTTGGTGGATATAGCTTTAAAAACTGTAATGATGAAAGATTTAAAAATTGCATTAGCTCATGACAGTTTTACCTCTGCACAACTTGGGGGCGCAGAAAGGGTTGTTGACGCTCTTCACGAATTGTTCCCTGAAGCTCCGGTTTTTACTTTGGTACTAGATAAAAAAGTAGAAGAAAAATACAAAAACTGGGACATTAGAACTTCCTGGTTACAATATTTTTACAATTTTATTCCTTCCCTGCAATACCTGTTGCCGTTTATACCTTTTGCTGTAAAGGCTTTAAATTTTAAGGGTTACGATGTTGTAATTTCATCCAGCTCAGGTTTTGTAAAAAATATAAATGTTCCGAAAAATATAAAACATATTTGCTACTGCCACACACCAACTCGATTTGTTTGGGTAGACAAGACTTACGTAGACCAGGAAACACCTTCTGTGTTAAAACCTTTTGTTAAAGTGTTTTTGAGATACTGGAAGGGTTGGGATTTTAAAAAATCTCAAAAAATTAATTTCTTTATTGCAAATTCAAAAGAAGTTCAGAAGCGGATTCAAACTTACTATAACCGTGAAAGTGAAGTTGTATACCCGCCGGTAGATACAGATTTTTGGAAAAATACAGGTGCGAAACAAAATTACTTTCTTTTAGCCGGCAGGCTTCAGGCACACAAAAACAACGAGTTTATTATTCAGGTTTTTAACGATTTGGGCTTACACTTACATGTTGTTGGTACTGGAAGACAAGAAAGTTATCTGCGCTCTATAGCAGGGTCAAATATTAAGTTTTACGGCCGTTTAGAAGACCAAGAGTTAAGAGACCAATACAGCGGTGCTTTGGCATATATTTACCCTCAAACTGAAGATTTTGGATTAATGCCTTTAGAAGCGGCTCTTTGCGGTACGCCAACTTTAGCCTATGGCTATGGGGGCGCGTTAGAAACCGTTGTGCCGGGAGTGACAGGTGAATTCTTTAAAGCTTATAATAAAGAAGAAGTAAAAAAAATTATTAGCTCCTGGGACTTTAATAAATACAACCCAAAAGTTTTAAAAGAACATGCCGAAAATTTTTCAAAAGAAAATTTTAAAAAAGGTTTAGTTGGTATTTTAGAAAAACATATAAATGAAAATAGTCGTTGATTTAAGAAGTTTGTCTTCCGGAAGTGTTTCCGGAGTAGAGAATTATTGCCATAACGTTGTGCATAGTCTTTTGGAAATGGACAGGAAAAATGCCTATACTTTGTTTTTTAACAGTTTAAAGCTTAAACCAAATTTGGAGTTTAACTATGTTAATTCTAAATTGGTTGTAAAACACTATCCGAACAAACTTTTAAACTTAGGTTTTAAGTTAGGGTGGTTTAACTTTGAAAAGTTAGTAGGGGAGTTTGACTGGTTGTTTTTACCAAACCCAAACCAATTTAACTTAAACATAAAAAACAAGCTGGCATTAACCATTCACGACCTTTCGCCTTTTATTACTCCGGAGTTTTACGATTTAAAAAGAAAATTGTGGCATAAGTTTTTGAACTTTGAAAATGCGGTAAACAGAGCGAATGTGATTTTTGCAGTTTCAGAGACCACTAAAAACGACATTGTCAGGCTTTTTAATGTGAATCCAAACAAAGTAGTTGTTGCTTACCCTGGGATTGATAAAAAAAACTTCAAACCAAATGTTGACCAGGCGTTACAGCGTAACGCTAGAAATATTTATGACTTGCCAGGAAAATATTTATTGTTTTTAAATACCATTGAACCTAGAAAGAATCTAAGCGGTTTAATTAAGGCTTTTGAACTTTTAGAAGAGCCAATTCCTCTAGTTATCGCCGGTCGTTTGGGTTGGAAATATTCAAAAGATTTGGATATTTTAAAAAAAAGCAAAAAAAAGCACCTAATAAAGTACATTGGCTATGTAAAAGAAGAATATAAACCTGCTATTATTAAAATGGCTACGGCTTTGGTTTACCCTTCTTTTTATGAAGGTTTTGGCTTTCAACCTTTGGAGGCTGCTGCTTGCGGCACGCCTTCGGTGGTAAGTCAGGTCGCTTCTTTGCCGGAAGTTATGGCTGACAGTGCGCTTTTGGTTAATCCATACTCAGTTTCTGATCTTGCCGGGGCGTTAAAAGAAATTTCGTCAAATGTAAGCTTAAGAGAAGCCTTAATAGAAAAAGCAAAATTAAGAGTAGAAAAATTTTCTTGGGAACTTACCAGCCAAACTATACTTAAGGCTTTGGAGAATAGATAGGTAATTTATTGATCTTGTGGTTTATTAATTTGCTAATTTATCCCCCTCACCGTCCCTTGACAAGCTCGGGACACCTCTCCCTTGAGGGAGAGGAATTATTGAATACTATTATGAGAATTGGAATTGACATGAGAATGGCAGGTACACACCATGGCGGCATTGGCAGGTATGTTTTTGAGCTTGTAAAAAATTTATTGGAAATAGACTTAGAAAATGAATATGTTTTGTTTTACAATCCGGAAAGTTTTGAAAAATCTGAAGAATTAAAAAACTTGCCAGTTAAAAACAATATTTACTTAATTAAGGCGCCGTTTAGACACTATTCTTTTAAAGAACAATTATTTTTTTCCAGCCTTTTGGACAAACACTCTCTTGACTTGGTTCATTTTCCAAATTTTAACTTTCCCATTCTCTACAAAAAGCCTTTTGTGGTAACTATACACGACATGGTTCACCATAAAATCGGCGGGGCAAAAAAAACTCACGTTATTCACTTTTTAGCTTATAAAAAAGTAATTGAAGCAGCGGCTAAAAATTCTAAAAAAATAATTACAGTCTCTGAATATTCAAAAACTGAAATAGAAAAATATTTACAAATAGACCCAGCTAAAATAGAAGTAATTTACGAAGGTTCAAGCTTAAAAACAGACGCTTCTGAGAATGCTGTAGCCGAAGTTAAAAATCAGTTTTTGCTTACGCGCCCGTACTTTTTGTTTGTGGGTGTTTTAGAAAGGAAAAAAAACTTAGTAAACTTAACTCGGGGTTTTGATGCCTTTTTAAAAAAATACAAGTTAGACATGGACTTGGTTATTGTGGGCAAGGCAGACAAACATTACCCGGACATTAAGTACAAAGCCATGGATATAAAACATAAAGACAGGCTTATTTTTACAGGTTATTTAGGTCAAAAAGAATTAGAAGCTATGTTTAAAGGTGCCCACGCTTTGGTTAACAGTTCGCTTCATGAAGGTTTTGGACTTCCCGGTGTGGAAGCCATGCAGTTTGGTTTGCCTTTGGCCGTCTCTAATTTACCGGTTTTCAACGAAATTTACGACAATGCGGCTGTATATTTTGATCCACTAGATCCTGAAGACATTGCGGAAAAACTTTATCTTTTAGCTAGAGACAGTTCTTTTTATCACCAATTGCAAATTAACAGCCATAAAAGAGGTCAAGAATTTACTTGGAGAAAAACCGCGGAGGAAACTTTAAAAGTATATAAAGAGGCAATTTAAATCTTATGAAAATCTTATTTGCTGGTGGCGGAAGTGGAGGTCCGGTAGTGCCGCTTTTAGCCATTGCTCAAGAAATAAAAAAACAGCACCCAAAAGCGGAGTTTTTGCTTGTGGGAACCCACAAAGGTCCCGAAAAACATTTGGCTAAAAAAGCGAATTTAGCCTTTACAGCAATTACTGCCGCAAAGTTAAGGCGTTACTTTAGTTTGTATAATTTTTTACTTCCTTTTTTACTTGGTGTAAGTTTTTTTGAGGCGCTAAAGATTTTAAAAAACTATAAACCAAATTGCGTTGTGGGTGCCGGTGGGTTTGTGCAAGTACCTGTAGCATGGGCGGCTTGGTTTTTAAAGATTCCAGTACTCTTGCACCAGCAAGATGTAGTTCCAAGTTTGGCAAACAAACTTTGTCAGTTAGTCGCAAAAAAAATCACGGTTAGTTTCGAAGTCTCCTTAAAAGACTTTACCGGTTTTTGGCCTATTTTTTACAAAAAAACAAAAAGTGAAAAAGTTATCTGTACAGGAAACCCGGTACGTGAATTTAAAACAGAAAAAAAACCGGAAGCTTTAAAGTTTTTTGGTTTAAGCGAAGAATTGCCCACACTTTTAGTTTTAGGCGGGGGACAAGGTTCGGAGTTTTTAAACAATTTAGTGATAAAAGCCTTACCCGCTTTAACCAAAATAGTTCAAGTATTACATTCCACGGGTAAATCCAATATTGAAGCTTTTCCCAAATATAAAAACTACTTCCCTGTAAGCTTTTTAGACAACATGGGCGCAGCTTACACGGCTTCTGACCTTGTGCTTTCCAGAGCCGGAGTTTCAACCATAGCGGAGTTGTCATTCTTTAGTAAAGTTAGTATAATTATTCCGCTTTTAGACACCCATCAAGAGGTTAACGGTGACTATTTGGACTTTTATCACGCTGCTGTAGTTATGAGGCAGAATATAGCTTTGCCTGAACTCTTAACTCAAGCCATTCGCAGGCTTTTGTTTAAACACGAGCTTCAGAAAACTTTAAAAACTAATATTCATAAATTAATGTTGCATAACTCCAACACTCTGGTTGCTAACGAGGTAATAAAACTAAGTATTCATGCTTGACTTAAACACTAAACCAACGTGGGGACTTGCTTTAAGCGGTTCTGGGAACAGGACCAGTTTTTATATTGGTTTTTTGGAAGTTTTAGAAAAAGAAAACCTAAATCCCGACTTTCTTTCAGCGTGCAGTGGCGCGTGCTTAGTTGCTGCTGCCTATGCTTGCGGTACGCTACAAAATTTAAAAAAAGAGGTTTTGGCTTTTGAATCGGAAGACGTTAAGGCATTGTTTCAAAAAAGTGACCATGGAGGCTTGTATCATACACGGAACTTGGAAGTCTTTTTAAGTAGGCATACAAAAAATTCAGACTTTGAAAACGTAAAACCGAGCATGTGTTTTGGTGCGGTAGACATTAACTCCGGGGAAAAAGTTTGGTTAGCACTTGGTAATATTGCAAAAGCAGCCTGTGTTTCTTGTACAGTTCCCGGATTAATTGAACCACATATTTGGGGCGGTAGAATTTTGGTTGACGGAGGCCTTTTAACCACTATGCCCACCAAACCTTTAAAAGATTGTAAAGTAGACTTTATTGTTGGAGTAAACATGAGAGGAACAAAACATATTTTTGAAAACGGTACTGTAACTTTAAGAAAAGTAATAAATTTTGTTAAAAAGTTTTTCTTTTGGGAATATTTAGAAAGTTTATTTAAAGATGAAAAAGCAGAAAATGGATTAAATACAAAAAGCCCGGGTATGCTTACTGTTTTAGGAAAAAGCTTAGACCTGGCAATTAAGGCTCAAGAAGATGAAGAAGAAAACGAGCCTGAGTGCGACTTACTCATCACCCCTGACATGGGAGTTTATGACAGTCGGGATTTTTCCAATTCACACATAATCCGATTCTATGAATTGGGTAAAGAAACGGCTGTAGAATATGTTCCAAAGATTAAAGAAATGTTAAAAGTTAAAATCCATGCATAATTTAGAAGACGTAAAAACTGTATATTTTGTTGGTATTGGTGGAGTGGGGATGTCAGCAGCGGCCGGGCTTTTAAAACAAGCCGGCTTTGAAGTGAAAGGCTCTGACTCCAAAGAAGTTTATGAGCCTGCAAAAAGTGTAATTAAAGACCTAGGGGTGGAATATTTTCAGGGTTATAATGCGGAAAATATAAAAAAGACCCCTTCGGATTTGTATGTTATTTCTGCTGGAGAAACTTTGACCAATCCTGAAGTGGCTTTCATTTATGAAAATAATTTACCGCACATGGGTTTTGCAGAAGTTTTATACCATCTTGCTAAAGACCGCTTAAGAATTGTAGCCACTGGTACGCACGGAAAGTCTACTACCACAGGTTTTTTAGGCCACATGCTTAAAGAGCTGGACGATAGTTCTTTTTTTACCGGAGCAATTTTACAAAATTACAACAAAAACTTTTACAGCGGTACGGGGCATTACTTTGTTTTTGAAGGGGATGAATACAAAGCAGAATTTGACGACCCAACTCCTAAGTTTCATTTTTACAAGCCCGATATTCTAGTTTTAACAAATCTAGAATTTGATCATCCGGATGTTTTTGAAAATTTTGAAGTTTTGCAAGACGAATTTAGATTCTTAATTTCAAAACTCCCCGAAGACGGTTTAATTGTTTACAACGCTGACGACATAGCCTTGAGTCAGTTAGTTAGAGAGACCGAAGTATCCAGCGCTTCTTTTGGTATAGACAATGAAGCCGACTATAAAGTTGAACAGATTCAATACTCAAGCGAATTTACAGAGTTTGAAATTTTTAACAAATTTTCTAAAAATATTTCTTCAACACTTTTAGGTCAAACCGAACAATATAAAATTCAACTGCCGGGAAAAATCAATGTTTACAACGCCCTGGCAACCATAGCAACCTTAAGGGCTTTAGGCTTTTCCCAGGAGCAAATTGCGTTAGATTTACTCACATACAAGGGAGTTAAGAGGCGCTTTGAGATTGTGGGAACAAAAAACGGAGTTACTTTAATAGACGACTACGCCCACCATCCAACAGCAGTAAAAGAAACCTTAAATGCGGCGAAGTTAAAGTACCCAAACTCTAAAATTTGGGCAGTATTTGAGCCTCACACTTTTTCCCGCACCCAAGCAACCTTAAAAGAATTGGCCACTAGTTTTGACTCAGCGGACCGAGTTTTGATTTCTGAAATTTACCCGGCTCGTGAAAATATAAAACAAGCGACAATTTCATCGGAGCAGGTAATAAATGAAATTCGTGGAAATACTTTGAAACTTAAATCAGCCGATTCAGTTAGATTGGTGCACAACAAGTCTGAAGCTTTAGAAATCTTGAAAAATGAACTAGAACCAACCGACGTAGTTGTAGTCATGGCTGTCGGTGATTTTAACCGTTTAGCATACGAACTAAAAGAAGCTTTATGAAGTTTAAAGAACATATAAAACTAGCACCTTTCACAACTTTTAAAATTGGCGGCGAAGCCAGATTTTTTTGTGTGGTTAAAAATCAGTTTGACGCTCAAGAAGCTTTTAACTTTGCAAAAGAAAAAAACCTAGAAACCTTTGTTTTGGGTGGTGGGAGTAACTTAGTAGTTTCTGATAATGGTTTTAAAGGCTTGGTTATGAAGGTGGAAGGCTCTGGTATTGAAATTGTAAGCGAAAACGAAACGGAAGTTTTACTAAAAGTTTCGGCCGGAGAAAATTGGGACAAGGTGGTAGAATTTACTGTCAAAAATAGTTGGTGGGGACTGGAAAACCTTTCTCATATCCCTGGTAGCACCGGGGCAATTGCTGTTCAAAACGTGGGCGCTTACGGTCAAGAAGCAAAAAATATTATTAAATCCGTTGGGGTCTATGACACACAAAACCACACAATAAACCTCATTGACGGGCAAGATTGTGAGTTTGAATATCGAAAAAGTATTTTTAATTCTACAGAAAAAGGCAGGTATATTATTTTTGACGTGACTTTTAAACTTTCAAAAACACCCCGGCCAATTTTAAACTATCGTGATTTGCAAAACAAATTTTCTCAAGCAACTCCCACTTTAAACGAAATCCGTCAAACAGTAATTGAAATCCGTGACAAAAAATTTCCTTTCCCTAATAGTGCAAAAAAAGGCAACGCCGGCTCTTTTTTTAAAAATCCATTTTTAAATTTTAAAGAATACGCAACTTTAAAAACAACTATAGCCTCTGTTTTTGGGGAAGAAAAAGCTGTAGCCTTAGAAGCAAAAAAGTTTTTGGAAAAAGACCAAATTAAAATCCCGGCGGCTTTCTTGCTGGATATTTGTGGTTTAAAAAACTTGGAACTTGGGGGAGCGAGTATAAACCAAAATCAACCCTTGGTTATTGTAAATTCATCCGGAGAAGCAAAAGCAAAAAGCGTTTTAGAACTAGCGTCTAAAGTATTACAAAAAATACACTCCCAGACCGGAATTTTGCTTAAAATTGAACCTGAACTGCTTGGTTTTTCAGAAAAAGAACTTAAAGTTTTAAATGTGGTATAATTATTATATAAAATTAACACCAGCCTGAATGGATTTCGTCCGGGCGGCAAGTATCTTAAGTAACCTAATTAATTAAAATGCAGTTTTAGAAATTAGAGTAATTAGTATAATTAGAACAATTCAGATTTATGTCTATTACAATAAAAGCCAAGAACACAACACTTACACCTTCAATTAAAGAAGCAATTGAAGAAAAAATTTCTACTTTGGATGTGTTTTTAAAACCGGAACATAAAATTCGAGTTGAAATTGAAATTGAAAAAAGACACAAAACTGGTCTCACCAACAAGGTAGAAATAGACATTCAGCCGAACGGCTACTTTGCAGAAGGTCGAGCAACCGACTTTTATGGTGCTTTAGACTTAGCTTTGCCAAAAATAAAGGAGCAAATGGCCAAGGCGAAAGACAAAAAAATTACTTTGCGCAGAAAGTCTAAGCGCTAGGTTTTTGGTAGTATTTTTCCCAAACACGGTTAAATCCACCTTTTTTATTCATTAGTTCTCGGCTCCCTCGAGTTACAGTTGCAATACTGGTTTCTAAACTTTTAGCAATATCCCTGTGCGGGGTATTGCTTTTTAGCATTTTAACTATTTGCCAGCGCACAGCCAATTCTTTGTACTCAACAGGGGAGAGTATGTCAAAAAGAAATTCGTGTAAAAGTTCTTTGTTTTTAGAAATTTTTTGAAGTAGAGTTTCTAACTCAATTCCATACTTGTGTTCATAGCGCATAGTTTTAAAATTAATTATATAGTCGTAACTTTAGCGTACTAGTACAGTATCATAACGAAACAATCTTAGCTACATTTAGACTTTTTTGTGTACTTCTGTGTATCACTGTACTAGTACGATATTGACAAAGGACCTGAAGAGAAGTCATACTGGTTTGGTCGTGAAAAAATTCTCCGGAGGAGTCATGAATAAGTTTTTTAAATGGGAAGGTTGGACTTTTGAAGTCGTTGGTGTTTCTGGTTTGTATCCGGTCCGGTTATTCTCTGGAAAGATAGAGGTTCGGCCCGAATACGTTTGCATTATCCGCACTAAATTGAAATCCCGCGTGAAGTTTCAGCGACTCCACGAAGACGGCAAGCCTTGGGCCTTGGGCTCAAGTGTTGTTATTAGCGCGAACATTGTCCACTATTGTCTCTGCAAGCGGCTGTTAAAAACAGCTCAGCCTCAAGTTAACCAGCCCTCATTCTTCGTCCCCGCCACAAACACATCCTAAGGAGTTTGTGGCGGTTTTTCTTTGTACCAAGAATTCCTGACAAGGCTTTTCAATAAAGCTTATTTTTGTTATAATATCTGGGTATTTATACGTAAACAGACCAGTTTAAATGTCTTTTTTATCCAAATTTTTTGCTCCAAAAAGCCCACTAGTTACATATGCTTCTGAAATAGAAGAAGTAAATTCCTACAAAGAAGAAATTGCTAAGTTAAGCGAAGAACAAATTAAGTCTGAAATTCAAAAGTTTAAAGAAGAATTAAAGGATTTAAGTGCGGACGATGAGCTTAAGAAAAAGTTAAAAGCAATTTCTCCCAGAGTTTTTGCTTTAACCCGCGAAGCATCAAAAAGAACCATTGGCCAGTTTCACTACGACGTGCAAGTTGCGGGGGGCTTTGTTCTTTCGGACGGTAAAATTGCGGAAATGAAAACCGGTGAAGGTAAGACTTTAACTGCAACCTTACCCTTAGTACTCTACGCTTTAGCTGGAAAAGGCGCTCATTTAGTTACGGTTAACGACTATTTAGCAAGGTGGCAAGCTTCTTTGATGGGTCCAATCTATAGATATTTAGGGATTACAGTTGCTTCCATTCAGCACGAAGCTTCTTTTATGTATGACCCGGAGTATAAGCCTGAACAGGAAGAAGTGGACAAATTGGAAAGTGAAACAGAAGGTTTAGTCATGGACGTAAAGCATATGAGACCAATTTCTCGAAAAGAAGCTTATGCGGCAGACATAACTTATGGCACCAACAATGAATACGGTTTCGACTACTTAAGGGACAACATGGCTCAGCACATCAATCAAATTACCCAGCGTGAGCTGTTTTTTGCAATAGTTGACGAAGTAGACAGCATTTTAATAGATGAAGCCAGGACACCTTTAATAATTTCTACACCTGACACGGAACCGACTAGTAAGTATTATGAATTTGCAAAAATAGTTGAAAATTTAGAAGAGCATAAAGATTACACAATTGACGAAAAAAAACGCGCCACCAGTTTAACAGAAGACGGAATTACCAAATTAGAAAAACTTTTAAACATCCCAAATATTTACGACACTTCTAAAGGTGTGACCACTATTCACCACACAGAGCAGGCGTTAAAAGCAAAAACTTTGTTTAAAATAGACCGTGACTATGTAGTTAGGGAAGGGGAGATAGTAATTGTGGACGAGTTTACGGGTAGGCTTATGTTTGGCAGACGCTATAGCGAAGGCTTACACCAAGCAATTGAAGCTAAAGAAAATGTGAAAATTCAGGCTGAGTCAAAAACTTTAGCAACTATTACTTTCCAAAATTTGTTTAGGCTCTATTTTAGACTTTCTGGTATGACCGGTACGGCTAAAACGGAAGAGGAAGAATTTTTCAAAATATATTCTTTAACAGTCGAGCAAATTCCAACCCACAGGCCAATGGTTAGAGAAGACCATTCGGACTTGGTTTATAAAACTGAAGAAGCTAAGTTTAAAGCCATAGCCAAAGAAGTAAAGCTAAGAAATCAAAAGGGTCAGCCGGTTTTAATTGGTACGGTTAGTATTGCTAAAAACGAAATGTTGGCGGAGTTTTTGAAAAAAGAAGGTGTGCAGTTTGAGACCTTAAATGCCAAAAACCACGAACGTGAAGCGAATATTGTAGCTCAAGCGGGACATTTTAAAGCCGTGACTTTGGCGACAAACATTGCCGGTCGTGGTGTGGACATTCTTTTGGGTGGTAACCCGGTAGACAAAGAAGAGGCGGAAGCAGTTAAAAATGCCGGCGGTTTGCACGTATTAGGCACTGAAAGACACGAATCCAGACGCATAGACAACCAGCTTCGCGGTCGCAGTGGTAGGCAAGGCGACCCAGGTTCTTCGCAGTTTTTTGTTTCCATGGAAGACGACCTTATGAGGCTCTTCGGTGGTGAAAGAATGAAAAACATGATGACAACTTTGGGCTTGGCAGACGACCAACCAATTGAAGCTTCTTTGGTTTCCAGGTCTATTGAGTCAGCTCAAAAAAAGATTGAGGGTTTAAATTTTGACACTAGAAAACACGTGCTTGAGTTTGACGATGTTTTAAACACCCAAAGAAACGTTATTTACAAACGCAGAAGATATTACGTTCCAGGCAACACACAATTTAGCGAGGAACAGTTGAAAGAAGAAATTTTAGAAATGGTAAAAAGTGAAATTGTAAATCTTGTTACTTTTGAACTTTCTGCCGAGATTGAAGGTGAAAAAAGTACTTTAGAAAGAATAGTTGAAAAGGCAGGAACCCTCTTCCCTCTACCTCCTTCCATTAAAAGCGATTTGCAAGAAGCTCAAAAGAATTCAGCGGACAAGGAATTTGCAATTATTGACACTTTAACCAAAGTTGCAAAAGAAGAATTGGACAAAAAAGAAAAGGAAATGGGCGCGGAAGTTTTTGAAGGAGCTATGCGTTACGTTACGCTTTCTACTTTGGACGAATTGTGGATGGAACACTTAGACACCATGGACCACTTAAGAGATTCGGTCAGACTAAGGGGTTACGGCCAAAGAGACCCTTTGGTGGAATACAAAAAAGAAGGTTTTACCATGTTTCAGCAAATGGTCCAACAAATAAACAAACAAGTTTCAAGTTTAATTTACAAAGTTGCAGTTACCAAACAACCGTCAGTAGCTGAGCAAAAACAATTAATTACAAACATAACTGATCCGGCGGGTTCTTTGCCCGGGGTAGCAAAAGAAAGCATTGGCAGAAACGACCCTTGCCCTTGCGGAAGCGGTAAAAAATATAAAAAATGCGGAATGTTAAATACTCAAGAACATATAAATTTAATGTTTAAAAAATAGAAAGGAACAATATGTCAGATTTTTTAAAGAAACAACCAAGCAAAAACGAAAAAAT
>CAZFTX010000010.1:0-47778 GCA_964521955.1 uncultured Candidatus Saccharibacteria bacterium | reverse complement strand
AAAGGCTTATGTTTTGTTTTTATTATTTTTGTTTTAGTCATTTTATTTCAAACCTTGTATATATTTAATATATTATATCATATTTATCCGCAGATACACAGATTTAGAGATTGATAGCGCTGATATTGTTAAAAAACAACAGATTTATACGATATTTGTCAAATCAGTGTCATCTGTCCGATATCTGTGTATCTGTGGAAATTACCATGTCCCAAACTTTAGCAGCTACATTTTGGGGAATACCAAGTAAAGGCTGGTGGTGCAGCTGAATAAAAGGCAAACTATTTGCTTCAATAAACCCTGTAGTCTGTTCTTTGTAACTTTTAGTAATATCAGGAATAATAAAGTCAAAACCAACCAAGGGATCACCTAAAACCTTGGCTGCTTTAACAAAAAGCTCTTTGTTGTCACTGTGGCAAACATTTAACTCTTCTTTGGAACTGCCACCGTAGTTCACTCCAATTTTTTCTGATAAATCTACCCTCTCCCCTAATTTAGGAATACTGTACGCGGTTAAATCCTGTTTCTTTAAAAAATTCACCACTTCTTGATCTATCGTAACCTCTTTTACCTTCTCTAATTTCTGTAAGTTTTTTTCCGTAATTAATTCGCTAATACTTTTTTCGCCATTACCAACCACAAAAGGCGGGTCTCCCCTTAAAACCCCACAAAGTTCAAAATTCACCAAAGTGGCTCTGTATACCGGACCTTTTAGCTGTTGTTCTACTACGACCCAAAAATTTAACTTTTTTGCAGATTTGTAGGCGCGCACAAACTGATTTTGATTATAAACAAATGTTGTAGTATGCCTTCCTCGACTACCTGTCCGGGGTTTAATAATCGCTGGTTTTTCTATGCTATTAAATATTTTTAAAGCCTGACTGTAGGTCCAAGCACTTCCACCCTTTGGAACAGGTAATCCCGCTTTAAGAAATTTTCTTTTTAAATAAGCTTTGTCATCCATTGAATCCAAAATTTTACCGTCAAAACCCACCGGCCTCGGAAGCCCAGAAAATATTAGCTGATTTTCTGTGTTCTGTGTTCTGTTTACTGTGTACTGTTTTTTAGCAAGATAAACATCTATTCCACGACCAAAAAGTAAAACCTCTTGTATAACAATTCCTCTTTTTACGGCTTCCTCCCATAAAACCTTTGCCCTTTCTACTTTACATTTACTAATGTCATTTTGCAGTTTTAATATTCTTAAAAATTTACCCAATAAAAACAAACCATAACCAATCTGTAGGTTACGGAATAATTTAACAAAAAAAGTACTGAGCCTGTTGAAAAATAAAAACTGCCTTAAGGGTGTAAAAAGAATATTTAAGCTTTCAAAATACCAATTAATAAAATGTGGTACCGGGTTATTACCACAGTCCGCACATTTACCCAACACCACTTTTTTTCCTAAAAAAATGGTGTTGGGACTATACTTTTTTTCGAAAAGTCCTAAAATAGACATAACCCAATATTGCCCCAAAAACCAAGAAAAGTAAAACTCCGGTCCTGCTTGAATTTTTATTTTCCTCAACCGTTCCCCCTTTGATTGAACTTGGATCTTCACTACCTGTGTTTTCTCCACTAGTTTGAGAACCCTGTTCTTCAACATCAGAACTTTCAACCGTTTCTATACTTTTAAAATTAATATTTCCTTTAATGTTTGGCTCCTGACCTTCCGGTGCAGGTTGAAGCGGAGCATTTTGGGGCACCTCACCTTTCACCGAAACCGCCCCTTGAGTTACAAAAGGGAAAATAAGTAAAATTAAAATAAAAAAATATTTAAAATTTTTGTTCAATTTTGTCATTTTTGTTCAATTTTGGTCAATGGTTAGTTGCTACTCCAGCTAATTTGCTGGTAACCGTCAGTTGTTAAAGGAAAGCTAGGCGGTGGAGAATAAAGCAAACTTTGATCATAGTTAGTTACAGTATTCTGGTAACCGGAAATAACAGTACCGCTACTGTTAACCCAGCTCCAAGTCCATACTCCAAAACTGGAGATGGAGCCATAAATGGTAATGGTGTTTTTAGTTGTACCGCTGCCAAAATTATACCTTTGCGCGCTACCATTTTGAGCAATAATTGCTGCATTAATTTCTAAGTTATTGGCAGAATGGTAAGTAATCAAAAAATGTTTCTGAGCAATTAAACCAAGTGAGTGATTACCGTCTTTAGCTAAATAAACTAAATTATTTCTAACCATTATATTTGGGGCGGTTGAAGCGTTGTAAGGAAACCTAGCAGCGGCAACCATGGCTCTGCCGTTAACCGTACCTTCCACCCACACATGATCTTCAACAAAAATCAGACCGTTAACCGGAATGGCTTGAGTACTAAGCAAGGTTCTACCGTTATAATCTATATCTTCGTTATGCGCAACGCCCTGCACGTCATACCCGGTAGCATGACTGGTTAAAGAATTTACTCGATAAACAGACACAGTACCTGCTGCATTAAACACCAAAGAATATCCCCGAGCACTAGAAGGTGGTAAATAAATACCTGATGACTGAGCACTACTTTTAATGGTAGAAAGATCCGAAGTTATGGAAGAAAAATCTACATTCGGAACAGGAAATTCCCAAAAATTCGAAGTTGACGAAGCGGCTGCTCCCCATATCCCGGGGCGAGTTGTTGGTCCACAACCATGGTAAGTTTGACAAGTATAAGTTGTTTTAGCGGAAACTATGGGGGCGTTACCGGTACCGTCAAAACGTATTCCACCATTAGCATGCATTTCTCCACTCACTGACTCGGAGTCACCTATCCAGACGTCAGTATTAGTTAAAAACGCATATTTGGCCAGAGAAGGAATTCCATAACGAACTGTAACCTTGCGCTTAATTTTTGAATTCGCCAACGTATAACCGGTAGACTCAATTGTAACGACTGTTGATCCTACGCTAGGGGGAGTAATATTTAAACTAAATTCACCAATTTTTTGGTTAGTGTCTCTGTCTACAAAATCTTTTACGAACGGGCCGGGTGTAGTGGAAGCGTTGCCGTCCCAGTAGTCTGTGGGATAGTGGGCTAAATGCCACTGATAATAATTTACTCCAGCTTCCGCAATATGAAAGGCCTGCTCTTTGGCAATACTGGAACGCACCACCCGAAGCTGAAAAGTTGCGTAAGACAACGCCCCAACCATAACCATACTAAAAATAAAAATTATGATTATGTTGTAAATTAACAAACTCCCTAGTTGTAACTTAATTTTATTCATGTCAATCAATAAACCTTGGTCAATCTTGGCAATTAATTTAGTCGCCAAGGTTAGTTTTTAAATTCCGAATTACACCTGAAACATTTACTTGATAAGTATTAGTGTTCTTCACCCCCGCTTTGTTAAATATGGTCAATTGCACCTTAACCATTTTAACCTGAGTTACGCTTACCGGTTGAGCCAAAGAAGTTTGGGTTGAAGACCCTGTAAAAGCGCTGTCATAATAGTAAAATATTGGGTTAGTTGGACCATTTGAAATATTATTTTGAACATTTACAACTCGCTCAAAGCTAGGATTATAGGTTCCACCTAAATACTTAGTGACGCCTTTTTTTAAAGTGCCGGATTGTAAAAAATAGCGAACTTTCTCTAAAGCTGCGTCGCTGTCTACGTTAGAATAAAAAATTAACTGTTGATCTGTGGCAGTGTCTAATGCATAAGCACCATTGTTACCCGTACCGGCGTTTCTCAACTCCGAAACAATTTGAAAAGAAGCTTTTCTGGCTTGGTCAATGTCTGAAAGCAAGTTAGTTTGAGCATTGGATGAAATAAAAATATTTGAAACCAAAGCCACCAAGCCAAAAATAATCAAAGCAAATCCTGATATGTATATAATTGCTTCAACAAGAGTAAACCCAGCACCACTTTTCGTACTCGAAAAGTGGTGCTGGGTAAACCCGTCACCGTCCTTCTCTTCTGTTATTCTTTTCTTTAGTTCTTTCATAGAATTTCCATGGTGTTTTAGTCTAGATTCTCTTTTTCTAGCTAACTTTTCGGTTAAGTAAGCTTCGTAATAAATTACACGCCAAGGCAAATATCTTTTTGTTGAAAATACTCTACCTGCATTATGTTCAACAAGTCTTTTTTTTAAATCATTTGTAGACCCAAGATAATACTCTTCTTTATTTACACTTTTTAATAAGTAAACATAATGCATAGAGAAAAGTGGTCTTTGATAAATCCCTTATGTCTAAATTTTTCAATTTTTGTCATTCTTGTCATTTTTGTTCAATTCCTCATGGTCCCATTAACACTTCTATAACCTGATTCCCGGTAATATTTAAACCATTTATTATTTCGGTAGTATATCCAGGGAGACTAATGTCTAAATCGTAGTTATTGCCTGCAGTTAAGCCTTCAAACCAAACTTGGCCCGGAGTAAAACATCCGGAAACATAGTTTAAATTCACGGAAGTTAAAACCGGAGTTTTCTTGTCATCCGTTGTTGCTAAATAAACTTTATAGCGCACATAACGATTGTTGTTATGCGCAGCAGAAACTGTGTTTCCGGACACTGTATAGTAAGTACCGGCTGTACCGTCTGGACCCACGTAGTCCCAAGTTGCATTGTCATTATTAGAAGCAATTTGAAACATTAGAGTCGTAGAAGCGCTCTGAGAAGTTGGTTCCCAAGTAATGGTAGTAAAATTTGTAGCAGAAGTGCCAGTGTCAAAAGTTGCCGACTCTAAATTACCTGAAGGTACGTATCTTCCAGTTATTTTATTAAGCCTAACCCCGGTAGGAACTGAATTTATGTCTATGTTTGCGTCGTCGGTAAAATAAGAATCCGGCGTTGAACTTGACCAGTCAGTCTGCCCACTGCCACCTGTCCAGTCAGACTGCACCCAAACACTACCTCCCGTAATTCCATAATAATCCTGAGGCACACTACCACCTTTTACCAAATGCACATTAGCGCCCTCTAAAGGCGTGTTGGTACTTGCATCTTTTACAATAACTAAAAGACTGTAAGCAGTGGAGTTACTTTCTAAAATCATAGTATAGACTTGAGAACTACCGGGTAGAACGTCTATTTTTTGAATAGGCGAAGTTCCGGTCAAAACCACTGATTGTCCGGTCAGCAAAGTTGGAGTGTAACTATCCCACTCAAGTTCAGTAAGCCCAATTAAACCCGCCACCGAGGAAAAGCTTTGGTCATATTTTAAAACGTCCGGAGTTGTACCAATAAGCTTAGCACCTTTAACATTTACATTTATCCCACTTAAAGGTTGGCACAGACTGTTTAAAGTGCGTATGTTTAAAGTCGCTACTAAGTCTATTGCGAAACTTACAAAAGTTATCTGACCCTCAACAATGGTTGCGTCGGGTTTAATTGGGTTAGGGTTTGAAGCGGTAATTGCATAGGTTTGATCTGTAGTATACCCTGGTTTAGTTACAACTATGTGGTAATTATTAACCGCGGCCGGCAAATTTACTTCTACCCACTCCCCGTTTGAGTCAGACGTACGGTCTAAAATTAAAGTTGGAGTTGTAGTTGGGTATTCTATATGAATATTTGCACCCACAACCGGCTGACCTATAGCATTTATCACCTGAATTTTTAAAGCTCCGGCATTAACCGTACCCTCTAAACCAGCAGGCACTATGTTGGTAACAAAGTCATCCACCTGTCCGGTTATTGTATTTAAAACACTCATCTTTACTTGCTTGTAATCACCAGCTGCTAAGTCTGTAGGAAAAACACCGTCTGCAGGGTCATCTACATAAGTTACTTCATAGTAAATTTTGTAAGTTACGGCTTCTATAGTCTGAGTAATAGCATTAGTAAAATCAGCCAAAGATCCTGAAGGGTTTCCACTTATGGTACCCACTTGGCTGTAAGGCATGTTTTTCACAATTTCCAAATTACTAGTTGCAAGAGTATTTAAAATGGTTTTTTGCCGTGCAACTTTAACTGCCTGAGACAGAGCAGAAAAAGCCGAAAGCATACCTGCTGCAAGCAAAGCAAAAATGCCTATGCTAACCACAAGCTCTACAATAGTAAACCCAGCACCACTTTTCATTTTTGAAAAGTGGTGCTGGGTGAATCCACTCTCTAAATGATTTTTGTTTTTATTTCCCATCCGACTTTTTTTTGTAAATAAATAACTACTTTTCCAACATATTTAATGCTTCTGTCCATTTAGTAATATTACCATCTAAAATTCTTCTCTCATCGGCATCATCAGATTGTTCTAATCTGTCTCTGGCTGATTGAATCAATTTTCTTAATCCATCAGGTGTAGAAGCGGCTTCAATATCAGAACCAGTTATAGGTTCTTTATATCCCCCTTGTATATCAATACCTTTTTTAGCTGGATGATAACTACCTCCAGCAAATATTTCTTTTAAATCTCTCATATATTTTTATTTAAATTTAATTGGTAAATGAAAAGAATCGTCGTTTTCAGGCAGGCCGGAAGGATTGTCTTTTTCAAACACTAACCAGCCTGTGTCCGTTGGTGGATTTTCAAAAGTTAAAGTGGTTTCAAACTCCACAAAATCCGTTGTCATCCAATCCGTCTTTGCAGTGGCAATTCCAACTGCTAACACTTTGTTTTGGGGCATGTCTTTAAGCCTTACGGGAAACGAGCCTTCAAAAAACCAAGTGCCTTTAGCTTTGCCGGTAACTTTTAAAGGGCTGGTTACAACAGTATTTTCTTTTGGAAAAGTTACTTCTATATCAGAATTTTTTGAAGAAATTAAATTGCCTAAATAAGCAACTTTGTACACAACTCCAGCCTTGTCATCACTTATATACATTATACCACCTGGTAAAACCAAAACATCTACCGGCCTTCCAAGTGAAGTTTTTCCGTCTTTAGAAAGCCAACCTGAAATAAAATCTTCCATGCCTAAATATTCCCCCTTAGAGTTAAGCTTTACTAGCATAAGTTTGTAGCCTGTGGGTACTGTTCTATTCCAAGACCCATGAAAAGCTACAACTAAATTATACCAATACTCTTCCGGCCACCCTTCTTCGGGAACAAAAGCTAAACCCAAAGGCGCGCTGTGAGCCGGCAAGTCTATATAAGAAGGCTGTTTGTCATTACAAGGGTTTTGAATGTAAGTATTCTGGTCAAAATTAGTGTCATGAACGTTTTTACCAAAACACACCGGCCAACCAAAATCCGGAGCGCCTGAAGTTTTTAAGCCATTTAACCATAAATTTCTCCCCTCTGAAATTGACATATCAAACGGCTGAACTATATTTATTTCATCCGGAGGAAGGTCGTCCCCAATTCGGTCCCTGCCCATTTCTGTCGCCCACATTTTTCCGTCCACAAAACTCCAGGTGAAAAATACAGCGTTTCTCAAACCCGTTGCTTCGGTCCGAAAGTCCGAACCGTCTTTGTTCATTGAATGAATAGCTGCGATTTTTTCGTCTTTTTCATAACACACGTCACAAGTAGAACCTATGGAAACATAGAGCCTGTTGTCCGGCCCAAAACCGAGCGTGCGAGTATAGTGTCTACCGCCTACAGGTAAGTCCAGAATTTTATGCAAAGTATCTTCAGTGTAAAGCAAAACTTTAGAAATTCTATTCTCTTCGGCTATGTACAAAAGATTTTTGTTTTGTGGGTCAATAACTAAACCGTGAGGCCTGTCTAAACCTTTAAAAACTTCAGTGACTTTTCCGGTTTTAGTTTCTATCATGCTCACTTTCCCTTCGCTAGTCTGGCTTACCCACAAATTACCAAGTCCGTCTTGAACTAAAACCCGAGCGCCTTTTAAATCTTTCGCCAAAATAGAAATAGCAAAACCATTGGGCAAACTTAGAGGAAAATCTGTATTGTTTTGGGGTTCAGGTAAGGGCGTGTTTGGAATTAAGTCAACAATACTAGTCTCCGGATCCTTAAAGACCGGACTCACTCCTCTTAGGTTTTTATAGTAAAACCAAGCACCATAAACTAAGGCTAAACTAACAATAAATATAAAAATAACAAGTAACTTTTTTTTCATAAAAATTATACTGTTAAATTTTCATTCGAGAGCAAAGGAATAAATTCCACTACCTGTTCCTTCAATAATTTTTGGGGTACTGCATGAAAAGGACCAAATATTTTTAGCATGCCGTCGTGAACCGGAAAAGCCATTTTGGGTTTAACAGCCAAAGCAAAATTTATGCTCTGCTTTATAGTTAGCCACGGACCACACACTGGCAAAGCTAAAACTTCAATCGGAACTTCAGGAAGAGTAAAAGCGTCACCGGGATAAAAAAACTTTTCTCCAAGTAAAAATCCGGTGTTCTCCACTCTGCCAAAGTCATTGTAAATTTCAGCGTGCTCTTTTCCTAATGCTTTTAAATTTAATCCTTGAAAATTTGTAATTTTGTCTGTCTCTAAAATTTCTGACTGAATATTTTCCGCCAAAAGCAATTTGTTAACACTTAGGTTAGTAATTATTTTTGCTTCAGGGTTGTTTTTTAAGACTTGTTTTAAAGAATCCAAATAAAAATGATCTTGATGTTCGTGGGTAATTAAAATTAACTGAATATTTTTTAATTCATTCTGTGCTTCGCTCCATGCCCCGGGATCGGTTAAAATTCTTAAACCTTTTTCTTCAATTAGCAAACAGCAGTGTCCTATTTTGGTAATTTTCATAAACACACCCCACCTACTCGTTAATCCATTTAATGAATTATTTTATTTCCGCTTTTAGCCAGTTATAAAAACTCTTTTCTACATTTTCCATTTCCCATTGGCCAATAAAGGGAACTTTTTCAGTATGCAAAGCTTTTACTATTTTTGTTATTTTACTATAATTTTTTTCCATAGTCTCTAAAACTAACAATGGCCCTTTGATTTTCTCCAAACGACCTGTTTTGGGGGGCCAAAAATAAACCGAAGTTATTTTAGGCATTAGACTAAAACAAGCGCACAAACGTTTTTTTAAGACGGCCATGCCAATTTTTTCCGCTTGCTTACGGCTAGTGGTAGAAACTGTTACCCAAATAATTTCTCTTTTACCCATAAATTTATCAATACTGTCAGTTTTTAATCCGAATATGGACGAATCTATTTTTTAAAACCCTCAATATCTTCCGTACTTTCGGTAACCTCTACTTTAACTACTTGCGAACCCTGTGGCCCTTGATGCGCCCAATTAACCAACTCTTGCATAACAACTTCCTCACCTTTTGCAACAATCCTAACAGCACCTTCTTTAGTATTTTCAGCTTTACCTATTAAGCCCAATTCAACAAACTTTTCATAGGCTGACCACCTGAAACCTACCCCTTGAACTTTACCTGAAACTAAAATTTGTAATTGTTTTTCCATAAAACTATATTGATACTGATAGACTAATTTGAATACAAATGATACTAATAATACTGATTCTAAAATCTGTAGGTATCTATATATTCGTTTTAATTTGTAGTTCTGTAGGATTCTAAATCACCCAAAACTTCTTCAGCGTGAATTTTTGGCTCAACCTTTTCATAAACCTTAACTATTTTACCTTCTGGATCTACTAAAAAAGAACTTCTCCCGGTTAAACCATCAATGCTTTTACCTTCAGTTCCGTAAAGAGTAGTAACTTCATGTTTAGTGTCAGCAAGTAATGTAAAAGGAAGTTGAAATTTTTCCTCAAAACTTTTATGGCTTTCTACGCTGTCTGTGCTAATGCCTAAAACCTTAACATTTAAGTCTTCAAACTTAGGAAAACTGTCTCTTAAAGCACAGGCTTCTTCAGTACATCCTGAAGTGTGATCCTTGGGATAAAAATAAATTAAAACATACTGACCCTTATAGTCAGAAAGTCTATGTACTTTACCGTTTTGATCCGGTAAAGAAAAGTCTGGAGCTATTTGTTGTTCTTGTAACATATTTTAAAACTAGAGTCTCGGCCTTAAATTAAGTTTTAAAGCTTGCTGCTCGGACCGAGAAGGTTTAATAATTATAAACTGTTTTTCTGCGTTCATTTCCAAAGACACTTTATCCCCTTCTTTTAAGGAAAGTTGTTTTAAAAAATCCTTAGAAACCGTAACCGCAAAAGAATGACCGGTTTTGATAATTTTCCTTAACATATTATAAATATAACTCGTTACTATAGATGACAAGTTCATTATAGTTTATTAGACAAAACAGGGCAATTTAACTTGACCCCTAAATAAAAAGGGGGTAAAGTTTGTCTTAGAAAAAAAAGGCCAAGCCCCAGAGGGCCAAAGCCTTTTCCCATAAGGGGGGAATATGAATCTCATCAATTCAATGTTGTTGGTAGTGCTGGTGTCACTGCCACTTCTGGCGCAACAATCCACGCGGATCAAGCCGCCGTTCTTGGTGAAAGTAATCGAACCCATACCAAGCAACCCGGAGTTTTTCAAAGCAATGCTGAACCTGAGTCGCAATCTGGACTCATGGTTTATTAAAGAGGGACAAGTTCGGATGAGCCCGTGCAAATGTTCGGTCACTGTGCACATGTGGCAGATCAATGACGAGTATTGGCAGGTTGTTGTCAAACGGTTGTGGCTAAGAGGACCGGAGTCAATTATTCAATGGCGCGGAGCTACCTTTAACCGGTCTGTTAACGAAAAACAAAAGACCGATGATGTAACCCGCCTAATCGTGGAAGTGTCCGACTTGCCTCCGCCTTCCGTTGTGCTTCGTAAGTTCCCGCCTCCACCCACGCCCCCGGCGCCACAAATCACTCCGTCACGCAGAAACATCGCCTCCACCGCCGAGCCCGTCCCCAAAAGGGACGGCCGGCGGTATTTTCATTTTAATCAATAAAAAAACACCCTTACCACAGTTTATGTTTTAAGGATGCTTACTTTGCAAATTGTTCTAGTTTTTTAATCCACTCTTGGGGAAGCTTGTTGTCATGCGCTGCGGCAATTACGCGTCTAAAATACTCTTGTTTCGGCTCAGTACCATCCAATTCTTCTTTAGGTTCTAAATAGACTTGGGCTTTGTATGCTACCTGGTTTTCGTCAAAAACTTCCACTTCCGCTCGATCAAAAATATCTGGATAACCTTCAAAACCGTCTAAGAGTTTAATTCCATCTTCGTCTATTTCAAACAAAACCCCGTAAACCAACTCTTTAGGGTTAGCTTTAATATTTGCATAACCTCTTTTATCCAAACCTATCTCAAACTCAGGCAAAGTCGCACGACCAAGCAATTGGCAATGCCAACCACAAAGCCTTCGCATGTGGTCTAAACTCATATTTGAACCGTAAGCGAAATAGTACATAAAAATACTTGGAGGAGAAATACTTTCCCCTTCCAATATCTCCCCTTTAATAGGAGTTTTTAGTCGTGGCAAAGCCACGGACTAAAAACAAAACTTAAATATATTATTCCACTAATTTGAACGTTTTGCAAGAAATTGAAAATTATCCTAAAAATGAATTTTAAGTCAATTAGGTTAATTAGAATAATTCTAAGTTTTCGTACGTATGTGACTCATAGCATATGCCAAGTCACCGTTTACTTTTTTGCGGGGGTTAAAAATATTTAAAGGATCAAAAATTTGTTTGGTTTTGGCAAAAAGTTCACAAACTTCTTTCCCGTACATTTTTTCTAAATAGGGAGTGCGAATGAGTCCGTCGTTATGTTCCCCCGTAGTTGAACCCTGGTATTTCAACACAAGATCATAAACTTCTTCTGAGAGCTTGGGAATAATTTGTCTCTCCGATTCTTTGGACAAATCCATAAGCGGAATAATGTGAAAATTCCCGTTACCGGCATGTCCCGCAATGGTATAAATAAGACTTGGATATTTTTGTAAAATGGCGTTTAATTTAGGCAAAAACTCCGGCATAAATTCCGGCTTAACAATAATGTCGTCTATAAATGGGGCGGATTTGCGTCCTCGGACATGTTTTCTAAGCAAATTGAAGCTTTCTCTTCTCACCGTCCAGTACTTCTGTGCTTCCCTGGAGCTTTTGGTAACATGTACGTTTATCCCAAATTCTTTTTTCACAACTTCTGAAACTTTCGTTGCGCTTTTAAAAGCCGCTTCGTGAGTTTGGTCGGTAAACTCCGCAATTAAAACCAACTCCGGTACCCCGCCAGTTAAAGTCAGCCAAATTTCCGGTAAAAAACTAATTCCTAAAGTAATAATATTGCCTTTCATTTGCATCATCATTTCCGGCAAATACTTCATAGCAAGTTTAAAAGTACTTTTATCAAAAGATTCAAAAGTTTCCGGTTTAAATTCCAAAACTCTTTTTACCAAACTGCCTAAAGGCTTAAGGTCTTTTAAAAACATGACTACCATAGAAGACTCGGGCTTGGGCTTTACTAGCCTAAATTTTATTTTGGTCACCAAACCCAAAGTCCCCTGGCTACCGGTAAAAAGTTTGGCTAAGTTAAAAGTTTTTTTATCCCAAACCTCCCACAAAAGATATCCGGCGGAATTTTTGGAAGTTTGCGGCTTGGCTTTTTGAATTTGATCGTAATTTTCTTTAAGTAGTCGATAAGTGTCCCTGTAAACCTGTCCTTCAAAAGTCGTCAGTTTCATTTTTGCTTCCAAAGCTTTTTCGTCCAAAGGACCTAAAACATATTCATTACCATCACTTAAAACCACTGTTAATTCTTCTACAAAGTCCTTCGTCTGCCCAAAAGACAAAGTTTTTTCCCCGGCTGAATTATTTCCCACCATACCGCCCACAGTGTTAATACTCCTGGAAGCCGTGTAGCATGGTAATAACAAATTCTTTTTCAAAGTTTGCGGTTCAAAATCCCGGTAATAAACCCCCGGCTCAGTTACTGCAGCGCCCTTACCCACTTCTAAAACACGATTAAAATGCTGGGTAAAGTCCAGAATAATTGAGTCGTTTATACTCCCACCTGCCATGCAGGTTCCTCCGCTTCGGGCAGTTATGGAAAGCGAGTTGTTTTTTTTCTTGTTTTTACTTACCCAAGTCACTAAATTTTTTAAGTCCTGAGAGTTTTTGGGGTAAATAACTGCTTCCGGACGAACTTCAAAAATACTGGCGTCATGACTGTACTTTTCTAAAGTCTCTGAATCTTGAAAAACTTCGCCTTCAATTTGTTTTTTTATTTCTTTTAGATCTATCATGTTGAACTTATTATAACACACCTTAGCAGATCAGCTGATCGGCTCATTAGCGGATTTGCTAACGGGCTAACCTAAACTTCCCCAATTCATAAATTACATTTTTTCTTTCCACCACTATTTTCCATTTTTTCTTTTGAGCGATTTTTAAAAGCCCGGTGTTGGGGTTAAAAGCAACGGGCTTACCTACTAAATTCAACATAGCAATATCACTTTCCGAATCTCCAACCGCAACCGAGTTTTTCCAATCAACATTTAAGCCTTTTTGTTTTACATAATTTTTCAAAATTAAATCTTTTTTGTAAAAAGTGTCTAAATTTAAAACCTTACCTGTAAAATATCCGTTTTTCACTTCATACTGGCTACCAAAAGAAGCCTTAAAACTTAAAATTTTAGCGTAGTCAGAAACTATATATGTAGGAGAACCGGAAATGGTAACTAAAAAATATTTTTGTTTTTTCAGTTTTGAAATCAGCTTCAAAGTGAAAACATAAGTTCTATCCTTTAAAAACTCAATTACGTCTTTCGCTACGGCTTCCACTTCTACTTGGTTTTTGTCCGGAATATATTTTAAATGTATGTCTATGACCTTTTGAATATAGTCATCATAGCTCCCTTTTCGGTTAAGCCAAGCAGTGTATTCTTTTTGAATCTCTTTTAAAGCCACTTTGGGAAAAATGCCGTTGTTTACAAGTCCGTTAATAAGTTCAATAAGTAAACTGGAACGGAAAATGGTTCCGTCTATGTCAAAAATTGCCAGCTTAATCTTCTTAGATGTTTGCATATAACTAATAATAGACCCTTTTCCCCACCTAGGCAAAAAAATAAATTTACTTTATAATCCCCCTTAAGAAAGGAGGAACGATGCTTGATTTTCGCAAGCTGTTTCTCACTGTAGTCGCGCTGGCTCTCTTCGCCAGCCTCTCCATGACCACGGCCGCACCTACGGCCTCCACCCTGAACCTGCCCGCAGCCAAGTTCATCGGCGTCAATGACAACCTGATCATCGGCCAGTGCGCCTTCGACACCGCGTCGACGGCTTCCAGGCCCACCAAGGTTGCTGAGAACGTTCAAGCGGTCGATGTGGGCGATGTTGCCCTCACGGCCGGCACGACAGCCAATGTTGCCCAAGGTCTCAACACCATGGACCAGTGCGCTATGCCTGACGGCGTCGCCGTCGGCGGCTTCCGGGCAACGGAGGTCACCAAGTCGGAATACAGCAGGGCTCGCGTGAGCCAGGCGGCACAGTTGACGGCACACTTCGACGGTGATGTCGCGATTGCGCAGCTGGGGGCATCAACCAGGTCCCCCAGCCCGCCAAACGCGGTGTTGAATCACAACACCGCGAAGATGGTCGAAGTTGATGTGGCGAACCCGGCATCGAACCGCCGCCGGTAAGCCCCGATCAAGGAGATGAGTGCGCCCGGTCCGCCCTACCACAGGCGGACCGGGAATTTTTTTATTACCCTACTGTACACTTTTTTTAATTTTTACCATACTTTTTTCAATCACAACCTTCACTCTAATACTACTTTGTATTAGAGTGTTTTTATTTAATTAAATAAATCAAAAGCGGGCCTTCGGGAATTGTAAGTCCCCAAAAAACCCGCTCACGAGCTGCGCTCTGTTCGCTAGAAATTCTTCGCCCCTCCCAGCTCTTGCCTTTCAGGCGAAGGAGAAGGAAGACTGTCGTAATACTTCCAGTTGATGCCATGGAAGTAAAAAATCGAGAAGGCGAAAAGCGCCCAACAAATCCCACCGATCAAAAGCGCGGTCTTGACGGCAGATTGGCTTGGCGGCTGAATCGCCAAATTGCCCAGGACAATGGCACCTACCCCAAACAACGCCACAAAAACCCAGACGACCCAGGCATTCACCCGAAATGTATATACTGATCCCATACATACCCTCCTCACGCGTTTTTCTCACCGGATAATGTCCGGTAACATGTATTTTCAAGTAAAAACACCTTCCCTGTCAACCCCTTCGTCCCTTGACACTGCAATCTAAAATTCGTGTCATTAGTGTGTAATTTTTCATTTCGTGTCGCAATAAAAATTTGACACGTTTTTTTTTCGCGAATATACTTGGAAATAAGTTCGTGCTGACTACCGCACGAGCCCGAGCCACAACGGGCAACCGTTGTAACTCATTTTACTTGAGGTGACCTCATGAACAACCCGAACCTGAACAACCCGAACCTGGTGAATGCCATCACGAAGAAGGCGAACTGACCACCGCAGGTGACGATCTTTTTCCCTTCCGATGAAGGGAAAGCCGGACCTCATTCGCGCAGCTGTGCACAATGAACCGGTCACACAAACCAAGGAGGACCTGCTAGCGTGTCAACTGCACAGCCTACTTTTGAAGTAGGACGCAGTCCCAACCAGAGCAAAGACACAAGCACTCCGTCGGGCGCTCCAACTTATACCAGTGGCGCCCGATTAACTTTCATAACAATATTTATACATGCTTAAAGGTTTTAAACAATTTATTTTACGCGGTAACGTAGTAGACCTAGCCGTTGGTGTCATGATAGGCGCAGCTTTTTCCGGCCTGGTAAACTCCCTAGTTACCGACATTTTAACCCCGCTAATCGCCGCTATTTTCAAAAGCCCGGATTTTTCCGGAATTGCTTTTACCATAAACGGTAGTCGATTTTTCATAGGAAAATTTTTAAACCAGGCAATTTCTTTTTTAATTACCGCCTCAGCCATTTACTTTTTTGTTGTCCTTCCCATAAACGCACTTATTGCCCGCTCGCACAAAGAAGTTCCGGCTGACCCCGACACAAAAAAATGTCCGGAATGTTTAAGTGAAATTCCCAAAGAAGCCAAGCGGTGCGCACACTGTGCCAGTGTTTTAGTTTAGCCTTGCATTTACAGCTAAATACATTTAAAATAACTCCTGATATCTTCTTTGCAGGAGGAATTTAGTATGAAAGCTGCCACCTTGAGAGTCAGACCGAAGACTGAGATTCCTGATCCGCTTGGCATGATGCCGGGTGTGGACTTTAGCACCAAAGGCGCGGTCCGTGGATCTGGGTCAACAACAAGACGCACGTCGAAAGGAAGCCATCTTACTAACCCAGAATTTGACAGGCGGAATCAACCTTCCGACCGTCCCCGACGCCCTCGAGAATAAAGCCAGGAGAAACGAATGATTACAGCCGAACCTGAAGTTGAACCAACCACCACACCCGAAGACCCGACAAAACCCACAAAGCATCCGGATACGCAAAGGAAAGAGCGCTTCCCACACACCCAACCTGTGAGATACTCTCCTGTTCTTCCGGACAACAACTAGCCCCCTTTCAAGGCACCACTCCCAGCCGGCCCACGCATAACTGCGTAGGCCGGCCAATTCATTTTTTATTATATTTATCCCGTTAGAGGTAAGTTGCCATTGGCAATTGCTAGCTCTAATCGGGATTGACCCAGTAGAATCACATTGCAACATAACTACATAAACAACACCCTGTGATTTTTGAGTTACTTTCTTATCACTGCCCGATAAAAAACTAATTGCAATGTAGCTCTACTGGGTTGACAAAAGACTCAAAATTTGCTATAATTACAGCTGTATTTTTTAATCCTCTTAAATGACCCCAAATTCAAACAATAACCCTACCTTCAACGGCCTGGGAATTGCTCCCAGGCTTTTAGAAATTCTGGATTTAAACAAATTCACAGTCCCTACCCCTATTCAAAAACAGTCTATCCCAATAGCTGTAGAAGGTAAGGACATTATGGGAATTGCCCAAACTGGCACAGGCAAAACCCTGGCTTTTGGTATTCCCATGATCCAAAGCCTGGCCGGCAGGCTAAAAGGCACTAAAGGCCTAGTGGTACTACCTACTCGCGAGCTAGCCTTACAAGTTGAAACCAGTCTTTTAAAAATTGGTCGCGGCTTAGGTCTTAAAACTGCAGTTTTAATTGGCGGTGAACCTATGCCAAAACAAATTCGCCAATTAAGACAAAATCCTCATATTATTGTGGCCACTCCGGGAAGATTAATAGATCACCTGGAACAGAAAACCGTTTCTTTAAATAACGTTAGTATTTTAGTTTTAGACGAAGCCGACCACATGTTAGACATGGGCTTTGCCCCGCAAATCAACAGAATATTAAAAACCGTTCCGGAAAAAAGACAAACCATGCTTTTTTCCGCAACCATGCCGGAAGCAATTGTAAAAATTGCGTCTTCTTACATGCACTTGCCTTTAAGAGTAGAGGTCGCCCCTGCCGGTACTGCCGCTACGGAAGTTACCCAGGAAGTTTTCTTTGTAAACAAAGAAGCCAAGCTCCAACTTTTAGAAAAAGTTTTAACAGAATATAAAGGTAGTGTTCTAGTTTTTTCCAGAACCAAACATGCGGCCAAAAAAATTGCCAGAGTTGTTAGAAGCATGGGACACAGTTCTGCTGAAATTCATTCCAACCGCAGTCTTAACCAAAGGATAGAAGCGCTTTCCGGTTTTAAGCTTGGTAAATACCGCGTTTTAGTTGCCACAGACATAGCCGCCAGAGGCATAGACGTTTCTGCTATTGAAGTTGTTGTTAACTATGACCTGCCTGAAAACGCGGAAGATTATGTCCACAGAATTGGCAGAACCGGCAGAGCCAATCACAAAGGCCACGCCATTTCTTTTGCCACACCTGACCAAAAATGGGATGTGAAAAACATTGAACGTTTAATTAAGAAAGTTTTACCGGTTTCTAAACTCCCTGTACTCCCCGAAAGAAGACAGGAGCCAAAACCGGACAGATACGAAGACTTTCCTCGTAGCAGAAAACCTTACGGACGCCCTGAAAGAAGAACTGAACCAAGCTTTGAGCAAAGACCTTTAAAAGGCAGAAGCCCAAACCCCTATTTTAGAAAACCCTACAAACCTTTACCAAGTAAATTTGGTAGAACTGGCGCTTCAAAATTTGCCAGAAAAAAGTTTTAAGTAGAAACAAAATTTTCTCTAACTCTAACCAACCCGAAGGGTTCCCTTTGGGACTTCGCACTAGCTACTTGTTTGTTATGAATGATTCAGTAATTTTAAGATTTCAAGACGTTACTTTTGAACACGGACACGACAAAACGCTTTTAGAAGAAGCGTCTTTTTCAGTTAGAAACGGCAGCCGCATAACCCTCATGGGTCAAAACGGGGCCGGAAAGTCTACGCTTTTTAAGCTCATTACCGGAGAACTTAAACCCCAAAGCGGTCAGGTAATTTTAACCCCCAAAGACTTAAAAATTGCCATAGCCAAGCAAGTTATGCCGGAAGAGGTAAAAGACCTAAGTGTTAGAGAATACTTTGCAACAGCTTTTTCTGAAAAGAAATACAACTTAGACAAACTCATTGCTCAAAGTTTTGAAGCTGTAAACGCAGATTTACCTTTAACGAAAAAAGTCAAAGAATTTTCAGGGGGTCAACAAGCCAAACTACTTTTGGCTTATGCTTTAATTCAAGAACCCGACATTTTGCTACTTGATGAGCCTACCAACAATTTAGACACTGGCGCACTTGAACACTTAACCGGTTTTTTAATGATGTATGAAAAAACCGTATTAGTTATTTCCCACGACGCCAACTTTTTAAACGCTTTTTCTGACGGAGTGTTGTATTTAGATGTTTTTACAAAAAAAGTTGAAAACTATACCGGTAACTACTTTGACGTAGTAGAAGAGATTAAAAACCGAATTGAAAGAGAAAACTTGCAAAACGCCCGCATGCAGACTCAGATTAAAGAAAAGCGTTCCCAAGCGGAAGTTTTTGCCCATAAAGGCGGAAAACTTAGGGCTGTGGCAAAAAGAATGCGCGAGGCCGCGGAAGAAGCCGAAAGCAGTCTGGTAGAAGTTAGACAAGAAGACAAAACTATTCGTGAATTTGAAATTCCCGCACAAGAATTTGACGCTTTTTTTGATGGAAAAATTTTAGAATTCACTTCAATATCCGCTATTAAAAACGGTGAACCGGTAGAAAAGGCATTTGAATTCATTTTAAGAAAAAGTGTTCATTTACAGCTGTCAGGACCCAATGGGATTGGTAAAACCACACTCCTAGAAAAACTTGCCTCTAGCGAAGGCAACGGGTTTAAAGTTGGAAAAGGAGTAGTTTTGGGCTACTACAAACAAGATTTTTCTAACTTAGACTTTACAAAAAAAGCCTTTGAGGTTTTAAAAGAAGCAATGCCTAAGTTTGACGAACACGAACTTCGCTCCACAGCCGCCGGTTTTCTTTTAAACGGCAAACTTTTAGACCAAAATGTAGGTGCGCTTTCAGAAGGCCAAAAAGGACTTTTGTCTTTTTGTAGACTTGTACTTTTAAAACCCGGACTTTTAATTTTAGACGAACCGACTAACCATATTAACTTTAGGCACTTGCCGGTTATAGCTCAAGCTTTACATAACTTTAAGGGAGCCATGATAGTTGTCTCCCACGTTCCCGAGTTCTTAAAAAAAATCCACATCGACCAAGTAGTTGACTTGTCTAAAATAGAATAAACTTAAAATCCCGCCCCGCCCCTATTCAGGGGCGGGGCGGGATTTTTTTAAACCAAATACTAAACGATTAGTAATTTATAAATTTTTTAATACTGGCTTCATTCAAAGCTTTTTCTAACCATGCGCTAATTTGTTCACTAAATTTTTGCTGTTTGAGTTGTTCGGATATCTGTTTCTTTTCTTCATCAGCTAAAGCTGAAAATGTCATACCGGAGCTGGAAGCAAAGGCTTCCATTTCTTCTTGAGTTGGTAAAATTTTATCACCAAAAATCTTTTCTGCTTTTTTCTGGATGGTAATTTGTTTTCTAAACTCTGTTTGAGAAATACCTTCGGTTGAAAGAAGCTCGTCCAAAGTCCCACCTTGAGACTTGACCTGCTCTTCTATAGATTTAATTTGTTCGTTTATTTCACTGTCAGTTACTGAAATATTTTGCTTCTCAGCTTCTGCTAAAATCAGTTTTTCATTAACAATTGCATCTAAAGCCATTTTACCTGAACGCTTTTCCAATTCCTTAACAACTTCCAGTCTGTAAATAGGCGTACCATTTACGGTTGCTGCGACTATTAAATTTTTATAAAAATAAACTAAAGCACCTAAGGCTAAAATTATAACGACTACAATTATAACTTTTTTGGTTAAAAACTTAGGGAGTTTAATTGTATTTTCTTCTTTAGGAAGCTCAGGCTGTGGTTGGGAAATTGTTTGGTTTTCCATGTTTATTCTATAATTAATTTATTCAAGGACTTTATTATATCATACAATCCTATATTTACCCACTTGGTTGCGTTTTAAAGAAAAAAGCAAGCTTTTTAAGCCTAGCATTTTACCCCATTCTGAAGCCAAGCTTCGAATATACGCCCCACTACCGCAATTCACCCGAATTTTAAAAACCATATGTTTTTCTTTTGGCTGTTTAAGAAGCTTTTTCCAATGGGCCAGTATTTCTTTTTGCCGAAAGTCACCTTTAACTTTAGTAATGTTTTTTTCCAAATATTTTAAAATTTGCCTGTTAGTCAAAAATGTTTTCTTCAAAATTTCAATACTTTTAAACTCCATAAACCTTTTTACCTGTGGGGTTTTTTCACCGAGTCTGGCCCAATGAAAACCGGGCTTACCTCTTACTAAAACGGAGGAAAAAACAGGAATTGGTAAATTTGCTTTGGGCACAAAACTTTGTAAAACTTTTGTAAATTCTTTCTGGGGTTTTTTGTTAGTTTCCGTGTTTTTATCTAAAGTTGCTATTCCCAGCAGGTCACCTGTATCTGAGTCAAAACCAAAAAGAATTTCTGCTTCGTAAACCTTGCTTAAATTTAAATATTTTTCCTTGTTTACCTGGGTTGAATTTGCTAAAACTAAAAGCAAGCCATGGGCCATTGGGTCTAAACGTCCGGCATAAGTAAATTTCCACTCATTAGGAAGTTTTTTTTGATTAACGAACTTGGTTAAAGCCTCTAGCGGGGTCTCCGCAATTTTCTTGTTGACTTTATAAACTTTAAAAGGCAATTTTTTAGCCATACAATTTTAAAACACCCCGCCCCTATGCAGGGGCGGGGTGTTTTTTAAACAATATTTAACTGTTGTTTTACTTTATTTATTTCTTGAGTATGCCTTTCAACTTCAGCCTCCACTCTCCTCACCCATTCTTGAGTAAAAATTCTTTCTTGATCTAAACGTTGCAAAATTACCATGGCTTTATCCATTTTTTCATTAAACGTACTGAAAGAAGCTTTATCTGCAAGAGTTTGCTCCAATCTGTCAAAGCGTTCATCATGCTCTATTAGCTTTTGTAATACTTTATTTTCGTCCATAAATTCAAAAAATACATCTTAAACTTATACTAAGATATTGCTAAAATTTAGTCAATTTAACTAAAATATTTAGTTAACAAAAGTGCGAATTGTTACACCTAAATAGTACGGCCATAAAACCAAAGCCAGCACGCCTTTAAAAAAAGTAAGTTGTAAAAACCCAATGGTAAAAAGCCAACCCACAAACCAAAGAGTTCCCAAAAAACTATGTTGTTCGATTTTAATTTTTTCCATGTTTTAATGGTTAATTTTAATTTATAGTTTTACTTGCTTTCAGTTGTAACTCCGTCAAACTCCGCTTCGTTTGAGGCAGCTTCGGCTTTTGTCTTTCTAACTATGCCGTCTTTATGGTGCGCCGGGGAATAAATAGTATAAAGTTTTAAATCCTCCGTTTCAGAAAGGTTTATAACGTTATGCATCGCTCCCGCAGGCACAACTATAACCGAGCCATCGGAAACTTGGTACTCATGTTCTCCAATAACACACTTACCTTGCCCTTTTTCAAAACGAAAAAACTGATCGTTTTCCTCGTGAACTTCCATACCAATGTCTTCTTTCGGCTTTAAACTCATTAAAACCAACTGACTGTGCTTGCCAGTATATAAAACTTTGCGAAAATTTTCATTTTCCAAAGTTTGTTTTTCTATGTCAGTATAAAATCCTTTCATATATTTCCCTTTCCAATATTATTTAATAAACACGGTTGCCAAAACCCCCGCAGTGACTAAAAGTCCGCCTAAAACATTTCCGGTTGTTGGCCGTTCGTGCAAAAATACAAACGCTAAAACTATTGTTAATGCCACACTTAATTTGTCTATGGGAGCAACTTTAGAAGCCTCCCCTAACTGCAAAGCCTTGTAGTAAAAAAGCCAAGAAAGTCCGGTAGCAATAGCAGACAAAATTATAAAGGTATAAGAATACTTTGAAATTTTCAGAGCTTCTCCCGCATTGCCCTGCAAAAAAACAATTCCCCACGCAAAAAATACTATCACAATAGTGCGAATTGCCACTGCCAAGTTGCTGTCTACACCTTTAATCCCTATTTTACCGAAAATAGCTACCAAAGAAGCGAAGAAAGCAGAAAGAATTGCGTAAAAAACCCAAGTCATATAGTTTTAAGCTCGCCTTAAGTATACACCTTTTTAACCAAATCTTAAGCTTCGCAAATTTCTTTAAGCTTTTCTAAAGCCTTTGGCCACATTCCTTCAAACATTTCTTTATACTCGTCTTTCATATCTATCTCCACTACTAATTCCGTACCTCCGTCTTTTTCTTTGAAAGTATAGTTTTCATGCGCTCCCGCCCACTCTTTAGCTCTTTCGCTAGTAGTGTCTTCAACCCCATTTACTATTTCTCCTAAATGTTCTAAAGACACAAATTCATTTGGAACATTTTTTTCCACTCGACTTAGCATGCCGTTGGTTACGCCTTTTTCATCTATTCCTAAAAAACGCATTTTACTACCTTCTGACCAGTCTCCTTCATAAGTGGAAGAGGCGGAAGCGTCCGGATTAAAAGCACTTGTCCATTGAATATAGGTTTCCTTAGTCAACATGACTTTGTAAACCTTTTCTTTAGGAGCGTTTATAAAAATTGAGAACTGTAATTTTTCCATATATAAATATTAATTATTTTTTTACATTATTTTTTAATTACCAACCTCCTCCGCCTCCTCCGCCTCCCCCACCGCCAGACCCACCCGAAAAACCGGAAGAAGATCCTGGCGGTGTGGAAGCCGAAGACACCACACCAGTAAACGAATTTCCTATGTCAGAAGCAAAAGTTGAGGCGTTAAAGTGAGTCATAGAACCGTAAAACCACAAAGGAGCATAATTCACGCCTTGAGTTTTTAATTTTGCAAACACACTACTAAATTGCTCTGCCCACTTGTGTTCAACACCCAAGGCTAAAGCGAAAGGCAGAAACTTTTCAAAAAGTTCGGGAGTTTGCTCGGGCGGATTGTGAAAAGTCAACCGGTCCTTTTCCGTAACTGACAAAAACAGTTTGAAACCTTCAATCTCGTCCACTAACTTTCTACCTTCAAGCGTATAAACTCGCAAAAGCCAGCCGAATACCACATTTATCACAAACAAAGAAAAAATCAAAGCTGCTCGAAATACATTTTGCAAAGGCGTACTAAACCCATAATTTATCAAAACCGTCAGCACTACAGTTCCCGCAATAACTAACACTGAGAAAAATATTCCTAGAGCCAATGCACCTAAATTTTTTGCGAAATATTGTTTCCCTGTTTGTGTGGTTAAAGAAGTTAAAAAATCTTTACGAATTGCTACGGTTTTTACGGCATTACTTTTTTCTAGTTTATAAGTATCACCATCTTTAAAAAATCCATCTAATAAAACTTGTTCTTCTGCTGTAATCAGTCCTGTGTCATTCCCGGTTTTTTTAGTTAAGGAATATTTTTTTGTCCCAAAAAAACCTTTTTCTTCGTGAACGGAAAGCTTACCTTTCACTCCAAGGTTAATAATAGCAGCGACAAATGTGCGGTCATCCATACCCATATGCTTAACGAACCTTAAAAGCGCCGGCGAAAAACCCTTTGGGGGTTCATATTGGGGTATAACTGTGCCTTTTTGAGGGTCTCTACCAACTTTATTCCAAGTGTAAAAATAGTAAAACAAAACTAAGAGAAAGCCTAAAATACCAATTACATAGTCTAAGTTGGCTTTAACTGAATGCCAAAAATTCTCCGCTTGTGTCGGCTCTGTTACAAAACCCTTTGGCCAGCCTACAACCACAGTCAAACCTTCGTAAGCAAAAAGCGATTTGGTGGTTTTAAACTCTACTGCACCATTATTGTTTACTTGCGAAAATCCACCTTGAACAGTGGAACCTTGCGCTCCAGTATAAAGTGTAGTAATAACTTTGTCTTTCAAAATCCCAGATGGAAGCTTAACTGTGGCGCTGGCGTTCTCGATTTCAAAAACCCAACCGTTTCCTGTAACGTTCCAATAAAGTTCGTCATGATCTTGAAAAAAACCAAGAACCTTAGAAACCTTGTAAGTTAAAGCATAAGTATATTTCCCAGGAACTAAAAACACGTCCTCTTTTCCAACATAAATGCGAATACCGTTTCCCGCGCGCTCGGTACGGTAAGTTTCAGGAATACCGTCTTTAGTTACAGCTAAAAGTTCAAATTCAACTAAATATCTTTGGCCTAAGCTGTCTTTGTAAGCTAAAGGAAAGTCCCTGTATATTCCCCGACGAATTTGGTCACCTGTGCTTATCACTTTAATAGTTTCCGTAACTTGAATTGAAGCGTCTTTAAACACTTCAATATCACTGTGAAAAGAAGTAATTTTCTCACTAGTTTGAGCCAAAGCAAACACAGGTAAGCCCAAAACCAGAGCAAATATAAATACTTTTAAAGCTTTAATCATACCAATTAACACTTTTATTAATCATCTATGTTTAAAACCAGGTAATTATCCTTTCTTTCTATTGCTTCTTTGTCTAAACCTTTTAAATCTTGAGTTAACAAATCTTTTGCAGAAGGCGCCTGAAGATTACCAGGTTTTATAGCTAATACAATTGAATTAGCCATAGCAAATAATTCTGGCTCTTTTGTTTTTTTTGCTAAAAATGCATGATCTTGAAAAGCTACATCATAACCTAGTTTATTAATAAAATTAATAAACTGTTCAGGATCCTTAAAAATTGTATTCCCATATCTTTCTGTGTGTCCAAAAATATTGAATGTAAGTTTTAAAGCCCCACCCGGAACCAACACTTCATCTAACCTCTTTACTGCAAGTCTTGGATAAGCTGAATAAGCAACAGAGTTTACCCCTAATATTCCAGCAATAGATGAATTCTCTATACCTTTTAAGCTTTCAACGCTGGTGATATGTAGCCTGTCATTGGAAAAACGCTTGTTTAATTCAGAATGATTTCTCAAAGCTGAAACATGATATTCAAAACCCTCAGTCATTGGCATTTGGCTTATTTCTCCACTCCCCAAACCACTACCTACTCCAACATCTAAAATTTTGTTTGATTTTAACTGTCTTAAATACTTAAAATATTGCTCTAAACCTCCGATTCTAAACAAAATTTCTCTTCCATTTCTATTAACATGATATCTTTCCTTTGATTCTTTTCTTTCTTGTTGTCTTGCCCCAATAATTTGCTTTGCAACTTCAAATCTTTCGTAATAGGAATTTGCTTTTTCTCTTTTATTCATAAATTTTTTTCTTACTTACCTCTGTATAAATTTTTAAATCATTTCAACTCTAAACAGGGTAAGTATTCAATTTTCTATAAAAATTAATGGAATTTGTATTTATTAGTAATTCTAGGGTTTTTATTTTTTTTCAAAACTTCTTTCACTCGAAACTGAACAATTTTTTTAATTAAGCCTAAAGGCACAGGTCTGTCTAAAGGAAAATGTACGGAGCCTTTTGACCCTTGAAATCTTGAAAGCTCTTTCTTAAAAGCCTTATTCCCTGAAGGCGTGGCATAAAACCCAATATGATTTTTCCAAGCGGCAAAATGCACTAGATTTTTTCCATTAAGCTTAAAGGTTGGAATACCATAACCAATAGTAATCTCAGCTTTAGGTGCAACCTTTTGAATAGTTAGCCTAATTTGTTTTAAAATTTTCTGAACATTTTTTGGAAAATCTTGAATATATGTGTCAATATTTTTTGCCATTTTCATAAAACTTTTTAGTCGTTTAAATGTTCTTTTTTAAAAGTTTCTTGAATTTCCATGTACGAGGCTTGAGTTTTGACAGCTTTTAGCCCTCGCTTATGACGAACATACTCCAAAAATAAAGGCACTAAAGAAAGAAGAATAATACCAATGACTAAATATTCAAAATTTTTCTTAACAAAAGGTAAAGCCCCAAAAAAATATCCAGCAAAAGTAAAAGAAGTCACCCATACCAATGCGCCAACGACATTGTATATGAAAAATGTTTTATAGTGCATTTTTCCCACCCCAGCAACAAAGGGGGCAAAAGTACGGATAATGGGTAAAAAACGCGCCAGGATAATAGTCTTTCCTCCGTGTTTTTCGTAAAACTCTCTGGTTTTTTCTAAATACGCACGATTAAAAATCCTTGAATTTTCTTTGGAAAAAACTTTAGGACCAAAATGATGTCCCACCCAATAATTTACCGTGTCACCTAAAATAGCAGCAACTAACATAACAACATAAATCACCCATATATTTAAAAACCCACCTCCAGCTAAAGCTCCCACAGCAAACAGGAGCGAATCACCTGGTAAAAATGGAGTAATAACCAAGCCAGTTTCGGCAAAAATTATTCCAAATAAAAATACATAAGTCCACGGACCAAAAAGCGAAATAATATTCGCTATATGCTCGTCTATATGCAAAATAAAACCTAAAATATCCATATTTTTCTTAAAAGCGAACAAGTTAACTTTAACAAAATTATACCCACTACGCCAGTTACAAACCATGTTTTTACTTTAAACACGGGTTTACAAGGTTGCCAAATTCCCTTTAAATTGTTAGAATATCAAAAGTAATTTAATAAATTACATGTTCGGGACCTGCCCGCCATCGCCTACGGCGAAGACGTTGGCAGGCGGGGTAGCTCAGCAATCATATGTTCTACACTTATGTACTCAAAAGTTTAAAGGATAATAAACTTTACATTGGTTGGACACCTGATTTAAAGACTAGAATAGTAAATCATAATAAAGGTTTAGTTGAATCAACTAAAAATAGAAGACCTTTAAAATTGGTTTATTACGAAGCTTGTTTGAACAAAACTAAATCTTTGCAAAGAGAAAAGTATTTCAAAACAGGTTTTGGTAGAAATTTTTTAAACCAAAGAATTTGATATTCGGGACCTGCCCGCCATCGCCTACGGCGAAGACGTTGGCAGGCGGGGTAGCTCAGCAAGTTAAGTTGAGTTTTTAATTCCGATATTATTGAATTTTACAATTGAGCATAGTGATCGGGAGTAGCTCAGCGGTAGAGCAATCGGCTGTTAACCGATGGGTCCTGGGTTCGAATCCCAGCTCCCGAGCCATGAAAAAATACCTCAGACTTGTTTGGGGTATTTTTTCAATTGTCTTGGACTGATGAGATTACGAAGAATCCTTAAAAAGCTTTCGCGGCTTTAGCGAAGTAGGACAGCTCCCGAGCCAAAAGAAAATGCGGTACCCTTTGTGGTAGCGCTTTTTCTTTTACATGAGCCTGGGCTTTTTCAGGCTTTTTTGATATACTTGCCTGTTAAATGTAAGGAGGATTACTTTGCGGAAAGCAAATTGTTTACCAATAAAATTGGTGCACAGCTTGCTTTCCGCAAGGACAGCAAACCAGTTGGGTCGGGAAACCCGAGTAAATAGCAGGTTCGCATCTGCTATCCAAGTCAATCTCCAACTTGAGCGAGGAAACAATGCTGGTAAAAGTATACAGCATGTCTGCTGAGCAGGCTTGGGCCATGCTCTCGGAAGCAGACAGTAAGTCCGAAGTCCTGTTTACGGAAGCCACGGACAACGAAAAGAGCGTCGGCGTGAACGGAACAAAGAGACCTATCCGCAAAGAGGCGTATCGACAAGCGAGGTCTTGTAGGGGTAAGTTCCTGATCAAGGAAAACGATCCCGGACCACTTCCCCCGATGGAAGAAATCAAGTCCGGCTGGGTATTCGAATGCTCCGCCGACTACGGCAAAGGCAAACGCCCCCGCTCCTTACTGAAGGTCGCGGCGCGGCGTCATACCGATGACGACTTCCTGGTGTTCGATATCGGTGAAGTCGAGGACAAGGATACCGGACGCCGCCCGTTTGGAGACCACAGAATCCTGGCTCTCCTTTGGAATCTCTCCCGTTATTCCAAAGGCATCAAAGTGAAGGTGGAGGAGATCAGCGAATCTGCTCTCAAACAGTTCAAGCACTCCCACCATCCGTATGACAAACGGTATTGGAACAGGCTACGGCAATGGAAAGGGAATCCTGGAATCGAGGCAGAGATTCTGCTCACGCCGGAATACGCCCAGATTTTCTTCCCATTGGCGTTTGAACGCACCCTGAAGTTTATGGGTATACTCTACAGTCTCGGAGAAGAGTATCTGTGGTATGCCTGGGGAATGAACGTCTACGGTCCTCATGCTCTGTCCGAAGAAAGAGCGCTTCAGGAAATCTTCCTGACCGATACTATGCTCGGAGGGTTCCTGAAAGAGTACGAAATCTCCTAACTGGTAGTTGTCAGTAATTCAAGGGCGCCGTTTGGTTTTCAAACCTGCGGCGCTATTTCTTTTGCCAAATACGCTTTTCTAATACGTTCCAGATACCGGAGCCACAAAAAACCACTAACTTAAGTTAGTGGTTTTTGTTATAATAATTTAAATTAGTGTTTAATTAAAAATAAATGGGTCAAGTCCCCATTTTCATTCATCGATTTATTCATTTTTGCCCGAGCTATTTATGCTTACTCCCAATCAAATAAAATATCTTTCCAAATTACCTGATGGCCAAACAATGACCGTGGTTCCCTGGGATCCGCACGGCTTAGAGATAGCTCAAGAAGTTATCAATGAAATTAAATCTGCACTGCCTAATAATGAAGTGATATTTATAGGTTCTCTACCCCTTAAGATCGCAGGCCAAAAAGATATAGACTTGTCGGTTCTTAGCCCCGCCAAAGATTTTTTACTTTACCAACCAAAACTAGAAGAAAAGTTTGGAAATCCCGACAAGCTTGGAAAAACCTCAATAGGATGGCACTTCCAGCGGGCAGGCTGGGACGTAGGTATCTACTTAACTGATCCGATTAGCTCACAAGTCCAGGAACAGCTAGATGTTTTTAATTTACTGAAGAATAACCCTACCCTGCTCAAAGAATATGAGCAAATTAAACTAGAAGCTAAAGACAAGCCATACAAAGAATATCAAAAACGGAAATATGAATTCTATAATAAAATACTTGGTTATGACAAAGAATGGTATTTTACTTTAGTTAAAAGTTTTGTGAAAGAAGCTTTCATTAAAGCCAATAATCAAAACGACATTAAGCACTTTGAAAGAACGGTATATTGGCTAAAACAATTAAACCCTGATGCCGATGAAGCTTTATGTATAGCTGCCTTCGCTCATGATACAGAACGAGCTTTTAGAGATGAAACTGTAAATGAAAAATTAAAATCATCCGATAAGGGCTTTACGGATGTAGACCACTTAACTTACCATCAGAATAAAGGGGCAGAAATTATTGCCAGTTATCTAAAAGAGCAAAATGCGCCACATGAGTTAATTAATCGTGTGCAGATGCTCATTTCCAAACATGAAGTTGGTGGTAATGATGATCAGAATCTTTTAAAAGATGCGGACAGCATTAGTTACTTTGAAAACCAAATTGAACTTTTCCTGACCAAAAAAGTCACTGAAGTAGGCAAAGAAAAAGTTAAAGCCAAATTTGAATGGATGTTTGATAGAATTACTTCTAATAGGGCAAAGGAAATAGCAAGAACATATTATGAAGATGCAATAAATAAACTAATCAGAAGTTAAAGCAAAGATAATCTTCGTTTAAAACTTTAACTACGAGGTGCTATAATATAATTAATAAACTCAACCCTATGCCAAAACAATCAAAAATTTTTAAGGGCTTACAAATTGCCTTAGATGAATTGGAGCTTTTAGCTCTTGAAGGCGAAATTTTGGATATGGATTTGGTAGAAGGTTTAATGAAAAAATTAGATAAACTTAAAAAGACCATCAAACGAAAAGTCAAAAAATAACTATATGAGACAAAAAATTCCATACGGTATATTCGGTTTTCTTTGTGGAATGTTCGCTTCGGTTTTTATTGGAATTCCAATCGCACAATTTATCACTGGCAAACAGCAAAACCCAATCACTGGACCATATTTTTTTCTAATGATTTTAGTTTTTGGTATTATTGGTGTTATTGTGGGCTTGAAGGTTGATAAATTTATGAATGACAAAAACATGCCAGACATTGTTCATAATGACCAAAATTTTATTACCAAATATCTGAATTTTATATCCACTTCTGACAGAAGAATAGAAGGGAATTTTATAATTTATACCACGAGCCAAACACGAATTTGGGGAATGGCAGTCATCGTTTTAGCCACAATTTACTTGACAGCAAGATACCTGCCTAATCCCTATGGCAACTCTTTAAGTTGGATAATTGTTGTGCTATCTTTAATGACCCAAATTCCTCAAGGTAGGGATAAAATGCGAGCCATCTCAAAAAAACTTGTTACCAACGCTCAAGGTAAAAAAGAAATCTGGTATGAAATGCCTCACAATCCTTAAGTGACTATTTATCTAAAATGTAACACAACCATTTCTTATCTCAACACTTCCCAGTTTAAAAGTAAGCGCATCCAACAATCGGAGCCATAAAAAAACCATTAGCTTATGCTAGTGGTTTTTTGTATACTTCTACTATAGAAAAAATTATTGGGTCATGCCCCCTTTTCATTTATGAGAGAAATAAATCGCACAATCGTTTCAGCTATTATTTTAAGTAAGGATAGAAAAATTTTGATGGGTAAGAAAGATCCAGCCAAAGGTGGCGTGTGGCCAGATATGTGGCATATTCCAGGTGGTGGAGTAGATGAGGGTGAAACCCTTGAACAAGCTCTGACAAGAGAAGTTAAGGAAGAAGTGGGTTTGGATATTTCCGATGCTAAAATTACGCCATTGAACCACAACTTTACCGGAACTACGGAAAAGACTATAAAAGATACGGGCGAGCGGGTGCTTTGCCATATGCTGTTCAATCATTTCGAAGTTCAGCTAAACAAAAACGCCAACAAGATAGAACTGCATTTAAGCGATGACCTAGTAGAAAGCCACTGGTTTACCTTGGAAGAACTGCCAAACGTTAAACAAATCCCGGGAAGCAAGGAATGGTTCGAAGAAATGGGATATATTAAGAAAGCCTAAACAACCAATATTAGGTTTTTGATGGAACTATTTTCGGTTTTATGATTTAATAATTATATGCGCATTTCTTCCGGTTTTAAAAAACTTATACCTTCAATCTTAAGCGGTGCTATTGGCATTTCTTTAATTATTTACGGTGGCAACGCTGATAATTCTGGAGCTCAACTCCTAGGTCTAGTTATTTTCATTGTCTCAATGATAGTTATGGTGAAAACCAGACGAAAGATTGCTTGTGATATAAAAAAATAATTTAAAAACAAAAATTATTTTGTTTTTAAATATAAATAACATTATAAGTTTGAATAAATTTAATACTATAAACAGCCTATCACTATTTATAGTGGATTAATAATTCTATGAAAAATAAATTCCTGGTTTTATGGTTAGCCGGCATTGTAGGTGCGGTAGCCGTTCTTCCCTATGCTTTTACCCTGCAGAGTGAGATTCTTGCAAAAGTTGAACAACCACTCTATGTTATTGTACTTGGTTCAATTGTACAAACCGCCGTACTTTTAGCTATTGCCATATTCCTTGGATTAAAATTATCAGAACGTATAAATTTACCCACACTCGCAGTTCTCAATTCAAATATCTCATTTAAAGAAAAACTGAAAAGTGTAGTCCCGCACGCAGCTTTATTGGGGGTGATAACAGGCATAGTAATTATATTGGCAGACAAAACGTTCGGCCAATACATCCCCCAACTGACAGTAACTAACAGTAAAATTGCTGTTTGGAAAACTTTGTTGGCATCCCTATACGGCGGGATTGTGGAAGAAATACTTATGAGGTTATTCCTTGTATCTCTCTTGGCTTGGTTGTTGAGTAAAATTTTTAGGTCTACCGAAGTGGTAAAAAATAACCTAATAATGTGGACAGCTATTATACTTGCAGCAATTCTGTTTGGGCTTGGTCATTTACCAATTACAGCTTCAATAACTCAAATAACTCCCATAGTTGTCGTCAGGGCAATAGTTCTTAACGGAATCGGGGGCCTGGTATTCGGTTGGCTCTACTGGAAAAAAGGATTAGAGCACGCAATAGTCGCTCACTTTAGCGCAGACATAGTACTTTTAGCAATCCTCCCGGCACTGTTAAAATAAATAGTAATTTACACCCCCTATTTCATTCTAACTGGACAATTCGCGCGAATTGTCCAGTTAGAAAAAAAGAGTTTGTTATAATAACTCCATGAATAAAAAACAAACTTTAAATGGTGCAGTACATAAAGTTCCGGAGGATTTAAAGAATGCTTTAACTTCTGACACAAAAGCGCTAACGACATGGGCAAACCTTACACCACTTGCACGTAATGAATGGATTTGTTGGGTTACTTTTGTGAAAAAAGAAGAAACTCGGAAAGACCATGTAAAAAGAACAGTTAACGAGCTCAAAGAAGGTAAACGTCGGCCTTGTTGCTGGCTAGGCTGTATTCATAGAACTGATAAAAAAATAAGTCCTTCAGTTAAAGCAATACTAAATAGGAAATTTAAAAAATGAATATGTTTAAAGCAGTAAAAGCCAAAAGTGTGGAGAGTTACTTAGCTAGTGTTCCAAAAGAAAGAAAAGAGCTAATACTTTTTCTTCACAACTTCATTAAAAAAACCGCACCTAAATTAAAACCCCACTTTGCTTACAACATGCTAGGCTACGGCTCTTTCCCCTATCTCAACTACAAAAAAGAAAAAATAAACTGGCCGGTAGTTGCTTTGGCCAACCAAAAAAACTATGTTAGTTTATACATATGCGCACTAGACAAAGGCATTTATATAGCTGAAAAGTATAAAAAAGAATTAGGCAAAGTCAGCGTAGGTAAAAGTTGTATTCGTTTTAAAAAACTTGAGGACTTAAACCTGCCTACCTTAAAAAAAGTTTTACTACTTGCCGCCAAAAACCCCGGACTAAAAGGAGTCGGCGCACATTAATTCACCCCACAAACTTTTTAATATGTATTATGTCTACATCTTGAGAAGCGAGAAAGACAAAAAATTATACATTGGCTGTACCAATGATTTAAAGAAACGTTTCCGCCAACACAGTGAAGGAAAGGTTGTATCTACTGAGCATAGACGGCCACTAAAGCTAATTTTTTACGAATCATTAACTAATAAAGCTGATGCGTTTGCCAGAGAGAAATGGTTTAAGACCGGTTTTGGATATAATCATATTCGAAAAATGCTGGCGGAAACGTTAAAAAGTTTTGAGGGGTAATTATGAACAAAGAAATTACAGAATATAACCAAAAACAAACTAAGCAGTGGAAAGCTATTTGCGTAAAACTTGCAAAAGAAATTCAAGCCGGACTTCTTAAAACTGAAAGCAAAGTCTGGCACGGCGCACCAGTATGGTTTTTTGACGGGAACCCTGTTGTTGGCTACGACGTCCTTAAAGACTGTGTAAGACTACTTTTTTGGAGCGGTCAAGGTTTTAAAGAAAAGGGATTACAACCGGAAGGAAGTTTTAAAGCAGCGGAAGCACGCTACACAAAAGTTGAGCAAATAAACAGCAAAGACCTAAAACGCTGGCTGAAAAAAGCCAAGACAATCCAGTGGGACTACAAAAACATAGTCAAACGCCGTGGTAAGCTTTTAAAATTAAAATAAACTCCGCCTGGACAATTCGCCCCAGCACCACTTGAGGTACGGGGCACAGCGCCTATCCGCCTATGGCGGAAATTGTCCAGTCAAATAAAAAACAAACTCACTTTTAGTTTAGATTTTTTTATTTAAACAAAACACTTACTGTTAACAAAATTACTATTGCAAGTGCAAGCCAACAAAGCGTGTAAAGAAAAAGCTTAACGGCTTCTTTTTTTTGACTGTCTAAATACATAAGCACGGGCTTGCCTAACACAAGTCCACCCGTAACAGCTGCGGAAAGAACAAAGAGCGTTAAAAATGCTATTGGCGCTATAGTTTCATTTATATTTTTGAATATTTTTTCACCGTTTTGCATTATTGTGGCAACCACAGACACATAGGCAATTGTGCCCAATGCGTTTAATAAACTTCGCTGTATAAGTTTATGCATAATTTTTTTGTTAATTATACTGTTAAGTCATTTTTAGACTTTAAATCCACAGCCTTCTGTAAAGTTCGTCCAAATACCCCTGCCATGGTGGCAATTACAACAGAAATAAAAGTAGCAACAATGCATAGGGCAATAAACCCGGCTGGATCGTCGTCTTTAGCATAAAAGAGTCTTACATATACTCCTGCCATCACAATTAAGACGCTAAATACGATTGCACAATATTTAATGGTTCTTAAAGCTTTTACAGAATGTTGTGAGAATACTTTGTTTTGTCCAATGTATCCGAGTAATTTGAACCCCTGATACAAGGCAACAAAAAATGCAATAGACGTTAAGTATCCATAAATTATGAAAGGATCGGCGTAAATACTAAGTAAATCTAAATTTACAGCTCTGCCTTCAGTCAACGGAAACCAAATCAAGATGGCCAGGATTAAAATACCTAATGCCACAATAACTAGCTGAAAAAATATTGTTAAACTTTTTTTCCCGGCAGACCCGGATCCCGCTTTACGTGACATATTTTGATTAATGCTCATAACAATATTTTATTTATACTCCAAAATATCCCCCGGCTGACAATCTAAAGCTTTACAAATTGCTTCTAAAGTAGAAAAACGAATGGCTTTAGCTTTGCCATTTTTTAAAATAGAAATATTAGCCATGGTAATACCAACTTTCTCGGTAAGTTCGGTAACACTCATTTTTCTTTTGGCTAACATAACGTCAATGTTGATGTTAATTGGCATAAATTTCTTTTAAACAGTTAAATCGTTTTCCGACTTTATATTAATTGCACTTTTAAGAAGCTTTTCTAAAACTGCCGCAAAAGTTGCAATCACAAGAGGAGCACAAGCAAAAGCCAGAGCCACGGCTCCAAGTCCAGGGGCGTCATCCAGTTCAGCAACCTGAAAAAGTAAAGGTATGCCACTGGCGTAAGAAACACAAACTGCAACTCCGCAATATTTTATAAATTTTAAAGCTCTCACGGACTTTTCAGAAAAAGCAGTATTCTGGTCAATAAAACTTAAAAGTTTTAGAGATTGATAAAGTGCAACAAAAAAAGGAATGAAAGAAAAATATAATCCGCCAATAAACAAATACAACAAACTTTTGTTTATAGGAGGAAATTCATTGGGTACCCCATTATACATTGAAGGCAGGGCGAAAATTGCTACGGCAAGCGCTATCACACCCATAAATAAAATTACTAATCTTAAAAACCATGTTGAACTTTTATTCATAGCTCATTTAAATTATTAATGACATTTATATATTAAACTAGTGTTTATCGTTTGTCAATATATTTTTGTTGTTACTTAATAATATTACTACCCATGCATCTATTACGTACGACTAAGTTAGAATAACAACCATCAAGTTTTTGGTTTAACCAACAAACAAAATAAATCCATTTTAATCATTGACTAATTAGATATTTTAATATAAAATTATTTGTTTTACCGCCTTTTTGCTAATCGCGGTCTAACAGACTCTGTATTACAACAGCAGGAGGAACCTTGTCCAAGCTCACTCTAGTATCTGCGGTACAGCCAACTTCAACAGTTGTGGAGGTGCAATACCTCACCTACCCCAGAAATTTCGGCGTGCGAACGTCCGGACCAACCAGACAACTCAAATTGGGTGAAATCACCCGCTTCGTGCAAATGGCTGTGGAGGTGTTCTTTACCCAAACTCTCCCCGAAGACGAACGTCACAAACCAGTCGACCTCTACGAACTCAAGGCGGTCATTGCGCCGGACGTGGAAAAGTGGGTTCGCAGGTTTTCACACAACCCGTACTGGAAAATGCAGCCGTGGAAATTGGCACAGATGATTCGAACCATGACCATTGAAGGCGTGTACTTCCGCATCGAGGGCAGCAATGTTCAGTTCCCGGAGGGTATTAGAGCCGGGCTCACAAAGACGCTGACGCTAACGCGAAAACAATAACTCGCCTAAACCGCTGCACACATTAAAACGCTTTCATAGGCTCTCATGCCAACGAAAGCGTTTTTCTATTTTTCATTATTTATACAATAAAATTAAGAAGGCTTCCAAAAAACACTGTTTCTGGAAGCCCTGTCAATCCTTCGACCAAACCTCTCTCACGAAACCATCTGAAGACGGCTCTTGAACAAACGTTGGTCTCTCCTAGTACGCACCCTGGGATTTCCAGGTTCTCGAATCAAGTACACCCGAGGTGCTTTGTTCAAACAGCCCGTATGGTACGGCTCACCCCTGTAAAACCGTGTTCCAGGACAGATCGGGAAAACTTCATTTCCGCAGGCAGGGCAAGCTTTGTTCGTGTTCCACCAGTCCCTCTGCAGTATGGTTACGCAGTCTTCGAGACTCCGAGCGTTACCAAAGAGCAAGTGATACGCTCGATGAATCCTTTCGTTGACCCGAATCAGTCGCGGTCTTACAGTACCACACCTAGAAAGATCACTTCTCCACCACGACCTTTTCAAGACCGCAACGCAACCGTCCAGGCTACGTTCCTTGCCAAAAAGTAATTGGTACGCGCGGTGATGCCTGTAATCCAGCCGAATCACTCTTGGAGCCGGGTCTGGATGCTGGGGAGGAACATGATGGTTAGTCATGCGCTTAAGCGAACCCAACGCTCTTTCTAACCTCCAATCACGAAACCGGCGTGCTTGGGCGCTCATGCCATCCTCCTATTTTTTCGGCGCTGTGCAGTTCCATTGCTCTCCTTTCGCACTGAAAATTGCACTCTACATCTTCCGCCTCTCTTAACCACATTCTATACCCAAAAAAATTATTATCCAAACTTACATAACTTTAATTCGCAAGTAAAGAATTTGTTTAGTATAATAAAGGCAAAATTCCTACTTTATGAACCCTGAAAGCAAAACAAAGTCCAAAATAGCACTAATGGTTATAAACGTTCTTGTAATTGCGGTTAGTTCTCTATTTGTTTTCAAACCAAAATTTTTAAACCAAAGTAAAATAACTGCGGAAAAAAGCAATATTAAAAGCGAACCACTTGAAGAAATTTCGGTTTTAAAACTAGACGTTGAAGCTTACAACCAAAAATTAAACGAAATTGCCAATAATCCTCCGCCAGCTGGCACATCAACCCAACAGAATTTGTGGCCAGTGAAAACTTCCTACCCAAACACTGGCGCACTCTTACCTTTTAACCGCATTGTGGCTTACTACGGTAACCTCTACTCCAAAGGTATGGGAATTTTGGGTGAATACCCGGAAGACGAAGTTGTAGAAAGACTAAACGTAGAAGTTAAAAAGTGGGAATTGGCAGACCCAAAAACCCCGGTAATCCCCGCCCTTCACTACATAGCCGTAGTTGCCCAAGCCGGACCTGGGCGGGACGGTAAATACCGCGCGCGCATGCCGGACAAAGAAATTGACAAAGTTTTAAAAATGGCAGAAAAAATAAACCCCGCACCTTCATGCAACACATCTTCTGACAATAAAGAAGCTGATTTATCTACAAACCTTGCTTTAAAAACCCAAACAGCTCAAAAAAGGTGCGGGGTAAATGCTATAGTTTTTCTAGACATTCAACTGGGTTTTAGTAACGTGGAAACAGAAGTTCCTCTTTTAGAAAAATATTTAAAAATGCCTCAAGTGCATTTAGGTTTGGATCCCGAATTTGCCATGAAAACTGTAAGACCTGGTTTGGAAATTGGAACACTAGATGCAACAAATATTAACTTTGCTATAGAGTATTTAGCTAAACTCGTTAAAGAAAACAGTCTTCCGCCAAAAATTTTAGTTATTCACCGCTTTACCCAAAAAATGGTCACAAACTACAAAGAAATTTCACCCTTACCTGAAGTTCAAATAGTAATGGACATGGACGGATTTGGCGCTAAAGCCAACAAAATTAACACCTACAAACAATATATTTACAAAGAACCAGTCCAATTTACAGGTTTTAAACTCTTTTATAAAAACGACAAAATTCTTCTAACCCCCGAAGAACTACTTAAACTCACACCTATTCCTTCTTATATTCAATATCAATAAATTCTGGACTTTTCCAGAATTTTTTTATATGCTACACATCTCTAGAAAACATAAAGGGGGTGTAATGGAAACAAAATCCGAACAACTAATCAAAGTCATCAACTGCAAGTGGATAGAGTTTCACGATGGCATATGGACCACCAGGATGCGTAATGGAATGAAAATTCTGGACACAAGTGGAAAACCAGATGTTCTTGCTTACAAATCCAGAGGCAGGCTTGACGCGCATTCTGTGACTGACTCGAATCACTTTCAGTTCTTTTGCGAAGTAGAATGTTGGATTCCTCAATCGCTCGTAAACAGTGCTCGAGCGGTAGCACAAGCCAAACTTGAGCTTCAAGAATCACTTCCGACTTTCGAAAAGTGTAGGATACCGAAATCCTAAAACGTACTGGCACGACTGCCAACACTCATCCGCCGGCTCTTCCCACAGAGCCGGCTTCGCTTTTATTACAGCCAAATACTTCAATAAAAAACTTTATTTCCCCAAAGTTTCATATATGGTCACTTGACATATACCCCAGGGGGGTATATGATGTTTTTATAATTGATTAACTTTAAAAATTCATATGCTAAAAAACAGCGAAAAAAAACTTATAAACCGTTTACATATTATTCAGGGACAAATGAAAGGTTTGGAAAAAATGGTGGAAGAAAAAGTTTATTGTACAAACATAATTACCCAGTCTTTGGCCATACAAAAGTCTTTGCAAAGTTTTAACCAGGAAATGCTTAAAAACCATTTGCAAGAACATGTTGCCCATCAATTTCACCACGGACAGGGAGACAAAGCAATAACAGAACTTTTAAAAATATATAACTTAAATAACAAATAACTTTATGCATACAAAAACTTACAACATTAAAGGCATGCATTGTGCTTCTTGCGCCAATATAATTGAAAAAACCTTTAAAAAGACTAAAGGCGTGCAAAGTGCCGAGGTAAACTATGCAACGGAAACTGCCAAAGTAACCTTTAACGAGTCTGAAACAACTCCAAAAGAACTTTCTAAAAAAATTGAACCTTTAGGCTATTCTCTCTTTTTAAACCAAAACTCTGACCACACAAATCACGAAAGCGCTTCTGAAATGGGCATGTCAGAAGACGAACACGCTCAGCACTTGGGACTCAAACAATCCAAAGAAGAAAAACTGAAAGAAATTGCAGAAACAAAAAACAAACTTTTAGTTGCAATTCCTTTAAGTATTTTTAGTGTGTTGGTAATGGGCTGGGATATATTGGCGGAATTTAAACTGCTTTCACCCATGAATTCTGTAATAAAAGAGTTCATTCATCATTTATTACCGCTTTTTGCCACTTACATTTTGTTTGTTGTCGGCAAACCTTACCTGTTAGGTTTTTACAGATTTTTACGTTTCGGCAAAGCTAACATGGACACACTCATAGGCATTGGTACCTCCGTAGCTTTTTTATTTAGCTTCATAATTACTGCATTTGAAGACTCTTTAAGACCATTGATTAATGTAGATCACACTTATTACGACGTAACAATTGTTGTAATTACTTTTATTACTTTAGGCAAATATTTAGAAAATACTTCCAAACTAAAAACCGGAGACGCAATTGAAAAACTACTAAACCTACAGGCAAAAACGGCTTTAGTAATTCGTGATGGCCAGGAACAGGAAATACCCATAAACCAAGTAATGCATAACGACTTAATTATTGTAAAACCGGGAACCAAAATTCCTGTTGATGGCAACATAACCGAAGGTTTTTCCTATGTCGACGAAGCCATGGTAACCGGAGAACCCATGCCGGAACAAAAAAAGCCCGGCGATATAGTTATTGGCGGTACCATTAACACTACCGGCACATTTACATTTAAAGCTACCAAAGTCGGGAGCGAAACTTTGCTTGCCAACATTGTAAAAATGGTACAGGATGCCCAAGGCAGTAAAGCCCCCATTCAAGCTTTGGCAGACAAAATTTCTTCGGTTTTTGTACCTGTCGTTTTAGTTATAGCCTTTTTAACTTTTGCAACATGGCTTTTTATCGGATCTCAATTCTTAAACATGTCTCAAGCTTTGTCTTTTGGTTTAACCTCTTTTGTAGGCATTTTAGTTATAGCCTGCCCTTGCGCTTTGGGACTTGCCACACCCACAGCAATTATTGTCGGCGTCGGTAAAGGTGCACGAGAAGGAATTTTAATTAAAAACGCAACTGCTTTAGAAAAACTCAGCAAAATAACTACAATTGTGTTTGATAAAACCGGTACCATTACCAAAGGTAAACCCGAACTAGTTAACTTTAAAAATTTTTCCAAACAATCTGAAAATGAATTATTCGCAATTTTAGCTTCTTTAGAAAGTAAATCCGAACACCCAATTGCTCATGCCATTTTAGAAAAAGCTAAACAAAACAAAATAACAACGTTAGAAATTCAAAATTTTGAAAGTCTTAAAGGTAAAGGCTTAAAAGGCATTGTTAAAGACACTGAATATTTTGCAGGAAACAACAAACTTGTTGCCGAGTTAGGCCTAAACTTTAACACCGAAGAAATTTCAAAAGAAACTTCCGAAGGCAAAACCCCCGTAATCTTAGCAACCAAAAAAGAAGTTTTAGGCGTTTTTATGGTCGCTGATAGTGTTAAACCGGAGGCTATACAAGCGGTTAAAAGCCTTCATAATTTAAGGATTAAAACTATCATGCTAACCGGGGACGATAAAAACACCAGCCAGGCAATAGCAAAAGAGGTTGGAATTGATACTGTGGTGGCAGAAGTCTTACCGGAAGACAAGCTGAAAAAAATTAAGGAGCTCCAAAATTCCGGTCAAGTTGTTGCAATGGCAGGCGACGGAGTAAACGACGCCCCTGCTTTAGCTCAGGCCGATGTAGGCCTAGCTATGAGTACCGGTACGGACGCGGCAATTGAAACTGCTGACATTACCTTACTACATGGTGACATTTCAAAAATTGTTAAAGCTATAAGACTCTCCAAATTAACCATGCGAGGCATTAAACAAAATTTATTTTGGGCTTTCGTTTACAACTTAGCCGGCATACCCATTGCGGCAGGCTTGCTTTATCCTTTTTTTGGTTGGTTACTCTCCCCTGTGTTCGCCGGATTGGCTATGGCGCTTTCCAGTGTTTCTGTGGTTTTAAATTCACTTAGACTTAAATCAAAAAAACTTTAAACTTTTATGAAAACATATACTTTTCACGTTCAGGGCATGCATTGTAAAGCCTGTGTAATATTAACAGAAAATGAACTCTGCGAACTGCCTCAAGTTAAAAACGCTAAAGCCTCTTTAGCCAAACTTAATGTTGAAGTTACAGGTGACTTTGAAAACCAATCCGCTCAAGCAGTTGCTGAAGAACTAAGTAAAACCTTAAAACCCCATGGCTACACGCTAACTTTAGAAGCACAAAAACCAGAAAAAAAATGGTCAGACTTTAAATTGGCTTTACCTCTTGCCTTAGTATTTGTTATGTTATTTGTATTTTTACAAAAAGCGGGAATTATTAATTTAATCAATACCGACTCCGTAAGTTATGGCAGTGCTTTTGTAATTGGCTTAGTTGCTTCAGTTTCCAGCTGTATGGCGGTAGTCGGCGGACTGGTTCTTTCCATGTCGGCAAATTTAGCCAAAGAACAAAACTTAATTCGTCCACAAATATACTTTCACATAAGCCGTCTAATTTCTTTCTTTTTACTCGGTGGTATAATCGGCGCCATTGGAGCGGTCTTCCAACTTGGCCAGACAGGAACTTTCGTATTAAGCTTGTTAATTGCCATAGTCCTTTTGATACTTGGATTAAACCTTTTAGAAGTATTTCCATGGGCTAAAAAAATCCAGCCCACTCTGCCAACCTTTATTGGCAAGCGTATAAATAATATAAAAAAAATAAACCATGCCCTTACCCCGCTTTTGCTAGGCACGGCAACTTTCTTTTTACCTTGCGGTTTTACTCAGTCCATGCAAATTTATACCTTAACCATTGGCAACTTTTTGTCCGGAGCTTTAATTATGTTTGCTTTTGCCTTGGGAACTTTACCTGTTTTGGCGCTTTTAAGTTTTAGCTCAAATGCTATTTTAAAAAAAACTTGGTCTAGTACTTTTTTCAAAACTGTCGGTTTAATAATCATATTTTTTGGAATTTTTAATCTCTTAAACGCCTTTGCTGCTGCTGGCATAATTAACCCCCTATTTAGTTTTTAAAAATTTTGTTAAACTACCTGCATGAAAACAACCCTATCCATTATTTTAGTAGCTATTGTAATTATTTCCGGTTTAATTTTTTTTAGCGAAAAAAGTTTGAATTCCAAAAACCCCAACTCAAAAACCGCTAATAACGTGAGTCTTGTTGAAGGCAAGCAAATTGTTACCATAACTGCCAAAGGTGGTTATTTACCTAAAATATCTTCAGCTAAAGCAGATATACCTACAATTTTAAAAATAGACACAAAAGGAACCTTTGATTGCTCCACTTCCTTAAGGATCCCGAGCTTAGGGTATTTTAAAAACCTTCCTCCCTCCGGAGAAACACTTATAGACATACCCCCACAAAAAACCGGAACTAGTCTTAAAGGTATTTGCTCTATGGGCATGTATAATTTTTCAGTAAATTTTAACTAAAGTTTATTATGAGTTCAGAATTTCAAATTATTCTATTTTATAAATACGTCCACATAGAGGATCCAAAAAAACTCATGCAAGAACAAAAAGTTCTGCAGGAACGTTTGGGGCTTTTAGGCCGCACGCTTATTGCCAAAGAAGGCATAAATGCTACCATTGAAGGCAAAACCGAAAACATAGAAGAATATTTAAATTTGTTTCTCTCCGACCCAAGATTTTCCACAACTCACATAAAAAGAAGTCCCGGCAACGGTACAGCTTTTCCTAAATGCATGGTTAAAGTCAGAAATGAAATAGTTTCCTTAGGTCTTGGCGCTTGCGACATTGACCCAAACCTAACAACCGGCAAAAGACTTCTCCCTAAAGAACTTCACGAATGGCTTGAAGCTAAAAAAGAGTTTTATATAGTAGACATGAGAAATGCTTACGAGCACGCTTTTGGACATTTTGAAAATTCCATACTACCTGAAATGGATAACTTTCGAGACTTACCAAAATTTCTAAAGTCTTTAGAACATTTAAAAAACAAAACCGTACTTACCGTCTGTACGGGCGGAGTTAGATGTGAAAAAGCTTCGGGATATTTAATACAAAATGGCTTTACAGACGTATACCAGCTAGACGGAGGCATAGTAAGCTACATGGAAAAATACCCTAACGAAAACTTCTTAGGAAAACTTTATGTTTTTGACTCCCGTATTGCCATGGGTTTTTTTACCGACGATCCTAAGCACAAAATAGTTGGTAAATGCGTAATTTGCAACAAACCTTGCGAAAGACTTACCAACTGCTCACTCAACTTTTGCCACAGACAACTTTTAGCTTGTAAAGAATGTGAAGAAAAAGAAGGCAAAAACTTCTTGTGTAAACAAGGCTGCAAAGAAAACACACGAAACAAAGTAATTGACCAAAATTGATCAAAATTAAATAAGATTAAGTAAAAATTAAATTCATATTAAAAAACCGGTCAAGAATATTGTTAGTAAAAACTACTAACAAGTATCCTAACCGATTTTTTTTAAACTTAGAATAATTAGAATAATTTAAGACTCTACCTGCCACTATATTTCCGAAACAAATTTCCAGCTACAGGCACAGTTATAACAATTATTAACAAACACCACCCTACCGCCCAAAACGCGTGGTTACCAACTGGCAGTCCTAACATGAGCGCGCGAATTGCTTCAATCACGTGTGTCACAGGCTGATTTTCTGCAAATATCTTCAAGCCTTTAGCCATGCTTTCTGTAGGCGCAAAAGCTGCACTCGCAAAAGTTAAAGGAAAAACTATAAAAAACCCAAGCCACTGAACAGCTTCAATGGTTTTAGCCACAAGACCCATAATGGCAGCAATCCAAGAAAAAGCAAAAGTAAAAATAAAAATTATTCCGGCAATTGCAAACCAATCAGTCACTGAAGCAGAAGGTCTGAAACCCACTAAAAGTCCCACCCCAATCATAATAGTAGCTTGAATAGCGTTTCTAACTAAGTCTGCTACAACATGCCCCATGAGCACACCCCAGCTAACTGTTGGAAGTGACTTAAACCTTTCAATTATTCCTCTTTGCAAGTCAGTAGCAACACTTAAAGAAGTTGTCAGTGAACCAAAAGCAACGCTTTGCACTAAAATACCCGCTACCAAAAAGTTTACATAACTAACAGGACCCGTGTTAATCGCTCCACCAAACACATAACGAAATAAAAGCATAAACATAACCGGTTGAATGGTTAAACCTAGAAGCTGATCCGGGTTTTTAAAAATATGCTTTAAACTCCTTTTAATAAAGACCGAGAGGTCTGAAAACAGCCAATACACTTTAGAGTGTTTTTCAGCTTTAACTTGATAAGTTTTGTATGTTGTAATAGACATAAAATTATTGACAAAAATTAAAAAAATTAAAAAAATGACAGAAATTTTTAAAACCCAAACCTATTTTTGTTCAATTACGTCGTTTTTGTCATTTTTGTTCATTCTGTTTTTTCTTCCTCTTCTTTAACTGCTTGGTGACCGGTAAACTGCAAAAACACATCGTCCAAGGTAGGTTTATGCAGGGAAAGGTTTTCAATTTCAATTCCGTTTTGTTCCATTTGGTCTAAAACTCTTTTTACTTCGCTCACCGTTCCGCCGGTTGCTAAACTAATAGTTCGTTTTTTTACGTCTGACTGCATAGCTTCGCCATGAATGGCAGAAAGTGCTTTTTGAAAGTCTGTCTTTACTGAAATTTCAAGTTCTAACCTCTCTTTACCAACCTTGTCTTTAAGTTCTGAAGCTGTGCCTTTGGCAATTATTTTGCCATTGTCCAAAACTGCGATACTGTTTGCAAGTTTGTCTGCTTCTTCCAAATACTGCGTGGTTAAAAGAATGGTTACATCTGCCGCAACTAACTGCTCTATAATGTTCCACATAGCCAATCGGCTTCTTGGATCTAAGCCCGTGGTAGGTTCGTCTAAGAAAAGTACGGGCGGAGTGGAAATTAAACTCAAAGCCAAGTCCAAGCGCCTACGCATACCACCGGAGTAAGTTTTTACCTGTCTTTCTGCTGCTTCTACCAAATCGAACTGATCTAAAAGTTCTTTTGCTCTGGACTTACTATCACTTAAACTTAAATGGTAAAGCCTGCCCATCATTTCCAAATTTTCTCTGGCATTTAAATACTCGTCTACTGCGGCATACTGACCTGTTAGACCTATGCTAGAACGTACCTTTTCCGGATGTTTAACCACGTCATGCCCGTCTACAAAAGCAACACCTGAGTCAGGTTTTAAAAGCGTACTTAAAATACGCACAGTAGTAGTTTTACCGGCGCCGTTTGGACCAAGTAAAGCTAGCATAGTACCGCGTTCTACTTCTAAATCTAAACCTTCTAAAACTTTTACGTTTTTAAAAGACTTGGTTAAACCTTTAACAAAGATTGCTGAATTTTCCATAAGTATTTCCTTAACAATTTACTACTAAGAAACAAAATGCACCTACACTATTTTACATAAATAGAGGTGCCTTTTGCGTATTATATCATAGTGAATAGACGTGGACAAATAAAAAGTGTTACTGGCTTTTCCTAAGCTTTTGTGGTATGACTACACTGTCATACAAGGAGGAAACATGACCAGACGGCGACTTTTGACTGCCGTTTTAGGCAGTCCTCTTTTCGCACAGACCAGACCACCGAACGTGGTTTTGATTCTGGCGGATGACTTAGGCTACGGCGACTTAGGTTGCTACGGCTCCCGGACCCTCACTCCCCACATAGACAGCTTGGCTAGAGAGGGTATGAAGTTTACAGACTACCACTCCGGTTCAAGCGTGTGCACACCTTCGCGCGCAGCGCTCCTTACCGGACTCTATCCTCAACGCACCCGGCTTGTTTTTGTGCTTGACCCGCTTACAGACGGTGGTTTTGTAAATCAGCAGACCATAGCTCACCACCTAGCTTCCGTTGGGTACGCAACTGGATGCTTTGGCAAATGGCACATAGGTCACTTAGACAACAGTTACTTACCAACGCACCAGGGATTTGAAGAGTTCTTTGGAATTCCCTACAGCCACGACATGAAACCGCTCCCACTCATGCTTGGCACTCAGAAGATTGCCGACGCAACGGAATGTTTACCTGACTTAGACAAGTTGTTCACGCAAGTGGCAACAAACTTTATTCGGGTAAACAGAAACAGGCCTTTCTTTGCCTACGTAGCACTCACCGCTCCCCATACTCCGCTTCCGTACACAGGAGAGCGCGCTCACGAACATACTGTCACGGACCTAGACGTCCGTGTTGGAGAAATTCTCCAGACGCTCAAAGAGCAGGGTTTAGAAGAAAACACGCTAGTCATTTTCACAAGTGACAACGGCCCTGCTTTAGGCAACACTGGAGGACTTAAGGGTGGAAAAGAAAGTATAGAGGAGGGAGGGCATCGCGTACCTTTCCTCTCACGCTTACCTGGACAAATCCCCGCTAGCACTTGTTGCCAGGGACTGGCTTCAAGTTTGGACCTGCTACCCACGCTCGTAAGACTTTGCGGTACCGGACTTGAACCAAGACCGGTAGACGGCGTGGACATTTGGCCACTACTTTCCGGGCAAGCCCAAGAGGTAGCAAGACGGGTTCTTCTCCACCCTCTTGGAAACCACATCGGAGCCATTCGTACAGAGTGGTGGAAACTTCTGCTCAATAAAGAAGGCGCCCCCACAGCGCTGTATGAAATGGGCGGAACGCCTGAATATTTAGAACGCATCAATAGGCTCTCGGAAAGTCCCGACATCGCCGACATTCTGCTTCGGCTTGCCACCGAAGTTACAACAACCTTCTCAGAAAATAACTATTGACCACAAGGAGGTCACATGACACCAACCGAGCAACCATATAGCGCGCCACAAGATACCGACTTCGAGGCAGAACAAGCGTATCTGGTGGAATGGAGAGAAAGACTTTCAATAGCAGCGAGAGATAACCGATCTCCCACTCGAGGAGAATTTGAGCAAATAATGCTCGAAATGCTGTACTTGATGAAAACGGACAGGAGTCGCACACCAAGAAGTCGTTCATAAATTCTCTCGCGGCAAATTCACGTGCGCTTCGCCAACCCGAATGGCGAAGCGCACTTTTTTTATGTTAAAATATTTGTATAATTTTAAAACCTGGATCCATAACACAAAAATAATTTATCAACTTAGCTATCTACCCTCACATCATACTTCACATTTCTGAAGAAAAGCCTGCCTAATCCTTCTAGTAAACACACACCCATGTACGCGCGAACATTTGTTCGCGCGTTGCTTTTTTAAAAACAAAAATAGATTTATTATAAAAAAACTTATATAATATATTCATGGAAAATAAAAATCACAAACACGCTTTATATTTTGTTTTGTTTCTTACCGTGA
>CAZFTX010000009.1:0-51309 GCA_964521955.1 uncultured Candidatus Saccharibacteria bacterium | reverse complement strand
TAAGTTGAAGATCCGTAAGTAAAGGTTGGATAGCTTAGAAGGTTAACTGCTGTAGCAAAAGTAGAAGAAGCATAACCAAAAGAAGGGAAAGTTGTAGAAGCGTAAGTATACGAAGGAGTGTTGAGTAAAGTTGCAAAGGTGTTGGTAGCGTAACCGAAGTTTACGTAAGTGGAACTCCCATAAGCATAAGTGGAATAGTTAGCCAAGTCTGCAGCTTGAAGATAAGTAGCTGTATCAGTATATAAACCTCCGGAAGAACTTCTAACTAAACCGGTGCCTAAAGAAGAAAGTGTTGTAGAGCCTGAAACTGAAAGTCTGCCAACTAATGTAGTAGTAGCTAAAGTAGAAGTGCCTGTCACCCCTAAAGTCCCGGAAATTGTTTGACTACCGTTAATTGTTAATCCGGCAAATGATGGACTGTCACTTGTCCTTAAATCTTGGTTTAAAGTTGCGCTCCCACTTAAAGTTAAAGTATTACTGTTTAAAGTAACCGTGCCGGAGCCACTGGTTAAAATGTTTCCATTGATTGTATTTACTGTCAGTGCAGTCGCAGAAGTTGTAGCTAAAACCGAAACTCCCGAAACCGTTAATGCCGTTGTAGAAGCATTTCCTAAAATAGTCTGCCCAGAAACGCTCAAATTGTTATTAATTGTTACAGTTCCAGCAGGACTAACTGTTAAGAGAGTACTTCCCGTTGAAGAAGCTAAGCTAAAAACATTATTATTACCAGCCAAACCTACTATTGAAACTTTGGCAGTTGGTGTTGTAGTTCCAAAACCTACATTACCACTGGAGTTAACATATAAAGAATTAATACCAGCTGCCGAAACTCTAAAAGGATTAACTGTGGAACCTGAGGCAGTTGTAACACTTACTAACGTCCCAGTACCGGTGTTACCAGTTGTATCATTGAAGTTAAAAAGATTATTTGATCCTGTATCGCTACCCCAAGTAAACGTAGAAGTTGTTGAAGCCATGGTCAAAGCCAAATTTCCTGTAGGATCAATTATTGAAGACCAAGTAGGACTTCCGCCGCCAGCACCACAACCGGCATCCGTTGTATTACAAAGGATTTTTGTTGTACCGTTTTCTACTATCTTAAATTTATTACTTGTGGAATTGTAAAATATAGTTCCATTAGAAAGTCCTGAAGGGTCTGCAACATAACTTCCGACAGTTAAAGTTCCGGCAATGGTAAGCTCACCATCCGAATTAATATTGTTCGCTGAAGAAAAGAAACGAATATCACCCGTTCCCCCACCCCCTTGTAAAATTAAAGCGTTAGTCCCAGTTGCGTTGAGTTGTGGATTTGTTCCACCAAGAATTAAATTTCCGGAATTTAAAACCGGTATCTGGTTTCCACTTGCTGACTGAGAAGGTAAAAAACCTTTTAGCGTGTTTGCGTTTATCGCAAACCCTGTTGAAGCAATTTGTTGTCTTGGAGAAAGTGTTTCAAAACTTGATCCGTTTGAAGAAACTTCAACTTGCAAAAAAACTGTGTCATTGTCGTTAAAATTATAATCTAAAGCATCTGGAAAATTATTTGCTGTGTCACCAATGTTTACATTAAACACACCCTCTGTAACAGTTGAAGTAGCAATACCAGGACTACCTGAAGGCCAAAGCTTGCTACCCGAACCAACTGTTGAGTTATCCCAAATTGAAAATTTAAAAAAGTAATTTGTACCACTACCTCCCAAAAGCGCACCACTACTGTCCGTTAACCTTCCTTGGTAACTTACAATTGAAGGAGCACCTGTAGCAGCTTTAACTACGGCACGATAAACAACATTTCCAAAAAGTGCCAAAGCAACAATTAGGAAAGAAAGTTTTAAAATTGTTTTTATTTTTTTAACCTCTTTCATTTTTTTATTTACCAATAAGCCTACCAATCAAATCTTTACTAAAACGCCTATCTCTTCTTTTACCAAGCCGGACAGCTTCAATCATCCCCTGCCTCTCCCAATTCCTTAAAGTATTAGGATGAACATGTAAAAAATGTGTTGCATCCTTCATGGTGAGCAAGTCCGGTAAGTCTTCAAATTTAGTTTGAATTTTTGTGTATGATTTCAAGAGAATTTAACTTAACATAACTTAACAAAAGCTATATTTATTTTAGCAATTTTTTTTCAATTTTTTTGCAAAATTAGACCATAAATTTTATAAATTTAAAAGTATATTAATTCAAAATATTGTAAATTTTTGTTTCAAAAGTGAATCTTACAAAAATTTAAATTAAATTTATTTATACTAAATTAACAAGCATTTATAATGATCAATACTTTTAATTTTAAACATTAATTTAAAATTAAAATCTTATATGAAACTTCCTATAAAACTAAACTGTTTCTTCATGGGTGAAACTTATTTTACTCTAAAAATAAATTATAAACAGTTAAATTCTTACATAAAAAATAACCTTATCCACAAGGATAAATTCCTCCCCTGCTACTTTCACTACACACCCCCAACCTACTATTTTTTTGCACACTTACAAAAATAAAATGCCTTACAAATTGTAAGGCATTTTATTTTGGAGCGGGTAGGGGGAGTCGAACCCCCATCATCAGTTTGGAAAACTGAGATAATAACCGCTATACGATACCCGCGAGGTTCTTTTTTAACTTAACAATTATAACTTTTTATAAAAGAAATTTCAACCCTATAAAAAAACCCTCTTCCACAATTAGCAGAAGAGGATTTTTTATTCTAAGCTGCTGGCCTAAGTTTAACTGCTTCCTTAAAAGCTTCACCCGCTTTAAACTTTGGAGTGTTAAGTTCAGGGATGGTAATTTTCTGAGAAGGGTTTCGAGGATTCACACCAATTCTGGAAGCGCGATGAGAAACTGAAAATTGTCCGAAGCCACTAATATTTATTTTGTCACCCTCACGCAACTTTTCATACACCATTTGTATAAAGGTGTTTAAAAATTTTTCTGCTTCGCTATGTGTCATACTTAAGCGAGCGGCTAATTGTTCTGTAAACTGTAATTTGTTCATAAAATTTTTCTCCTTTTTCGTTTGTCTTTTTTTAGACAACTTAATAATTATTGATTTTTATTATCGTTATCTTTTTTAAAATGATTTTGTAATTCCTCAGCAGAATTTTCTTTAAACAATGTTCCTAAAACTCCGTTTAAAAACTTTCCACTCGACTCTCCCCCAAAACTCTTTGCCAACTCAACAGCTTCGTTAATTGCAACTTTCGGAGGCACTTCTTTTAAAAACATTAATTCATAAACGCCCAAACGCAAAACATTTCTGTCCACTAGTGAAATTTGCTCCATGGGCCACTCAGGTGCGTTCTTAACTATTATCTCGTCAATTTTTTCCAAATTTTTTACAACCCCATCCACTAACTGATAAACAAACTCATTGTCTTTCTCGTTCTGGTCAGACTGCTCTATGTTTCTTTTAACAATTTCTTGCAAGTCTTCTTCCTTATTTTTAAAATCCCATTCAAACAATGACTGCATTGCTAGGGTTCTTGCAAAATGACGGTTAGCCATATAAAAGTTCTCCTAATAACAAAACAAAATAGTCAAAAAGACTATTTTGTTACTTTCTTACCTTTATAAAAACCACAATTCTTACAAGGTAAATGTGGCATAACAGCAGAGCCACAATTCTTACAAGTTGCAAAAGAGGTCTTTTTTAAAGCATGATGACTGCGCCTCTGATTACGACCGCTTCGAGTTTTATGTTTCTTGGGAACTCCCATATTCGTTTTCCTTAAATTATTATATTAGGTAATTACTATTATAGCTTAAATAAGCCCATTTGGTCAATGTTCATTTTTTACTATAATCCGCGGGCGAGACAGGATATTGGCTTTTACACCAACACTCACCTGCGGGTTATAGGAAAAAATTTTGAAGGGATCTCAGGCAAAGCGTTATTGCCTCCGACCCCCTCTTACGTCACTGTCTCTCGGGTTGCCGTCCCGAATGGGTGAAGGTCCAAAAACGACCTTCCAAATAACCAGCCCAATCAAGACCAGCAATCCGATTGTTTTCCAACTAGGTATTTCACACCTCCTTTCTATTCTGCTGACGAGGCTAGTTTCCCACCCCGAACGGAAAATGGGTATCCAGATCGCGCTTCGTAAAAACAACACGAAGCAGCCAGTACCCAATTTGGAACGGGCAGAGAACGGCCTCAACCCAACATTTTAGCCAGCACGCCATTTCATCCCTCGCTTCCTTCAAGACCTCACGGTCTTGATTTATTTCCTTACAAAGCTTCTTGCCCTGCGAAATGCAGAACACTAATGCTCCGATATCTGCAAAAATCAGGATTACCAGCATTACCGCCTCCCAAACCTATCCATTATACCACTAACGGACACGTTTGGAGGGGGCGACGATATAAAACTATTATTGCGTTGTCGCCCCTGGTTGCTTGTTTGACCGCCACGAAAGCGGTCGTTTCTTTTTCAATATTCTTCCCCTCCTTTCTTTTGAAGTTCTTTGACTAGAAGCCGAAGAACTCATCCAATCCCGGGCCAAAATACAGCCCAAAAAAAAGCAGGCCGGCCAAAAGTATCGCAACAATACCCCTGGCAATCCACGTGATACCTTCATGATGCCGAGTGGAAAAATCCAACATCGGCCTAACAAGGTCTACCATCTTACACCTCGGGGGAGGATTTAACTACACTGCAATTACTTGCAGCAAAATAAGTCCAAATAATTTTATCAGTGCTATCTGTTCTTAATCAGTGTATCTGTGGACAAATTTTGCTACAAACAAAAAACCGTATACTTGATACGCAAAAGAATCTTAAGTAAAAACATTCTTGGATCAAGTGACACGGCTTTATCGCGCCCCCAATTCGGTTTTGCCGAGATTAGGAGCATGTATAAAGATTTTACAAATAAAGCCGTCCTGTACAACTTTAAGTCTAATCTTATGTGATTTTGATTAACATCGCAATTGCGACTTAACGAAGTATTGTAAACTAAAAACCCCTTTTTGTCAAGGGTATTCGTTGCTAAAATGAAAATCTGGCTTATTTAAGCAACTTATTAAGAACAACCATTATATTTCTAACTCTTTAAAAGTTTTTATTTCAGAAAGAAGTTTTTTTAAAATTAGCTTATTCTTATCATTATCTTGCAGACCGTCTACCCATATATTCAAATAACCTCTCAATTCACCTGGGGTCAATTGATTTTCCACTGATGAACAAATACCATCTACACGAATCTGAAGTTTTGGAATTTCACTATAATAAATTTTATCCTGCTCATTTTTTGAAGGAGCGGCACTTATTACTGTTGCCACACCCAACAAAGCTTCTTTCATATTTACTAAAGCAGCTTGTTTAAATGCCTTAAATTCCCTATCAGTATCTGGGTGTCTATTCTCTTGATTCATGACTAAAATATAGCATAAGACCCCGACTTTTTACAAAGCGGGGTCTTATGTTTACTATCAACCACTTGCGATTAGCTACTTTAATAGCCCATTCCCCCCATTCCTCCAGGCATACCGCCGCCGACTGGTTCTTGCGTTTTGGCTTCCGGTTTGTCTGTAATTATAGCTTCCGTGGTAACTAAAGTAGAAGCAATAGACACAGCATGCTCTAAAGCAAGCCTGGTAACTTTAAGCGGGTCAACAATCCCAGCTTTCATCATGTCTTCTACCTGGCCTTGCTTCCAGTCTGACTCACTGTATTTGGTAAAGTCGTACCCGGCATAACTGCCCTGGCTTTGAATGTAAGTAATAATTCCAGTTGGCTCAACTCCTGAATTTGCGGCAATTTGTCTAAGTGGAGCTTCCAAAGATTTTCTTACTATTTTATAACCTGTCTGCTGAGCGCCTGTAGCTTTAGACATAACCTCTTCTAACTTTGGAGCAATTTTAACTAAAGCTGCGCCACCACCTGCAACAATTCCCTCTTCCACTGCCGCTCTAGTTGCGTTTAATGCGTCTTCTATTTTAAACTTTTTAGCCTTCATTTCAGTTTCGGTAAAAGCACCAACTTTAATAACCCCTACCCCACCGGCAAGCCTGGCCATTCTTTCCTGAAGCTTCTCTTTATCAAAATCAGAAGAAGATTCTTTAATTTCATTTTTAATTTGCTGCACACGAGCTTCAAGTTTTGCCTTATCGCCTTGTCCGTCTACTATAGTAGTAAACTCTTTAGTAGCAATAACTTTTCTTGCTCTACCCAAAGCACTTAGTTCAGTCTTGTCTAACTTCAAACCTAGGTCTTCTGTAATTACTTCACCGCCAGTTAAAATTGCTATATCTTGCAACATTTCCTTTCTACGATCACCAAAACCCGGGGCCTTTACTGCTAAAACGTTAAAAGTCCCACGTAATTTATTTAAAACAAAAGTTGCCAAGGCTTCACCTTCTACTTCGTCAGCAATAATCACCAAATCCTTCTTGCCGGTCTGCGCAACTTTTTCTAAAAGAGGCAACACATCCTGAACGGAAGTAATTTTCTTGTCGGTAATTAAAATATGCGGATCTTCCCAAACCGCTTCCATTCTCTCAGAATTTGTTACCATGTAAGCGGAAACAAAACCTTTGTCAAAACGCATACCTTTAACTACTTCTTTCTCTATTCCAATACTTTGGCCTTCTTCTACAGTAATAACTCCGTCATGACCAACTTCTTCCATGGCTTCTGCAATTAATTTTCCAACCTCTTCGTCTAAAGAAGCAATTGTTGCAACTTGCTGAATTTCTTCTTTGGTCTTAATATCTTTCTTAACTTTTTTCAACTCTTCCACAACAAAAGCAACGGCTTTATCCATGCCTTTTTTAATTTCATTGGCTTGAGTGGAAGCCAAAGCCGCAGCTTCAAAGGCTTCCTCAATCATTTTTTGAGCTAAAACTGTAGCAGTAGTTGTACCGTCACCAGCTTGTTCGTTAGTCTTGTTAGCAACTTCTTGAATTAAAGAAGCTCCGACGTTTTCAAACTTATCTTCAAGTTCAATGTCTTTAGCTACAGTCACACCGTCGTCCGTAATTGTAGGACTGCCGTAAGACTTGTCTAAAATAACCGCTTTACCGGTTGGGCCTAAAGTTACTTTAATCGCATTTGCCGCTTTGTCTACACCGGCTTTAATAGCCTGCTTGGCTTCAAAACCATATTTTATAATTTTACTCATATAAATATAATCCTAACGTTCCGAATTAGTATCCTAATTCTCCGAAATCATTTATTTGGGTCATTCGGATAGAATTTAGGTCATTCGTATTATGTTTTTTAATTATCTATTCAACTATTGCTAAAACGTCGCTGTCATCTTTTTCTTTACCAACGTAAAGTATTTTATATTCTACTTTTGTACCGTCTTCGTCTATTTCCACTTCTTCACCGGCATATTTTCCAAAAACAACGGTATCCCCCACCTTTAAACCAAGTTTTGAAATTTCTTCACCGTTTCCAAGGGTAACAATTTTACCTTGTGCTTTTTTTTCTTTGTCCGCCGTGTCAGGCAAAACTATTCCGCTTTTTGTTACTTCTTCAGTGGAAAGCTGTTTTACCAACACTCGGTTTCCTAAAGGTTTAACTTGCATATTGTGATTCCTTTGTATTAATTATTATTAAAGTTTGATTTAGTACAATTGTAATAAATCTTATCACTCTAGTCAAGGGAGTGATAATTGCGCTTTCTCTAATAAAAGTTCTATTATGTTATCACTATGAGTAATACCTATCAAGATTCAAAAACAGCTCAAAATTACCTAAATTTCCTTACTTCAAAAAACGGCCAACTCCAACAAAACTTTCTGTGGGAAAGTATTAAAAAATACTTACCTGAACAAAAGAACGCAAAAATTTTGGACGCAGCCTGCGGTTCTGGATGGCTAACCAGCAAATTAAAAAACCTCCAATATGAAATTGAGGCTTTTGACGTTTCTGAAAGTTTAATAAACGAAGCTAAAAAAACTGTACCTAACGTAAACTTTAAAGTTTGGAACCTAAACCAATCACTCCCCTATTTTAAAAATTATTTTGACTGCGTAATTTTAAACATGGCTGGACCAGACTTGGAAAACTTAGAAATTGCCTTTTTACATTTAAACCAAATTTTAAAAACTGAAGGTATTTTAATTCTGACTTTACCTAACCCAAGATATACTTACCCAACTGCTGTTTGGAAAAGGTCTTTGTTGGATTTTCTGTTGTTTAGAAAACCAAATTTAAAAATTGTCAGCTCCGAAAAAAAGGAACAAAAAAATATTTCCAGAGAATTCAAAAAAGGACAAACTATACTTTCAAACTTTTACCCAACAGACGCTTATTTAAAAACAGCGGAAAACCTTGGATTAAAGCTTCAAACCCTAGAAGAAATAAAGTCTTTAAAAGACAGTCCCGATTTTGACTTGCAATACCAACTCTTCCGATACCCCCTGCTTTTAACTATGATGTTCAAAAAAAGCTGAGAGCAAAGGGCCTTGTTTGCTTTCGGGATGAAAAGAAAGTTCGTCTGTCTCCACCAAAATAAATTTTTCTTTTTTTATTCTGGCTACTTGCCAGTTTTTTAAAAACTTTTCTAAAGCCAAACCAAAACGGTTTGTAAATATTTTCTCTAAAACCTTTTGAACTCTGGATTGCGATGTCTTTAAAGTATGTGCTGGCTCCCAGTTTGGAAAACATTGCTTAATCCAAAAAGCGTTGTTATTTTGAAAAGCGCTAACAGTTTCGCTGTAAACCAAAGGTCTTAACCTTCCGTATTCCATGGCGGAATATAAATTCTTCAATTCAGTTATAACTTTCGGTCCAACTAAATAATGGTTTAAACAAAATCTATTTGCCACATATTCACCATGCCTTCTGACACCTAAAATCTGAAAAAAACCCGTAATCAAACTTCGAGCCAGACCTAAAAAATCTTTGTCAGTAATAATCAATAAATCTATATCAGACCCTTCTGCTTGCCTACCCATTGCCTGACTCCCGCCTAAAGCCACTCCTCTAATAAAGGGAATATACTTTATAACCCAAGTGTATTTGCGTATGCTTTTTTCCCTTTTTACGCCAAAACTATAATTTGCGAGTCTTTTTCTAACTAATTCAGTCTTACCCTTTAAACAGTAAAATCCATTTAAATTTTCTACTTCTTTTTGACATTCTGTTTCCAAACAATTCAACACTTCGGCTATATCCACACTTTCGTTTTCGATACCCTCACCTATTATTTCGTATTCAGTATTCACTCTCGCTCTTAAAGTCTTTATATCCACAATTAAAAACCTATGCAACTCAAAAAGTGTCAGAGGCCAATCCTGCAGTTCAAAAAAACGTAAAGTTGATAAAATTCGATTCTTCAACATTAGAATAATTAGAAATTAGTCCGCCGGTTGGCAGAAATTAGAACAATTTCTCTAGAGTTATTTCTTCCCACTCATCAAAGTCGATTTCTTTGTATACTCTAAGTTTATGAGAAAATTCAGTTTCTGAAAATTTATATTCAGTTCGAGCCGTGTCTCCCGCCCTAGTGGAATAGTGCTCTTTTTTCTCTAAAACAATAGGCTTGTTTTCACGCACCAGCTTAAAACGTTCTTCGCCTTTGTCAAACACTAAAATATCCTGTGTGCCATGTTTTTTAGGACCTTCAGGAGTTTCCATAAGTAAATCCTCGGTAGTAAGCTTTACCGAACTAAAATGCTTTTGCGCCATTTCCACTAATTGTTGCCATTTGTCTTCAGTCATAAAATTAAGCTGATAAGCTGATCTGCTAAATTAACTAATTACTGAAGGAGTCCACCGTACATGCTCCCAACACTTCTTAAGATAATTGGAATAATTACTGCCATAGCTAAAATGGGCAAAACTACCAAAGCTACAGTTATGTAAAGTTGCCACTGCAAATACTTTTTTGTTTTGCGGGTATTTTCTAAAATTTCCGCTAAAACTTCTTCCGCTGACATTGTTTGCTTATTTTCTTGATTTGGATTGTTTTCCATTTTTTATCCTGGGAGTGAAAAACCTACGGTTTTTCCCTTCCCATACCTCCCTTTTCCCTTTATTGATTCCTCGCCGTGAAGTAAATTCACAGGCTCGGAAACTATAAAGTTATAAATTATTAGCTATAGTTATCGTTGACAACGAGGGCAAAAACTTCCTGTCCTTCCACCAAGTTTAACCGACGTAATTAAAGTCCCACAAACCTTACACCTCTGTCCTTTCCGACCGTAAACAAAGTGGTACTTACCCATTTTTCCCCAAGACCCGTCGGTCCTTACAAAATCACCAACCGAAGAACCTTTAGCTTTAATACCTTTTTGTAAAACAGGCCTAATTGCATTATACACCGCTTTAAGTTCAATGTCAGAAAGTGTCTTTAGAGCCCTAGTAGGTCTGACTTTAGCATGGAAAATAATCTCATCGCTATAAATATTCCCAATACCCACCACGACTTTGTTGTCCATGAGAACTTGTTTAACTTTACCGTTTGGCCTTTTTTTTATTTGACTTTTAAATTTTTCAAAAGTAAAAGTTTTATCCAAAGGCTCCGGTCCGTATTCGCTAAACTCTTTTACATTTTTTATATCTTGATCATTAACCAACTTTAAATAACCAAACTTTCGAATGTCGTTAAAATACAAAACTGAACCGTCGGTAAAATAAAAAACCACGTGAGTGTGTTTAGAAGGAAGCTTGACTAGAGGCGCGGCTAATTTATTTAGCAGTCTATATTCCCCTCCAGTTTTTGCCTTTAACTTTTTATCTTCATAAATAAACTGTCCGGTCATTTTCAAATGAACCAATAGCGAGAACGCAGTTCTCATCTTTTTTCCCTCTCCTGGTGAGGAGAGGGTTGGGGTGAGGTTGATAATAATGAGCTTAGCTCTCCTTTTTACCGAAACAATTTTTAAATTTTTTAAAAGACTTTTAAACTTTTCAACTTGTCCACTTTTAACTTTCCGCTTCGGAGATAATGTCCCAAAGCCAACACTAACAAGTTTAGGCGCAAAGACTTTAACTTCTTTGACCTTTCTGCTTTTAAGCTTTTTATTTAGCTCTAAAACCACAGTTTGAACTTCTGGTAATTCAGGCATAAAAAATTTTGTTACCAATTTGCCCCATTATAGCATAGCCAAATAGAACGTTGACATCCAAGTCAAACTCATGTTTAATATTAAGTCACAAGTTTGTGAAGAACCTCTCTTTAAGGTTTCTTAAAATAAAGCTTAAAGAGAGGCTCTTCGTAACCATTCGAAGGCCTCCTTATGATGTATTTAGGGAGATCTCAATCAAGGAGGGAGTCATGCAGACTCTCACTATAGCCAATCTGATGGCAGCTCACACTGCCATAACTCACTTGCCCGAGCTGTTCACGTCCGTGCCGGGCTGCGCCAGTCTCAGAACTGTTGCAGGACCAAACGACAGACGTGTAGTTTCCGTACTTCTGGACTACGACCCGACCAAGCTTGGGGGCGGGTTTATTTGCCAGCGAATCAAACCTGGAACCAAAGCCCTCTACAAAGACCTAATTGGCAAAAACCCGTACCAGCTCTTTGGGGAACATTGGAAAAATTGGGTACTTAGGGTTCGCTGCGATGCAATTTCCTACCTGAGTTCTCACTTTCCTCGCTGCCAAAGCAAAATCTCCCATGCAATCTCTATCAACAATCCGTTTTACAAGGATCAGTTGTACGAAGCTTGGATGGAAGTCAACCGTTCCTTACTACCAGGATCTTTCTGGAAAATCGAACGTAGCATGCAAGGCAAGAAAGACAACTGGGTACAACTTCAATCCATTCCAGTCAGGATTGCAGAAAAGTTTCTTTGGGTACCACCCATTCCAAAACCACCCTACCCAAGCGACACCTACAATCTTTGTCGAGTTCCGTACGCAAGCACGCAAACGCCCACTGAAGTTGTGACTTTCAACAGGTTCTCCACGGAAGCAGCAACACTCCCTCACCAAGCCCAAGAAGTAGTCATACTTGAGGAAACAACCAGAAGAGTCGTGGTCATCAGGAGACCCCTACCTGAAAATCTCTTCTATCACCTAAAGAAGTAAGAAACAGCAACACCAAGCAATTAAGCAATAGTGAAGTAGAAATTTTTAAAAAAATTTATAAACTTTCAATAAAATGGCAATAATCTAATAAAAACTTTAATTAGAAAATGTCATCATGTGAGGCCTAGCGGACATCGTCTAGGCTTTTCATTTTACCAAACCAAACTCTTTTTGTTATACTTAAAAAACCATGACCCATTCGATTCAAAACTCAGGGTCATGATTAAATTACTTTCAAATCATGAAAAACTTTCTAAAATCCATTCCGCATAAATTCAAGGAACAAGAAGAAAAGATTCTAAGAAAAGCTTTTGAATTTGCCAAAAAAGCCCACGAAGGGCAAAAACGCAAAAGCGGTGATGATTACTTTTCCCACTGCGTAGAGTCCGCCATTATTCTCGGCCAAATTCTTCCTAACGTTCCTACCCTGGCAGCAACTTTACTTCATGACGTCCCAGAAGACACGAAAGTACCTTTAGAAGAAATTGAAAGCGAATTTGGTGCAGAAATAGCCAAATTAGTAGACGGAGTTACTCAGTTAGGCAGAGTTAGGCTTAAAGACAGTACAGACAAATTCTACGTAGAAAACCTACGCAAACTTTTCATTGCCACCAGTCAAGACATTCGAGTTATTCTCATTAAGCTCGCTGACCGCATTCATAACATGCGGACCATTGCTCCCATTCCAAAAGAAAAACAGCTTAAAATAGCCAAAGAAACTTTGGAAATCTACGCTCCTATTGCCGCCCGTTTAGGTATTGGCGTTTGGAAAGACGAACTTGAAGACCTAAGTTTTAAAGTATTTTACCCAAAAGAATACGAAGAAACAGAAAAACTTCTTCAAACCATTACCGAAAGTAAAGAAGCAAGTATTAAAGAAATGGAGAAAAAAATTGCTCATGTCTTACATGTTGAAGGTATAAAATATTTGGAAATAAATGGGCGCATTAAAAGACTCTATTCCCTTTTTCAAAAACTTAAGCGCTATGACAACGATATTAACAAAATTTATGATATTTATGCCCTCAGAATCATTACCAAATCGACAACCGATTGCTACGCAGTCTTAGGAGCTATTCACAGACACTTCCAACCTCTACCTGGACGAATTAAAGACTATATTTCCGTACCAAAACCAAACGGTTACCAAAGCATTCACACTACTGTGTTTGACAACAAAGGCCAAGCTTTTGAAATTCAAATCCGTACTGACATAATGCACGAAGAAGCCGACAGAGGCATTGCCGCCCACTGGTTCTATTCTGAAGAAGGCAAACCGGAAAACGTTAGCATTCTCCAAGCCCCTTGGGTCAAAGAGCTACACGCTTGGCAGGAAGAAACTTCTAACCCCGAAGAATATTTAGAATCTTTAAAAATAGACTTTTTTCGCGACCGGATTTTTGTGTTCACACCTAAAGGCGACATTAAAGACCTTCCCATTGGCGCCAGTGTTATAGACTTTGCTTTTGCCGTACATACTGACTTAGGCTTTCACATGATGGGCGCTAAAGTTAACGGTAAGATGGCAAAAATTTATGACCTTTTAAAAAAGGGAGACGTTGTAGAAATAATAAAAAACAAAAAACCCAGCACCATTTCTCGTGACTGGTTGGAAGCGGCTAAAACTTCTGCAGCCAGGGCAAAAATCCGCCAATACCTAAACGAACACGACAAAAGCATTATGCAAAGAATAAGAGAGCTTAAACTAGCCGACCTAAAGCCTGGTTTACCTAGATTCTTTAGAAAAAAATAGTCCATAGATACACTAATAACTGCAAATTGCACTAATTAAAAATATCCCCCGCCGATGGCGGGGGATATTTTTTATCATAGCTTCGAGGCAACGAATTTATTTCGTACCGAGAAAACAAAATAGGGAAAAGAAGGAATAATGAGGGAGGAAAACCCTTGGGTTTGCTTCCCTCATAATATCTTTAAAACATAATATCTTCTTCTGCGCGTTTATAGTCGTTAATTTCTTCTTTAGCAAACCACAAGTTAATCTCATTAGCAGACTCTTCCGGAGTTTCTGAAGCATGCATAATATTGTGTATCGCTCTTTTTTCTACATTTGCTACAGAAGGACTGTCCACACTGTAATCTCCCCTAACCGTCCCCATTTCAGCAAACACAGGTAAAGTGTGTCCGGCGAGTTTTCTAACCATGTCTATTGCGTGAATTCCTTGAACCACCATAGCCACCACTGGTCCTGAAGTTAAGTATTCAACTAAAGACTTTTTCACCATTTTCCCAATTTCTTTTGGATCGGCAGTTCCTTGAGCGCTTACTGGATCAATACCATATTCAGTAAAAGTCTTTAAAGTTTTATTGCCCAAACGTTCAACCCATTCTTCGCTGGTGGGCAAATGTTTGTTAATATGCTCAGTTCCCACCTGAACCATTTTCATAGCAATTACTTTCAAACCCCTGCGTTCAATTCTTTGAATCACTTCACCTACCAAACCGCGCTTAACACCGTCGGGTTTTACTAACACAAAAGTTTTTTCTTGTTTTATATGTTCCATAAAATTCTCCTGGGAGTGAAAAACCTAAATCGGGGTTCCCCAAAAATTCGAAGAATTTTAGGGGTGACTTGGTTTTTCCCTTCCCATATCTCCCTTTTCCCTTTATTGATTTCTCGCCGTGAAGTAAATTCACAGGCTCGAAAACTATAAACAATCTATTAATTATCTTTTTACTTTCAATTTTCCCTAATTTATAATTTTAACGCTTGTCATGACTACCGGCGTCTTCGGGGCGCCGTCAGTCGGACCAAACATTCCCGGAGTAATATCTACCGCCTCTATTTTTGAAACTACATCCATACCTTGTTCAACTTTTCCAAAAATTGTGTAATTAGGTGGCAGTTCTTTGTCCTCTAACATAATAAAAAACTGACTCGTGTTTGTGTTTGGGCCTCGGTTAGCCATAGCAAGCGTACCTTTTACATATCCTGTTTTATAAATTTGTAACTCCGGATTTGTTTCGTCAGCAAACTCACCACCAAAAGCGCTCTCTCCCCCGCTTCCTGTACCGGTTGGGTCGCCGCCTTGAATTACAAAACCTTTAGATACTCTGTGAAAAGTTAAGCAGTCAAAATAACCGGAATTAGCAAGTCTCAAAAAGTTTTCAACTGTCTTAGGCGAATCCTTTTCATAAAAACTTACAACTATTTTTCCAAAGTTTTTTACTTGAATTTCTACCTTGCGGTTTTGTATGTCTACTTTAGCGGTTTTTAAGGTCTCGGCATTAAAGTTCCTAACACAAGCATTTGAATCGGAAGCCTTAACTTCCGCCGGCTTAGTTTCCTCTTGTTTTGTCTCTTCCATAGTTTTCTCCTCTAAATTAATTTCTTGATTACTTACCAACTCTGAACTTTTATTATCTTTTAATCTAAAATACGCAAAAATGACTACAAACACAATTATAACTCCTAGCACTGAAAGTAGTAAATTCTTGTTACTCATATAATTTTTCCTTTGTTATTTGTTTACAAATTTTAACACAAAAGGTTCGATACAATCAACCATGTATAAAAACCTTGGTCTTTTTAGGGTGTAATAAAACAAAAACCAATAAAATGAAGACATACATGCTCAATACTGCCCAAATTGGAGGAGAAAATTCCAGTTTCGAATAGGGCGCGTCTGAAAACTTCTCAGCTATAAATATAATTAAGCTTAAAAGTTTTTCACACAAAAAAGCAAAGCCCGGAGCCAAAAAGGGCAGCATGGTTAAAAAACCCAAAGTCATAATTGTAGGTATAAGCGGTAAAACTAAAAGATTGACCAAAATTGCATAGGATCCAAATTGGTTAAAGTAATACATAGTTAAAGGCAAGGTTGCGGCTAAAGCACAAATAGTGGTAAAAAAGATTTCTTTTAATTTAAATAGGTCAGGCCAGTTTTTAAACCTTTCGGTCAAAACCGGCATACCGTAAACTATGCCTAAAGTAGCCAAAAAAGAAAGTTGGAAACCTACATCCCAAAAAAGAATTTTTGGATTAATAAAAATCATAACCGCTCCGGCTAAACAAATAGCAGGTCCGACACTATAGGGCCTGCCTAACCTATAAGCTAAAAGTAAAACCAATCCCATGATTGCCGCGCGAATTACTGAAGCCGATGCCCCGGTCAAAACCACAAAACTTAAAATAATTAAAAGTGAAAACCAAAAAGAGACTCGCCTACCAAAAAGGTATGCCAAAAAAGACAAAGACCCAATTATGATGGAAATATTATAGCCGGAAACTGCAACAATATGGGAAAGCCCTACAGTATTAAACTGGTCAATGGTTTTTTGCGACATACCTCGCTTTGCACCAATTAAAATGCCTAAAAGTAAGTTGCCTTCTGTTGGTTTAAAAAGCTTAGCGGTTCTTTTCATAAACCACACTTTGACTTCTAAAATTTTTGACTTTATTGAATTTCCTTGATTTGTTTTTAAAACCAAAATCTTCGGGTAAGAAACTACAGCATATACATTGTATCTCTCTAGGTAGCCTTTATAATCAAAGTCATCAAAACTTTTGGGCTCTTTCACTTTTCCCATTACTACCACTTTGTCACCATAATTGTATTCAATACCTTTAGTGGTGGTAATAAGAATTTCTTGATTAAAATTCTCAGGTCTAAAATTTAAAAGTTGCCTGGTTTCTCGTAAATCAGGCTCCTCGGAAATTACTCCAATTAATTCTGTTTTATTTTCAAACAATTTTAAAAACTCACTTTCGGAAATTTGTGTCTGAAACCTTACCACACCCAAAGAACCAACTAATAAAAGTAGGCCTAACCATACACCCAAGCCAAAACCTTTGACAATAAACCACGTAAGGCCAATAGTGACAAAAACAGCAAGTAAATAAACCACCCTTAAATCTACCTGTTTTACCGAAGCAAAAAACACACCTAAAGCAAAAAACACACAAATACTAATAAAAGTCCTTGATTTACTCATATTTTACTCTTGACAAATAGTCATAAATAAGGTATTATATTCAGTCAAGTATTTTAATAAATAAGAATTCACTTATGAAGAACAAAATCTTCGCATTAGTTATAATGTTTAGCTTATTTAGCCTAAACACAACCCAAGCTTCTGCTTTTGCAAATTCTTTAGGTATGCTTACAGAAGTCATTCCTGTTGGCCAAACTTTGACTGTTTCTTTAAACAGTACAACAACTAATTCTTGGACTGTTTCAATCAACAATCCAGAAGTTATATCCGCTCAGGTAACTAACAACATGTTAGTTATTATTGGTAAAAATTTTGGTGTTGCAACAGCTTACGTTTGTGTTACTAACACTTCAGACTGTTTAAAAACCACCGTCAGTGTTGTGAGTCTAAATGTTTTAGGCGCTACCACTTCAGAAATTGAAGCTAATTTACAAAACAGAATTGGCTCTTGGATAAAAGCTCCAGCAGACCAGACTGTTTTCTACGTTCATCAAGACGGTCTTATTCCTGTACCCAGCTTGAGCGTTTTCTACAAAAACGGTGGTAGTCTAAACGAAATTAAAACCATGAACGAATACGACTTACAAGAATCAATTCTTTCAATAATGACTACTTCAGATTCTAGAGTTAAATAAGACTAATTTTATTTAAATACCTCAGCCCTAAAAGGGCTGAGGTATTTTTTTATTGAAACAAAGATTTTTTATATTTTTCTAAAAACAAAGGTAATTGGGAATGCATGGGTTGAGGTAAACCCTCTAAAGTAAACATCCCCACTTCATCAAACTTGTGAGGTTCCCCATTTTTAACCAGACCGGGATCTATTAAAACTTTATAGTCTAAAGATACCCAATGCGTCTTTTGACCGTCATATTCCCTATGAACATCCCTAAAACCTAAAAACTCAAAATCCAAAACATTGGTACCATACTCTTCTAAAATTTCTTTTCTTAAAGTTTCTTCCACACTCTCTCCAAACTCAACTCCCCCTCCCCCTATGTCCCACCTACCATGCTCGTCCCTGGCGTTAGTCCCTCTTTTTTGCATGACAACATTACCTTTGCCGTCATGGCAAAAATAAACCACAGTTACACCGGTAAAATCAAAACCTTTTCTCATGATGCTAAATCTAAACTTTATAAATTAATTGTATCTAACTCATGGCAATCATTCAATCTTAGTCAATCATTTCAATTACTAGTAGTCTATACCTCTTTGCGCCAAAATTCCTTTATAGTAAGGATGCTTTAACATTTTCATTTCAGTCACCAAATCACATTCTTTTAAAATACTAGGGTATTTGTTGTGTCCGGTCAAAACCAGGTGTTGCAAAGGACCTTTTAGTTTAATCAACTCTACAATATCACGCTCTTCAATTAACTTACTTTCTAAAGCTGAAATTATTTCATCTAAAACTACCAATTCATATTTTCCCGAAGTAATAATTTCCCGTGCACGTTCCAAGCCTAAAAGCGCTTGGCGAATGTGGGCGTCTTTTTCTTTTTTATCTCCCAAAATTCCCACAAAACCTAAACCAACTTGTTCATTAACTATTGTTCCTACCTGCGAGGGGTAGTCTATATGGTTTAAAAAATCTATTTCACTAGAAACCGGCCACTCACCTTCTTTAATGTCATTCGCCGATTTTCCGGCAGCTTTTACAAATTGTAAAATAAAAACATTCATGCCCGCGCCTGAAGCCCTCACCGCCATGCCCATAGCTGCCGTTGTCTTCCCTTTCCCCGCACCCAAATAACAAATCACCAGCCCCTTAGGCTCGTCAGAAAACTTTTCCGGGATTTTGATTTTTTTTGGCATTAGTTTTTTATATAATTTTTAGGCGGCGGTTACCCGCCGCCTATTTTTATAATTGATAGTATGCTGGCATGTGAATTCATTTCATTGCCAGCATTACTTTATGGGAAAGGGAGACAGTCCCGATTTATCGGGACGTCGGAAGGGAAAACCCTATAGGGTTTTCACTCCGAGTTTTTAGCCACACTTGCTATAGCCACAATGTTCGCACTTCATACAACCTTCTGCAAAAATCATCATATTTGTACAAGAAGGACAAACAGGAGCATTGCCTAAGTTAGCAATAGAAACCTTCTGCGTCTTTTGATAAGTTAAATGTCCGTTGGTTTTAATTGTTTTTTCTACCACCGTCTCAGCTACCTGAGCTTCCAATTCCATGGCTTTATCAACCTTTGTTGAAACCTCCGGCAAATCCAAAGACATTTGTTTATTAGCACGCTTAATGTGCTTTTCTAAAACTTTTGCCACAGCGTCAGGAAGCGAGAAAACCATACCTTGATCTGAAAAGCTTACATCCGGACCACGAATACCTTTAAGTTGTTCAATGATTTCTTCTATGGCTACATTTGACCTTAAGGCTAAAGAAATAAGCCTGGTAATAGCTTCGGTCTGAGCGGAGAAAAAGCCCCCGGCTTTACCCATTTGAGCAAAAACCTCAAACGGTCCTTGTGTATCTTCGTTTATAGTAACGTACAAATTCCCATAAGCCGTAGTCATTTTGTAAGTAATGCCAAACATGGTGTCCGGGCGGTTTCTAGGCGCAATTTTAATTTGCAAATTATCACCGGAAACAGACATGACTTCTTTAGGTTGTGAAGTTGTTGACTGTTTTTTCTGCATAGCATCTACCTGATCAGAGGCATCTTTGCCTAAATTCTTCGCGTCAACCGCCAAAATTTGCTCGTCCCTACTACCGTCTCTATAAATAGTTCCACCTTTACAACCTAAGTCATACATAAGAGTGTAAAGCTGTTTGGTTTGCTCAACTGTGTAGTTAGAAGGAGCATTAACGGTTTTAGAAATAGCAGAATCTGTCCACCTTTGTACTGCAGCTTGAACTCTCACATGCTCTTCCGGGGCTAGATCCATAGCAGTAGCAAAATATTTTGGTAATTCTTGACCAGGATTTTTTTCTAACCAATCTTGAGCAAGTTTAATCTTTTCCTCATGCACACCTAAACGGCTTTTTCTAAAATATGTCCAAGAAAAGAAAGGCTCTATACCTGTACTTGTTCCTACCATAGTTCCAATTGTTCCGGTCGGTGCTTGAGTCATAATTGTCACATTGCGAATACCATACTTAGCTACTAAATCACGAATGTATTCAGGCATACTCTTCATGAACCCTGACTGTAAAAACTTTTCTGCAACAAATTTTGGAAAAGCACCTTTTTCCCGAGCCAATTCAACCGAAGTTTCATAAGCAGTAACTGCTATGAACTGATAAAGTTTATCTATAAATTCCACTGCCTCAGAACTGCCATAACGTAAACCTTTATAAATCAACATTTCAGCCAAACCAATGGTACCCATACCTACCCGCCTTTCAGACATTTGCTGCTCTAAATTTTCTTTAAAAAAGTAAGGGGTGGCATCTATAACATTGTCTTGAAAACGCACAGCTTGCTGAACAGTAATTTTAAGCTCATTCCACAAAACTTCACCTGTGTCATGACTAATATGGCGAGCAAGGTTAACATGACCTAAATTACAAACACCCCAAGCAGGAAGAGGTTGCTCACCGCAAGGGTTTGTACAAGGAAGTGGTGAATAATACCAAGAATTGGAACTGTGATTTGCCCTGTCAATAAAGTACATACCCGGTTCAGCTGAAGACCAAGCGGATTCGATAATTTGAGTCCAAATATCCGTAGCTCTGACAGTTTTATGCTTCACCAATTTGCCGCCCAATGCTTTCCACTTTTCCATATTGCCGTCCCATTCCTTTTCGTACAAAGGATCGGAACTATCAGGAAAAACCAAATCCCAAGGCGCATCTTCTTTTACAGCTTTCATAAAATCATCAGTAATGCCTACAGAAATATTTGCATTAGTAATTTTTCCTGCTTCTTTTTTAGCACTAATAAAATCCATAACGTCTGGGTGCCAAGCGTTGAGAATTAACATAAGTGCACCTCTTCTACTACCACCTTGTTCAATCAACCCAGTAACAAAACTATAAAGCGAAGCCCAAGAAACACTTCCTGAAGAACGGCCATTTACACCTTTAACATAAGCATACCTAGGCCTTAAAGAAGAAACGTTTATACCCACACCACCACCACGAGACATAATTTCCGCCATTTGTCCCAAAGTTTCAAAAATTCCATGACGAGAATCTTTGGGAGACGGAATCACGTAACAATTATAGAAAGTTAAATTTTGCCCTGTGCCCGCACCTGTAAAAATTCTCCCTGCTGGTACATACTTCCAGTCGTCCATGAGCTGTCTGAATTTCACTTCCCATTCAGTTTTCTTTTCCTGGGTTGCCTCTACCGAAGCAATGTGCCTGGCAATTCTTTCAAACATTTGTTCCGGTACAGTTTCAAGTGGCTTGTCTACATGTTCAATTGCCCGGTGCTCTATTTGCCCGTCGCGCATTCTAACCTTAACGCTTTTTTCCGCCAAGTCCAAACTGTCTATTTCCCCTATTTCTCTTTGACCGGTTTTCGGATTAACTAAAACTACCACTGTATCACCCACGGCTAAAGTTTCTCGCTTCACGTCTTTTACCGCATAACGATCTAAAAAAATCTTCTCTCCTAATTCTGAGAGTGCATTCTTGGTTCTGATTTGTAAGTTTTCCTTTACTTGCATAAGCGTGTGTTTTTCAAATTTTTCTAATTAGACTAATTGTTCTAAAAAAATCTCGGCGCTTAAATAAAAATAGTCAGAGCTTTTTTTAGGTCAATTAGAAATTAGAGTAATTAGGTTAATTTTTATTTTAATTATATTTTATAAATTTTATTTATCTGTGATATCAATTCTTAATCAGTGTATCTGTGGTCATAATTTTTTAATCTCTTCTTTAAACTCATCCAAGTCTTCAAACTGCCTATAGACTGAAGCAAACCGTATATAAGCAACCTTGTCTACCTTTTTCATTTTCCTCATAACTATTTCACCTATATCTACACCTTTGATTTCACTGTCTTTGGCTTTCTTTTGAATTTCCTGTTCAATGCCAGAAATAAGCTTTCTTAGAGTATCGTCTGTATGAGGCCGTTTTTCAAACGCCCTTTTAATTCCACGTTCTAATTTCTCTCTACTATATAATTCCTTACGACCGTCCTTCTTTACTACGGTAAGATCTAAAATTTCTATTTGTTCATAGGTACTAAAACGAAATTCACACTTTTCACATTCCCTTCTGCGCCGAATAGCGCTTCCCTCTTCTACCGGTCTTGAGTCTAAAACCTTAGTATCTTCGTTTTGGCAGTTGGGACAATGCATATTTAAGTCAAAATTTAAAAATCAAAATAAAAATCAAGAAAGTACTAGATATAGTGGTCACTACAACAAGTATAGTACTACATATAGTTTCGGTCAAAATTTGTAAAATCCTTAAGGAATGTTTAAAAAGTGTCTTTTTTTGAGCATGATATCCACAAAAATAAAGAAATATTATTCACTATTTCCATCATTCGGAGTTTGTCAAATATACAAACCCCCACAGCAAGCCAAAATAAGTATCTCTACAACAGCCTGTCATTGCGAGTGTAGCTGAAGCAATCTAATACCCAGCCAAAAAGGACAATATAAAAACCTTCCTATAGGGGGCACATCCCATAGGAAGGTTAATTTTTAAGAAGCTCGTAAACCGCGAGTCCTTAATGTTCCAAATTACTGACCGATTAAAGCACTATATAATGTGTCAACATTAAAAGAACCTTGTGAATAAATACTTCTTTCTTGCAGTTTGTAAGCCCCAGCTACTTGCCCACTGGAAATGGGCTGAGAACTTGGACTATCCATTAAACTTTCTACACCAAATGCATAAGCTAAGCCGCTTTCTTGAAAAATCCAAGACGCATTTTCGGCATAGAGAGCATAGTCAGATGACAATGGCTGCAAAAAGTTTTCTTTTACAAAACTGCTATAAGCAGCTGCAACTTTGTCCACGGTCCCTACTACGGCTTCAGGACTGAAAGGACTTCTTAAAGCTATCTGAGGTCCAGAAAAACTTGCTTCAGAAGCAGTCACGGTAAACATGAGTGCTAAAGAAAACAAACTGGCTGCCAAAAGCCCAACTACTTTAGCCGGGGTCTCTTGGGTTAAGACTTGCGCAAGAACGTTTTGATTTTGTTTTTTCTTTTTCATATTCCTCTTTTTATACCTATATATAGAAAATTCGCTTTCCAATTGAAAAAGCCAATGTCTAATCTAATATATAGTATTATTTTTGCTTGCCCCGTTAGAAATTAAAAATTTAGTTTAATAACTTTCAGGACAATTTTTGTTTTTTGTTTCAGCAGAAACCACAAGCATTAGTATCTCTAGATTTCTAATGGGGTTTCTAATCTCAACTGATATCTTTGAGCTTTTATTTTTTTGCTCAATCGACCTTTATTTAATATCGTTATATGTATTATAGCACACTTAGAGGAAAAAGTAAAGTCTAAAAATAAAAGTTATTTTTAATTTTCCTTTTCCAAAAAATACCCGAAGACATAACTAGTAACATCTTGGGAATCCAGAAAATTTGTAAGCTTAGCAGAATTAGTGTTAGTAAAAATAAAATTGAAATTTGGCTTTGCTTTTGCAAAACCTAAAACCACAGCTAAAGCTTGGGGACTGTCCACTTCCCTCTTTGTTAAACTCTCTATATCCATTTCGTGTAAAGTTTTCAAGCTTGCTTGGTCGTTTCTTTCTGTTGTTTCTAAATTGAAGTGATGAGAAAAATCAACACTTGCTAAAATTAAAGTTTCTTCTGAAACCAAACTTTGTAACTTACTTGTTAGTTTTAAAACTTTTGAAAGCGATACATTTCTGTTAATAATCAAGGGCATAAAATTAGCTTCCGGCCAAGTATGTTTAATAAAACCGGTTAAAGTAGAAATAGAATGCTCTGTTTCAAAAGGTTTTTCTTCCACCTCCACAAACTTACCTAACTGAAGTTCTTTTATTAATTCTAAATTGGGTTCTAAAACACCCCACGGAGTATTAAAGCCTAACTTAGAAGTCAAAACTTGAGCGTTACCCCAATTGAAATGGTTTGGACCAACTAGAACTACAGTTTTTACTTTTTGCTCTCTTAGCTTTAAAAAGAATTTAGAAATTTCAACTTCAGCTAAAAAGTGGTGAGACACCACCCCTGCGTAAACCTTACCTGAAATAGCTTCGGGTAATTCACTCTGTAAAAGTCCCGGGTAAGACTCTTTGTTCATGTATGCGGAAGAGTGGTAAAACTTGGCATTTTCAAAAGCAGGAGAATTTGTTTTTTGTACATATTTAATTTGCCGCAACCAAAAACAAGTTGCGGCAAATAGAAAAAACAGGATTGTTACTAAAACCTTGTTCATTAAATTTTCCATGGCTTATGCACTAAGCCTAATTCCCCGCCTACAGTCGCCTTTGGCTCCAGCCAATAGCGGGCAGGGAAAGCATTTTCTAAGTGCAAATCCTGTTTCTATTGTTTTAATACTACCCCACCCCACTCTACAAAAGTAAACCCGAGGCGTTTTTGAGGCACTTCTAAAACATGAGGCTTAGAAGTTTCACTTTTTGCTAAAGGCTCAGCGGTCATCATGACTCGAATAAAAGACTGCGGACTAACACCTTCAAATTCTAAAGGAGCAATTTCATTAAATTGGTCTTGCTTTAAAAAGTTTAAGCGGTAAAAAGGAGCTTCGGACAAACGGTTTACCCAGTAATCTTTAAAGTCAGTTATTTCTCTACCCTGTAAACCAAGCTTTGGCAAAATATCTCCGAAGAAATTTTCCATATCTTCCTTTTTAACCACCCAACCTTCTTTGCTAATTGGGTAATTTAAACCAATACCTTCCCAAAACAAATACGGGAAAACTTTTTGTGTAGAATCTTCAATAATCGTTCCGTCCGATTGGGCGGTAACTTTCCAGCCATTATTGTACTCAGGCAGTGTATAAGTAAACCCTCCGCTTGGGTGCACCTTTACTGTTAACGAAGTTGTCTTTTCAGGGTATAAATAAATAACCGGTTTACACATTTCAGCTACAGGCAAAAACCTTTGGTTAACAAATTCAATCCACCTACCTAAAGGGTCTTTCCAATAAAGCAAAGGTCGGTAGCTTAAAAACTGTTCGTAAGTGTACCTATTTTTAGCTGTGTAATTATACCCGCCGTTTTCAGCCAAATAGGCGGCAGTATCTTTGTCTTCATACAGATCTTTTAAAACTTTATCCTCTGAATTAGATATACCTAAAATATCTTCGTTGTTTGAGGTTTTGGCCACTAAAGTCAGGCGGGTTTGAGGAGAGAGCTCACTTTCGTTTTGAACGTCCAAGTAATAGCACAAAGCTCCGCAGCCCACTATGGCGTTAAACTGATAGGTTTCTGTATTCTCGCTTCCGTTTATAAATTTAAAGTTAACTTTGTTTTCGCTTTTATTCACAAAAGGGATTTCCAAGTCATAAGCCAAAGCAGTTTGGTCAGGTAGTTTTACCATCACGCAGCCATTTTCCATTAAATACACTTCCCCTAAAGTGGGGTGGTCAAAAAGTTTTCTTACCTTTTTTTGGGTAGAATACAAAACATTACTCCAACCCTTTTTAAAAACGTAATTAGTCCCGGGTAAGATAAAACTTTCAGGGGCGTCGTGTATGCCTTTAAACTTAAAATTGTTTTGATAGTCTAAATAGTCAGGGCCCAATGTACCATTTTCCATTTTCGGATTGTAATGAATTGTTGTCCCCAAACCCGGCTCCAAAGAAACTACCAACTCTTTACCTGTGTAATCTCCAGTCTGAATCACACCGGCAATAAAACAATCTGAATAATACTCATTTTGACATGCATAACTTTTGGGCTCTGTATACCACCCTACCTCTATCCAAACACCCGATAATTCTTCCGGGGTGGTGCTAGAATTTTCTACAACCGGTGGATTTTGTTCGTTTTGAATATTTTCTGTAGCTGGAGGTTGATTGTTTTCAGTAGATTTTTTTTCGGAATAATTTTGATAAAGGAAAAATCCACCTAAACCCAGTAACACCAAAACTAAAATTCCTACAACTACCTTCTTCCACTTACTTTTTGGGTTTAGTTGCTTAATTGAATTATCAGGCAAAATATTTTGTTGCGGGTCATTTTGTATATTCATAAATATATCTTAGTATAAATCCCTCTTAAATACAAAAAACACCTTCAGAAACAGATAGGTGTATTTAATGCGCTTAGGATTTAGGCATTGAGCCAATTGCGAGGCAAAATATGAAGAGGTTTCGAGCCGTAGTTGAACTACGGTGAGAAAGCCCGGAATATTTTAACAAAGCAATTGGCCAAAGCCATATTTTTAAGGAGCGGGCTTTGCCCGTCCAAAAATATGGCGGTGCATAAGTCCTAAAACTATTTCATTTTTTTACGGATGAAAGCTGGAATGTCTAGTTCATCATCACTTTCTGTTTCCGGCTGTTGACTCATTGGAGCCGGTGCCTGCATGGGCTTAGGGTTAAACAAAGGCTTTCGAATCTCTGGCGCTGGCATAGTGTTAATTACAGAAGCAGGTTTGTTTTCCATTATCATTGGCTTCTTAGTCTCTTCTGAAAAGTTTAATGCCATATGACCGGGGCGCTTGTTAGTCTCGTCAAAGCCAGTAGCAATAACTGTAATTCTAACTTCTTCACCCATACTTTCGTCTATAACGGCACCAAACTTAACTTTAGCGTCAGGGTCTATGCTCTTAGTAATAACTTTGGCAGCTTCGTCTATTTCAAACATACCCAAACCTGAACCACCGGTAATGTTAAACAACACACCCTTAGCTCCGTCAATGGTAAGTTCAAGTAACGGCGAATTAATAGCCTGCTTGGCAGCTTCCGCAGCACGATTTTCTCCGCTAGCATGACCAATACCCATAAGCGCAGTTCCTGCGTCTTGCATAATGCTCTTAATGTCAGCAAAGTCAGCGTTGACCACACCGTGGGTGGTAATAAGATCAGAGATACCGGAAATACCTTGGCGTAAAACTTCGTCTACAGTTTTAAATGCTTCTACTAAAGAAGTCTTCTTGTCTATAATTTGTAAAATCCGATCGTTGTGAATGGAAATGATTGCGTCAACTTTGTCTTTTAAATTGTCGTAACCAACTTCCGCAACTTCTTTTCTTTTGGAACCTTCAAAAGTAAAAGGCTTGGTAACAACTGCAACAGTTAAAATACCTTTGTTTTTGGCAAGCTCAGCAACAATTGGTGCCGCTCCGGTACCGGTTCCCCCACCCAAACCACAAGTAATGAAAACCATGTCGGAGCTGGAGATTACTTCTTCTAAGTCTTCAATGCTTTCTTCTGCAGCTTGTCTGCCTAGTTCAGGGTTCATACCACTACCCAAACCTTTAGTAATGGTTCTACCAATGTGAACTTTTTTGTCTGACTTGTTGTTGTGCAAAGCTTGGGCGTCGGTGTTAACGGCTATAAACTCAACACCCTTAATACCTAGCTCAGTCATACGGTTTACCGCATTGGTTCCTGAGCCCCCAATACCTAACACCTTAATTCTGGCGAAACTTTCAATTTTTGGTTTAACTTCCATAGAGTTGCTCTTTTTCATGTTTTAAATTATAGACTAAAGGGAGAAAATAGGCAAAAACTTTGATTTAGATTATAACATAGATTTGCACTAAATGGTCAACTGCAAAAAATTGTTCCAATTTACCTAATTATACTAATTATTCTAAAAAATTACAGGAGCTATATTTTAGGTTAATTAGGGCAATTAATACTTAAGTTAATTTATGTTCTCTTTATTTTTATGTTATAATAAAGAAAAGACTACTTTAAAGAAACAAACTTCAATGAAATTAAAAAAGTATCTACTTCTTACCTTAGCCCTAATCCAGCTGTTTGGGTTTTTTAGTGTTTCTAACGCACAAACTACTTGCGACTATTCAGCTACTTTATCCGCAACACCTACAACCGCTAGAGTAACTGACAATGTATCTCTTAAGCTCACAGTTACCAGAAGCGGGAACCTAAACGCTTGTGGAAACAGTGTTAGTTCAAGCATTCAATACCAAACCAGTTCAGGAAGCACAATTAAACTTGGGGGGAATATTAGCGCTGATTTTAGTTCAAATACCAGTACGGCTTTCCATGTTATTAACTTAAGTTCAGAATACTCAAAAATTCGTCCAAACTTAAGCGATCCAAATACTATACCTTTTTCTGCTTTTTACCAAGTTATTGGCGGCAACGGATCTACAGGCAGAAGCAACACCACCAATGTAATACTCTCTGGTTCCAACAGCAGTTCCAGCGGAGCAGTTACCATGAATATCAGTTTTAAACCAAATAACACTAGCACTTTTAAAGCTGGTGACGCTTTACAAATTTTAGTACAAGCAACTAAATCAGACGTAGACAAACTAAATTCAAGCATTACTGATATTTTCATACAGCCTTCAGTCAACGGAACAAACATTCCCGGATTTAATGTTAAAAGATCTGCTCTTGCAACTACTTCACAATACAAGGACACAACTGTTACAACTGCAAACAACTTTAAAGACGGTGCAAATAATATTACTGTTAAACTTTTTGAGAGTGGAACTTCCGTTTTGCTTGGACAAGCTAGTGTAAACATACAAGCTACGGGACTTACTTCAACACCTCCGGGTAATCAAACACAGACACCTCCGGGTAATCAAATCGGAGGTAATACTTCTTCAAATACTTTTGACTGTAAAAATAATTTTGATCCAAAAAAATGTATTTACAATCCCCTTCCGGAAGACGAGCTGACAAACATGTTTTTGTTCATTGCTAAAGGCTTTTTAATTATCACAGCTATTTGGGGTGTTATGTTTATTATTATTGGCGGGTTTAGAATGGTCATGGCGGCAGGCAATGAAGAAGACTACATAGCTGCGAAAAAAACCATTACCTGGGCTATTTTAGGAGTAGTTATTACCATGCTTTCTTTTAGCATCATTGCCATAGTCCAAAACATACTCAGCGTAGACGTAATTGATACAGTAAACGAACAACAAAAATAAACCACCATGTCATTGCGAGTCTTTAAGGGGCGTGGTAGTCTATAAACTATTTTCTCAATCAAAAAACCTCGACATATGTCGAGGTTTTTTGATTGATGGCGAAAGTAAACCCGTAGGTCTGCTCTCGTCATCAAGGTGGCCGTGCAGTTCTCGCGGGATCGCGGGAACGGTACGGTTTCATTGTTAAGCGTGGTCCTCCTTTGGACCTTACTACGACCGGTGAACTCTTCCCGTCAAAAACAACTAATACTACCTTGATGACGGGAACTTTGGGACTCATGAGACGCCGGCTTTCACTGAACCAGCATGGTGACACGAAATCCTCCGCTGGCGACATGAACCCAAGACTTCCGGATATTGGCCATGAAAGAAACCTCATGAACCCCTGCTGGAAGGTCAAAGGTTTTTTCGGAGCCAACTTGGCGCAAGATTGTGTCGCCGAACTTCACAACCAAAGCCTGACAGAAAGCTTCTCCGACTGGAAAGTCTTCTGGTTGGAACCGAGAAGTCTTCGCCGGCCCATCCTGACCATTCGGCCCGACACAGTTAGCGTCGCCCGAACAGACTTGGCCTGTTCCTTTGATTGTAACCTTGGCCGGACCGTGGACCACTACTTTCGTAGCTTGCCACACCTGACGAGCGTCGAGTTGAAACTCGTACTCGCCCGCGGTCGGGTTGGACTTGAGAATACGGAACTCCTCCAGGTTCGCCGAGCCGTAGCTCGCGCCAGCCTGAGGTACTGGATTGTAAACACCGAAGGAGTGAATCCTCTCCTCGTCTCGCACATACTCAGCAATTTTTGCTTCTGCTTTGCTGAGTTGCGCGTAATCCTTGTTTGCGAGTGCGTTAGCAGCGCCCTTAAGCTCACGTTCCAAGGCTCTGCCTCGAGCTTCCAGAAGCTGCCTCTTTTGCACTTCAACAAACGGCTTTTCCGGAGTATACATCGACGTCGTGCCGAACTTCCGTTCGCCATAGTCGAAAATCCTCTGCGGAATGCCAAAGGCATACAACAAAAACGCAACGCAAATCCAAATCATCCACTTAATCATGTCGTCTATCCTTCTTCAGTGATGTGCAGCAGGTTTTGCTGCTACGGGTTTATGGCCGCTGGAGTTTCGTGCTTGAAGCACAATTCCAACTACCAATAATACTGCTGCGAACGCTATCCACCAACCAGACACCTGAGGTGAACCAAACTCATTGTAACCGAGTTCTTCTTCCTCTGTATCCGAAAGAATCTTCTGAGATTCAAGTTCAGCAATGGCGGCGTTGATCTTGCGAAGCTCCTGACTGTCAGTTTCAGAACGCTGTGTCGGGTTCAAAGCCATCTTGGCAAGCAGGTTGTTTCTCTGCTGTTCCAAGACTGCAATCCCTTTAAGCAGAGCGGGCTGTGCGGACTTCCGAGCACGCTCAGCTGCTTCCTCAAGCGTCTGCTGACTGCGATTCTTGTCCGCTTCAATTACAAGCCGATGCTCGGTGTATTCCCTGACTCTGTCGCGGACGAGCGACGGCACGAAGTAGTTGATGGTAATCACCAGAATCAAAACCCCGGCGGTTGTCACCAACTTCTCCTTAAGGTGCCATTTATCCGGAATGTTCCAGGCATATGCTGCAAAGGATACGAAGTACCCCAGCAGCACCACAAGGCAGAAACCTGTCAGACTGTGATAAACCGGAATAACACCGGCGTAACAGCTGACCAGGGTAATACAAGCGAAAGCCGAAGCGACTTTGTGCATAAGTGCTTGCACGTCTTCGTCTTTGATAACCACCGGTATACGGATTGGCTCCCCCGGCAGAGGCCGGCTAATTTCTTCAACGGCTTTTGAAACTGCCTCACTGAGTTTAGCCGCAAGACCGGCGAGAGCATACACGCGCAGCATAAGGTAAATCCAAAATATGCCGCTCATGATGCCTGCCAGTGCAACCAGAAACTCACCGAAATCAATGCCGTAAGTGAGAAAATGGAAGCCGAAAAGGTCATGGAGATGGTAAAAACCAAACGACATCGCCACTCCCCAGATGGTCAAAGACAGCACTGCTGCCAAGAGCACCATGAAAGCGTTAAAGATGTCCTCCACCTGTTCCCAACTCCAGGCTGCAACCGCCAACACGGCGTTGCGAAGATTCGCCCAGGGCCACAAAATCAAGTTAACAAAGTTCATTCTTTCCTCTTTTCTTAGCGAAACAGTCTGAACCCGAAGGCTCGACGGATTTTGGCGGACCCGCTGTCGGTGCCGACCGCGCCAATCTGTTGTTTGAGTTGGTTTGCCCGTGCATCAAGCAAGGGCAGCTGTTGGGTTGCATGGTCTGAGAGTCTTTGCAAATTGCTCGGGTCAAAATACCCCGACGCTCTCAGAAAAGCCACGCGTTGCGTCGCTGGAATAAGGCCGAGTTGGGTCAAGTTCGCAAAACGCACGGTCGGTTCTTTCTCCAAAACGTGTGCTTCACGAAACTTCGTCCTAACCTCTTCAGGAAGAGCGTCCAAAAACGCGACCAATCCATTCCATTGAGGCCTTGTCAATCGGTTGTGACGAACGACGGCAAGAAGGTCCGAAGACAAGGTCAACTCATCAAGGAGACTTCTTTTTCCAAGCGCCTCTTCAATGTGTTTCTTTGCTTCTTCAATCTTACCGCCCTTGAACATTTCCACGACCTCATGCAAGGTCTTACGGTCATGTCCACCTCCTGGTTTACGCAACAGCATTTCTGCCAGAGCGCTACCGCCGAAGTCTGACACAAACTGTAGCGCGATATCTTTGAGGCTTCTGTTTCCATCTGCCATACGATACCTCTTTCTCTTGTCTATTTGGCCATAAACTTCTTAACCACTTCTTCACCGGAAGCTACGTGCGTCAGTGTAACTGTCGCCTCAAAACCTTCCAGCATTTCCAACAACAATGAAGTCCAACCTTGCGGTTGGGCTTCAAATACCTGCGAACGCGTGCGTTCGACAAGTATTGTGCCATCAATAGTTTTCACCGTAAACGGACTATTGAAGCTAAGTTCAACTCTCATGTCTGGAGAATTCTGAACTTTGAACGTAACCTGGTAATCATTGGTAAAAGAGGTAATGTTCCCTTCACCTTTGACGATCATGTTCTTCTTAGGCGCCGATTTAAGAGCCGTACCTGCACTCACATCAGCCGGCAACGCTGCCGACTGTTCAACAACACGAGTCTCTCCGTCGAAGTTAACGTCATAGACAACGACTATATGCGAATATTTCTTGGCTTCGGCAGAACTAAAATCAAAATAAGGTTCCGGCAACAGCCATTCACCGTATTGATCCGTTACCGCCTCAAACTGCTGAGCAGGATTCGCAGGATCCATGATCCAGGGACCTTGAAAGTCCCCGTCGTTGCCCAGACGAAAATGAATTGGGCGGTTGGGTAACAGCTGGTTACCCCGGCGCATTCTTACCTTCACAGCGCAATCATTGCGTGTGCCGGTAACAATGACCGAAATAGAAGGAGTTTGATTCCCTCCACCACGTCCACCACCTCGTCCGCGGCCTTGCTGGCCGCCACCTTGTGGTCCCATAATTTCGCTTAACTTATCCTCCTTGCTCTTTTCAAAGAGCGAAATCTTAAGTCTCTCGGTTAAGAGAGCCGCATCCATCCACAATGGACAGAAAAGCTAATAAAAGTAATGTTTTATATGCTTTTCCAGCCACTCCTAGTCGACCCCACATTTTAGCACATTTTTACCCTTTTGTCAATTTAAAGTAAATCAAACTTTATAACAAAAAATCGCTTAAAAAAGCGATTTTTTTAGAATAATTAGGTCAATTAGAACAATTAGAATAATTCTCGTTACTTCATTCCCATCATAAACTTTATAGCCTCAAATTCTTTTAGCAAAGCTTTTTCTATTTCCACGTCCAAATTTTCCACTTCACTGGCAACTTTCTCTATTCTCGCTTCCATATTTTCCGAATCTTTTAAGGCTTCCAAAATTTCCTGTCTTTGCTCCGGACTTGAAAAAGCAATAAGCGTGTTTAAAACCACTTCTTCAAAACGCTCTCTTAAAAGCCGTTCACACTTTTCCCTGTCATTTTGGGAAAGTTTTTCCAAACCTAAATCCGCCAACAAATCTTCTTCAGTTTTTTTTGTATGTTTTATTTTTGTCATATTTTATTTTTTTAAGATTCCACATCTGCTTCTTGTACTTTATAAGCTAAATCACCCATACTCCCTCCTAAAATCCTAAGCTCATCCATGAGATGAGAAATTTGTGGATTAGTATCTTTTTGTTTCCTCAGATCTCTAAAAATATTAATCAATTTAGTTGGATACCGGTCTTGCAACCCTTCCTTTAACGCTTCCTTAATATTCAATTTTCTTTTTTGTGCTTTTTTTATATAAGCTTGTTCAATTAAGCCACCGTCTTGAAAAAGAGCAATATACTTATCAAGTTTTCTTTTGTGCTCTCCTTTGTCTACCTGCACTTGATCGAATATACCTAAATCTATAGCTTCTTTTAGAAACTGGTCCTGTACTTCTGTTGGTCTTTCTTGATTGTTGTTTTTCAAATTCTCACTTGCTACTTCCGAGGCTACAGCTTCAGAAACACCAGCTTCTCCATTTTTTGGTTTACTATTTAATATCTTTTTTTCCAAAACTTTCAAACTTTCTATAAAGTCTTGAGCTTCGATTAAAACTTCTCTTTGTGTCCCTACTTCTTGCTTTTTTAAAAACTTCAAGAAAGGTTTGGACAATTTTACAAAGTCTGAATGTAATTTTTCCCAAGACTCATCCGACACCTCTTCTAAAGCTCCAAGGCTTTGTTCTATGTTTTGCATGTTAAGCTTAGTCTCGGTAATAATTTCTCCCAATTCTTGTTTCCAATTTGACTCTTTATTTTCTGTGGATCTTGCACTAACAGCCTCCTGAACATTATGCGAATCTAAATCACTTTCTTCTCTTAAATCCACCGCTTCTAAAACCTCAGCTCCTTCGACTTTATTTATTAAACGCCAATAAATATCATTTGTTTCCCCAGTTGCTACATTAAACTCATGTAATTCAGTCCCTTTTAAGGTATGGTAAATTTTAACAACTGGCGAAGCAATTTTATGAACTGAGTCTAAATAATATTTCCTCTTCCAAGCTTCCATTGGCTGATTTTCTAAATCAAAAGCTGTTTCAATTTCTTTCATTTGTAAATTTATTCGGGGTAAATTTTGCTCCAGATATTCTTTCCAATTTTCTTTGCTTCTTTCAGAACCGTTTCCATCTACCACTCCTCTTAATTCATCTTTAATTTCTCCGAGTCTCTTTTCCATTTTGGCCACAATGCTTTCAATGACACCATGAAACAACCCTACAGTTTCTGCCAATTCTGGGTGTTGACCACTTTTTACAGCATTTTCTACCACTTCAAATTTATCAAGTACTCCTGAAAGTTCTGTATTAACTGCTTGTAGTTCAGCGTGAGACATAACTGAAAAATCCCTTTTTTCTATTTCAGTGATTTTACCACTAACCTCTTCTATAATTTCTTGAGTCAATTTATTTTCGTTTGCTTCAGCTTCAGCTATTAATTTAGGCTCCCAAGATTCTCCGGGCATATGGAAAACATCCTTTGCTTTTGACTGTTCAAATCTTTGAGCTTCGGCTTGTTCCGTTTCGTAAGTACCAACCGAAGGCATTCTAAATTTCTTTGAAACTTTATAAACACCATCAGCTTTATTTACATCGGACGGTTTAGCCTCTGACTGTACAGCATTTGCACCTGCTTGCTTTTTTCCTTTTCTGTGTCTGTAATACCCATAACCGGCTCCTCCTAAAATAGCGGTTGGAATAACTTTTTTTCCAAAGCCCCACACATAATCCATAATTTTTTCTGTAGGCACTTTGGACTCTGTCTCTGGAACGGGGCTTGGAATAAATCTGGTTTCAGTAATCACTTCAGTTTCAATTTGACCGCCGGCTTGTTTTATTAGGTCGTTAAGTTTTTCCATATGATGAAGCTGAAAACCCTTTTCCATACGCACATCTTTTATAGCGTCAAAATGTGCATGACCAAGACCGTGATGAGCAGTAATTTCTACTTGGTTTGCTTCCGAAGCAATTTTCATACCCTCGTTTATAAGGTGGTTAGAAATTTTTTCCGGTTTAACGCCATGGTCTAAATACCACTGTTTAATAGTATTCCACACATTGCCTTTTAAAGTTACTGAATCAACTGTTTTTTCTCTAATAATATCTCTTGTGACTTTTGTTGACTCATAAGCTTGAGTAGCTCCTTCTTTAATCGCAAAACCAAGCTTGTCAGCTAACAAGTCAAAAGCGGCAGCGCCCAAAGCTCCGCCAACAGCACCCACCGTAGCGCCCCTTAAAGCCGCGAAGGCTATTTTTTTGCGGTTTTTTGAAAGTCCTTTGTCTTTTAAAATTTCTTGAGCTTCTTTTTGAAATTTCTTTATTGCCTCTGCTTCACTTTTTGCTTTTTCGTGCACTTCAGCTTTTTCCCAAAAATTAGCTGGCTTTTTCCCTAAAGAATCAATCTGTTCAATTCCTGCTGCTTTTCTTAGTTCTAATATTTTTGTAAATTTTTCTGCTCCTTCAAGCTTCGTCCATTTTTCAGAATTTACAAAAGCAGAAAGTTCTCTCATTTGTTCAGTTTGAGCCAAAGACTCTTGTACATCCTTCCCTACTTTGTTTTCCACCAAAGCCTTTTGTATGCTTACAAACTTTTCTATCTTTTCCAAATCAGAAAGCTTTTGCATGTCCTTCAAACTGTCTGTATAAGTTTGAAGTTCTTGTAGTCTTCTGCCTTCGCTTCTGTATTCTTTAAACCCTGCCCAAACACCGCCAACTACACCCCCGGCAATTGCCCCGGTACCCGCAGCGCCAAATTCAGCAGCAGACCTTACCCCCGCTTTTACCGCAGAATGCAGTCCTGCTTTTGCAAAAAAACCGGCCACAGCACCAGCTGCACCAGGAGCTAAGATCTTTGACTTTAACCAACCCCAACGGCTAGCTTTTTTTCCTAAAACTTTTGTTTCGCCAACTTGGTTAGAAATAGCTTCTGCATTTTCTTCTACCACCTTCCCTTGCTCAAAAGGTAAAAACCTTACCATTTCTTTTGTGGAATTATACAAAACCACCTGACCGTCTTGGCTAGATTCTTGCGACTCAGGAGAAGTTAGCCTTTTAAAACTTTCTGAAGGAGGATTAGAGTGACGAGACTCTCTGCTAGAATCTGACTTTCTTGTATACTCTCTCGCTTCTCCATCCTGACCACTTAACTCCATATCAATTGTTAAATTTTGTTTCTCACTCATAAGTAGTTCTTTTCTTAATTAAACCAAAAAACATAAAATAATGCAAACAAAAAGCCGGCGGATCAATTAAGAAACGCCGGCTCTCTGGTTTAGATGTTGATGTTTTAGTGGCAACCTTTCTTGATTGCCACTGTGTTATTTGGTCTCGGCGGGCTTACGCGACAGGACGCCCTGCATACGGGCGGCCAGATCACTCTGCTTTTGAGCATTGGCCGCAACTTCTGCGACCATACTGCCCAGCTCTTCGAGCTGACCCGACATAACCTCGAGCCGCCCGCGGAGGCTGGAGTTTTCCTTCTCCTTTTCTTCGACCGCCGCGGCAACAACCGCGGCTTCACGAGCTTGAGTCCGAAGCAGTTCGGCTTCGGAATTGTTCAGAGCCTGAACCGCGGCATTGCGACGACGATTGGCTTCTTCAATCTCCGCCGCGCTGCGACGCTGGCCTTCTGTCAAGCCGTCGTTATAGTTCTTATTCTGTGCTTCTTGGTCAGCCCTACGCTTACCGAAGTAATACGCAAGCGCTGCCACAAGTGCGAGCAAAAGAAGCCAGAGCCACCAAGGAAGTCCAAGGAGACTTACTGAACCACACTCTGTGGTAGCAACCACAGGACACGCTCCGGTCGGCGTCGGCACCACTTCCACCGGAAGTTTGGTGACCTTACCGGTGTCCTTGTCCGGGGTCAGGACGACGTCAGCTTTTCCCGGCTTGAAAGCCGAGATAACCAGGCGTCCGCCTTCCTTGTCGTATTCAACCGCGGCAACAGCCGGGTTCGAACTCGTGGCCGTGAGGTCACGAGAGAGTGGACCGTAGCTCATGCGCACCTTGGGGTTAAGCGTGAGCCGTTCCCCCGGATGCATGGGCGGCAAAGTGACCACGTCAGTGGTCACGGTGACCACTTTGGCCGGAGCCGAAGGCCGCACCGGATACGGCGGGCATTCGACTTTCGGACAATCAGCAGTGTGTCCGGCCGTGGCTTGCGCCATAGCCGAACCAAAAACCAAGAGAAACGCGCAAAGCGCGGAGACCAACACATTCTTCAACATCTTATGTACCCTCCTTAAGGGTGTGAAATCATTGAACATAGAGGCAAACTACAGCCTCGTTTTTGGGCTAAAGTACTTGTTTTTAGGCCAAAAACCAGGCTATATAAGGTATATTTAGTTTGATCGAGTATTATAGCAGATTTTAGGGTATTTGTCAATAGTCCTGCTTATTACTTTTAAACGCAAAAAAACCGCTCATTTAAGCGGGTTTTATAGATCAAAATTACTCAAATTTCTAATTGCTCTAAATTAGCCTAAATATTAGTTCACTGTTTAAAATAATTAGGTTAATTTTACCCCTTTTAGGGTAGAAACGCTTTCACCCATTTTTTAACTTTTTCAAAATTAACAAGCTTAGTTAGTTTTCGTAAAGAACCACCAAAAGTTCCACCCTGACTAAAACCACCTTCACTGAACTTTTCACCCCACATAACCAAACCCACTGCAGTTGCAAACTCAGAAGAATTTACCCGGTCAATAATTGTATTTACATTTTCCGAAGCTCCCAAAGCCGCCGGCAGTCTTAAGTGTGCTTTGGCAAACTCCACTACTCCCGGAAGATTACTCCCTCCCCCGGTTAAAACTATTCCGGAAGGCAGTTTGCCGTCACGAGAGATTTTTTTCAGCTCTGACTGTATTAAGGAAAATATTTCTTCCAAACGCGCCTCAATTATTTCTATTACATAAAACCTTGAAGTAGTCTGAGTTTCGCTTTGGTCTATTTTAGAAAGGTCAATTTCTTCGTCACGGCTGGTTGCTTTCGGGTTAGCATGGCCGTAAGCCAGTTTTACTTTTTCTGCAGTTTCAATACTACACCTTAACCCAATGGCAATGTCATTGGTAATATGCTGACTGCCAACCGGCAAAATTGCTGTATGCAAAAGGTCGCCTTCTTCGTAAACAGCAATTGAGGTTGTCCCCGCGCCCATATCTACCACGGCGACACCTAAGTCTTTTTGTCTTTTATTTAAAACTGCCTCCGATGCAGAAAGCGGTGCTAAAACCAAGTCTTGAATTTCCAAACCAGCCTGCAAAACGGCTTTGCTTAAATTTCTAACAAAAGGCAACCCGGCTTGCACAATAATAGTATCCACTTCCAAACGTATTCCGCTCATGCCTAAAGGATCGCGAATTCCGGACTGGCCGTCTAAGGTAAAAGTTTTTGGAAAAACGTGAACAACTTCCCGGTTTTGAGGAATAGAAATGGCCTGACTGGCATCCACACACCTTAAAATATCTGCTTCAGTAATTTCTCCGTCAGCCCTGGAAACCGCAATTACCCCATGCGAATGAACAGAAGAAACATGATTGCCGGAAAGCGAAACATTAGCTGCTTCTACCGGCACCCCAGTCATACGCTCCACTCTTTCTAAAGCCTGAGAAATACAAGAAACTGTTTCTTCAATGTCTACAATCACGCCTTTTCTCATACCTTGTGAACTGACCTGCGCTGCTCCAACCACGCTCAAAGGCTTCCCGTTTTCCATAGGCAACTTTGCCTGGATTACGCGAATATTCTGACTCCCAATATCTAGACCAACAATGTATTGTTCTCTAGCCATGAATTGAATTTTGAATCTGGAATTATGAATTAAGAATTTTCAACACTCATAATTCATGGCTCATACTTCCAAATTCATACTCCCTATTTTAGTTTTTCTTTCAAAAGCTTTGCAACCACTGCGCTGTCAGCATTTACTCCGACTTTGCCTTTAACCATACCCATAGCTTTACCAAATTCACTTGCAGTAAAAGGATTTTCTTTTAAAACTTGTTCAATAATTTGTAAGATATCCGCTTCAGACATCTGCGCCGGCAAATATTTTTCCAAAATCCCAGCCTCCAGAAGTTCTTTTTCAGAAAGTTCAGTTCGTCCGCCGTTTTTAAAACTCTCAGCGGCTTCCTTGCGACGCTTGATTTCAGACCTAACAACTGCAAAAATATCACTTTCTGCAAGTGATCCTACCATTTTTGCAACTTGTTCGTTTTGAATACGAGTTTTTAATCCACGCAAAACTTCCACAGTCATTTGGTCTTTAGCCTTCATGGAAGCTACAAGATCGTTTTCAATTTGTTTTAAATCAAGCATTCTCTTCAAAATTATGCTAATTACTAATTGTTCTAAAACTACATTTCTTTAGAGTAATTAGGTTAATTAGTCCGCCTCCGCCAGTTGGCGGATGGCAGAAATTAAGGCTATATGATTTTATCTTCTCCCCATCATTTTCTTAACCGGTTTTAAAAATCTTTTTTGTTCTTCTTTCTCTACCTTAATCTTAGAGCGCCTGCGAGCAGCTTCCTTTTGCAAATTTCTGGACTTCGGTGACTCAAAGAAACGAATCCTGCGAGCACGAATAAGCACGCCGCTCTGTTGAATTTTGCGGTTAAACCTTCTCAGTAAACTTTCAAATGATTCGTTGTCTCTTCTCTTTACTTCTACCATAATAAAAAATCACCCCTTTCACGTTACAGTAACAATACTATAACAGAAATTGAGGTAATTAGTCAAAACTTCCACAGATACACAGATGAATCCGCCAGCTGGCGGATGATTACACAGACAAAAAATACAGAAACCCTAAAAAATCCGCATTATCTATGTGAACAAAAAACCAGTGGATTTTATTCGCCCAAGTTTTTGCCACCCAAAAGGTGCAAATGCAAATGTGGAATAACCTGACCACCGTCTCTACCTACATTAAACATAAGTTTATAACCGGTCTGAGAAACCCCAAACTTTTCACCCATTTCCTTGGCGACAAAAATCATTTCGCCGACTAAAGTTTCATCTTCCGGCTGCAAATGACTAACAGAAAGGATATGTTTTTTTGGAATAACCAATAAATGTACTGGAGCTTTAGGTAAAATATCCCTAATTACTACTAGTCTTTCATTTTCAAAAAGAATCTCTGATTGTAAAGTCTTGCTAACTATATTACAAAATACACATTCGTCCATAAATTAAATGAGCAAAAATGACATAATTGACAAAAATGAGCAAAAATTATTCTGCAGTTATTTTCGTCGTTTTTATCATTTTTTTAATTTTAATTACTTACCTAGTCTTTTCTTTACTTCTGCCACTATTTTATCATAAGAAATTATTTCTTGCATACCACTTTTTACATCTCTTAAAATAACCATTTCGTCCATTGCCTCTTTCTGCCCCATAATTAGAGCAATTGGTGCTCGGTTAGTTTCTGCAGCTTTTAGCTGGTTCTTCACTCCTGCAGAACCAAAATGGTCATAGACAGAAACTTTTTCACGTGTTAAGTCCCGAAATAACCTTAATGCACGCTTAGAAGCCAATTCGCCTAAAGGTACCAAAAAAACTTCGCTAACACCTTCTTTTATAACAGTTGATTTAGAATCGTTTAAAATTTTATAAACCCTTCCCAAACTCCCTGCTATACCAAAACTACATAAATTTTTACCACATAACTGGGCCAACAAGCCGTCATGATATCCTCCTTCAGCCAAAGTTAACTGTCCATTTTTATTTTTATACTTAATAGCAAAATTTGTTTTACTGTGACCATCTGGACCTGCATACAAAGGATTTAACTGATAAGGTATACCTAGCTCATCCAAAGCTTCTAAGATATTGGTAAAAGATTTATGAGAAATTGGATCCAAAAAATCCAAAATAGTTGGAGCGTCTGCAAATAATGCCTGACAATCCAAATTGTTACAACGAAATACATTTAAAACCCTACCCTTTAAATGCTCGTTACAACTATCACACAAGTCATACTTCTTGTCTGTTAAAAAACCGGCTAAATGTTCTTGGTACACCCTTTGGCAAGCTTCTTCACCAATATGATTAATTTCTAGACTTAACTCTTCCAAACCTAAAGACTTAAAAAATTCCCACACACCTGAAACTGCCTGCGCTTCGTTTAAATGTGTAAAAGTGCCAAAAATTTCTATCCCAAAGTCATAATCCGAAAAAAGCTCACCGTCTACCTTTTGCCTAGCCACTAAACCACTATATGACCATTTAGTTAAAGGAGAAGTTTCAAAAATTTTATTTTGAAAATAAGTACGTAAAATAGAAGGCAAAATTTCTGGTCTTAAAACAGCTGTTTTTGCTCCAAATGGCCAGCGTAAAAACTCAAACTCCAATCTTCTGTCTAAATAATAGTTTTCATAAAGCCTTAAATCTTCTAAAATTGGAGTTTCTGCCCGATCAAAACCATAAATCCTGCAAAACCTATTAAATTTTTTAACTAAAATATCCCAAAGCGCGTCTGTGCCAGCAATTAAATCCACAGTACCTTCAAGATTCGTAATTTTTTTCGGAGCATAAGCAGAAATTGCTGACGCGCCAGCGTTTTTTTTTGGCCTTCCCATAAACAGTGAAAATTTATAAAGTAAAAAGTTACTAAAAAGCTTTTTTGACTTTAATTAGCGGTTAATTATATACCGGCTCTTGAAACAGACCAAAGTCCTTAACAGGAAAGACTCTCAACCAAACTTTGCCCACAATATCTTCTTTGGGCAAAATCCCCCAAACTCTTGAATCCGAACTAGCTGTACGATTGTCTCCTAAAACAAAATACTGTCCCTCACCTAAAACAGCTTCTTGGTTTTTTCCAAAAGTTTCGGAACTATTCTGCAAATATGGCTCTGAAAGTTTTAATCCGTTTGGATTTGCTTGGTTAAAAACTACCACTCTTCCCTGATCAAAACTCACTCTTTCACCAGGTAAACCAATAATTCTCTTAATATAATACTGTGAAGGGTCTTTAGGAAACTTTAAAACCACGACATCACCTCTCTGAGGACTTCCGTTTCGATAACTAAAGCGGTCGATGATTAAATAGTCTCGATTATGATAATTGGGCAACATGGAAGACCCGGAAACAACAAAAGGCTCGGCAATAAAAGCTCGAAAAGGTACAATAATTAATAAAGCAATGATTAATATTTTAAATAAATCCCACACAAAAGCTCCCACGCTCTGCTTTGGGTTAGGTTCTTGACTTAACTCTGCTTGTGTTTTTGTTTCCTCGTTCATGTGCTGTAAATTTAAAAATATATGGTATATAAATTCTACTGAAATTTTGGCTTCGGTCAAGTGGGTAGAGTAATTCTATACAGTCTCCCTCTCTTTTTTGGGATTACCCATTCTTCTGCTTGGCAGAAATGGGGCAAATCAGGAGAAGTTTGAGATAAGGTTGTGTTTTAAAGGCCACAACAAGCCCTTAACCTATGCCCTGTTTTAAGATATACTAAGGAGGAACTTCCAAACCTTTTTACCATGAAATTCATTGATTCCGCTAACAAAACAGTCAGATCAGATGGTTTACAAAAACCAGTGATTAGGCCCCAAGTAACTTCACAAAACCACACCCCTAAAAAACCTGAAGTGGTCTCTTTGCTAAAAACTCAAAAAAAGAGCAAGAAATGGGTTTTAAAATCAGTCTTAGCTATAATTCTTATTTTAATTTTAAGCTTGGGTGGGGTGGTGCTTGCTAGGACTGCAAGTTTAAGCGATAAAATTTTTGTTGGGCAAAAAATGTCTTTTTTTCAAAAAATTAAAGACGTAATTAGAGGTGGTAGTCACGAAGTCTTAATTGGAGAAAACATAGGCCAAGTAAATATCCTACTCTTAGGAATTGGCGGTGAAGGCCACGAAGGACCATATCTTTCTGACACCATGATAATAGCTCAAATACGCCCACAAGACCAAGTAGTAAGCCTAACTTCAATTCCTAGAGACTTACTAGTTTCTTTACCAAACAATATGGGCGAAAGGAAAATCAATTCGGCATTTGCAGAAGGTTTCAACAAAAACAAAAGTTTTAAAGAAGCCGGTGAGTGGGCAATTAATGTTGCAGAAAAAGTTTCCGGTTTAAAAATCCCTTACTTTGCAGTTATAGATTTTAACGGTTTTGAAAAAGCCATAGACAAAGTTAATGGCATTACCTTAGAAGTAGAAAGAACTTTTACTGACAGTCAGTACCCGGACAACAACTTTGGCTATTTAGCGCCTTTAACTTTCCAAAAAGGAACACAAACTATGAACGGTAAAACCGCTTTACAATTTGCCCGTTCCAGACATGGCAATAATGGTGAAGGCTCTGACTTTGCTCGTAGCCAACGCCAGCAAAAAGTTATTTCTGCATTTAAACAAAAGGTCTTAGACTTAAATCTTATTAAAGATGTTAGTACTATTAACAACCTTGTTGGGGTATTTGCCGACCATTTTCACACTAACATTAGCCCCGGTGAAAGTTTTCGACTTCTAAACTTAATTAAAGAAAAAAATATCCAAAATTTTCTTTCCACAAGCTTAGACCAAGAAACCAGTTTAATTTGCTCTAAAATTCTTGAAAGCAACGGCGCCTGGGTCCTCCTCCCCTGCCCCGGAAAAACAGAAAAAGACATTCAAAACTTTTTTAAAAACAGCTTCGTCAGCGGCAAAATTCGCCAAGAAAAAGCTGTGGTCTGGTTAGCGGTCAGCAATCAAAATTCTGAAAATCAGTATCAAAATACTGACAAACTTTTAAAAGAAGCAGGTATGACTGTTTGGGAAGTAGGCTCAAGCACTGAAAACTTAACCAACACAATAGTTTATCCAGTTAACTCCAAACCTGCTACCTTAGAATTTATAAAAAATTCACTTTCCGCGACCGAAGTAACACTGCCTCCGCCAGGAATAAAAATAGACCCTTTAAAAGTTGACTTAGTTGTAATTTTAGGAGAAAACTAAAAAATTAACCGAAGCGCCCTAATTGACCTAATTATTTTAAACAGATCCCATGATATTTATTTTAGATTAATTAGAACAATTAGTTATTAGAGTAATTCTATGTCTAACTTTCCTCTCATTGCCATAGTTGGCATGCCGAATGCCGGCAAATCCACCCTCTTAAATAAAATTGCAGGTAAGCCTTTGGCTATCACCTCAGAAGTTGCCCACACCACGCGTGACCGACAGTACTTGGACGTGTCCTGGCAAGGAAAAAACTTTACACTTGTTGACACAGCTGGACTAGCCTTACAAGAAGACAGTGAATTGGAAAAAAACGTGAACAAGCAAATTGAAGTAGCTATAGAAGAAGCCGATGCACTCCTACTTTTAGTTGACGGGAAAGAACCTGTCTCTACCCTACCTCAAAAAGTCTTACTAAAATTCCGTAAATTAAAAAAACCAATAGCGTTAGGTGTAAACAAGTTAGACTCTCCAAAAAATTTAGAAACTAAAATGGGTGAATTTGCCAGACTTGGAATAAAACCCGCCTTTGCAATTTCTTCAATTACAGGCAGAGGCATTGGAGACCTTTTAGACTTTTTAGCCGAAATTACTTCTAAAACTAAAGACGTGGAAGAAGCTGACCCAGCCCCTTCAATTGCCGTCTCTATTGTTGGTAAACCAAACGTAGGCAAGTCTAGTATTTTTAACTCATTAATCAAACAAGAACGAGTTGTTGTTTCAAATATTCCCGGCACAACCAGAACCGCCATTGACAGTAAAGTAGAAATTGAAGGAGAAAACTACACTTTCATTGATACTGCTGGTTTAAAGAAAAAAGAATACCGGCAAGCTCAGCCCGACGTATTTGGTGGTTTCCAGACTTTTAAAGCTATTCGCAGAAGTGACGTGTGTTTTTTAACTATTAGTTCCATTGAAGAAATAACCAAGCAAGACCAAAGAGTTGCTCAAGAAATTGTAGCCATGGAAAAAGGCTGTATTATTTTAGCCAACAAAGTAGACTTATTCGAAGGTGACGAACAAAAACTTTTAGACTACATTAGCCAACACTTCCCTTTTTTGTGGATGTGCCCTACCTTTTTTGTTTCCGGCTTAACTGGTAAAGGACTTTTAGAAGCGGTTAAAGTTATTAAACCAATTTATGAAGCCCGTAATAAAACTATCCCTGAGGAAACCTTAACTGAGTTTTTACAGAAAAAACTTAAAACCAATCCACCAAAACTTTTACGTGACCAAAAAAAACCAAAAGTTTTTTCCTTAACCCAAACCGGTACCGTACCTCCAACTTTTGAACTGTTGGTTAACCACCCAGCTGCAATTTCCATGCAGTTTAGAAAATTTTTAGAGAATTCAATTATCAAACAACTGGGTTTTTGGGGCACCCCAATTAAACTTAAAGTTTTAGGCAAAGACAAAGCTTAACAAAATACATGATACTGATATACTAATAATACTTATATGAAAGCAATTATAGCTCTTGGCAACCCAGGAAAAAAATACGAACACACACGACACAACGCAGGTTTTTTAGCTTTGGATTTTTACCTCAAAAACTTAGAAACAATCAGTTGTCAAAGTAAATTCAAAGCGGAAATTTGCGAAATGCACAAAGGTAATACCAAAATTTTCTTCATTAAACCCCAAACCTTTATGAATGCTTCGGGTGAGACAGTAAAAGAGTTGGTGAACTTTTATAACCTAAATACGGAAAAAGACTTGTTAATAATACACGACGAAATGGACCTACCTTTCAATACCACACGTTTAAGTAAAAATTCTTCCGCCGCGGGACACAACGGAGTAAAAGACATCATTGAAAAACTTGGTACTCAAAACTTTTCTAGAATCCGCATTGGCGTTGAATCTAGACCAGAAGATTCTCAAATAGAAACTGAAAACTTTGTTTTACAAAACTTTTCTGCAGAAGAACTAAACACACTAACAAAAGAAGTTTTTCCAAAAATAAATTTGGAAATTGAAAAATTTATAGGTAATTAAAAATCCCTCCCCTTTTGGGGAGGGATTTTTTACATTCTTTACCCCATTTGCAAGTGAAAGGCTGCAGGCAATCGCCAACAAACCTTTACTTGATGCCAAAACAAGTGTTAGGAGGGATGTCACCTGTTTCAGACGACTTGCAAACAGGGCAAAGAATGCAATATCTTAAAGATCAGTTATCATACCCCAGAACAAATATATTGAGCCAAGTTCGAGGCAAAATATGAGGATCTTTCGAAGGCGTACCAGAGGTACGGTGAGAAAGACCGGAATATTTTAACAAAGAAATTGGCCAAAGCTGGATTTTTAAGGAGCGAGCTTTGCTCGTCCTAAAAAGACAGCGATATATTTGTTCTGTATACTGATTATATATTGTACACCTTTTTGGTGTAAATGTCAAGCCTAAACCCCATTTACCCGTTTATTTATGCCGGAAAATATAAATAACTCCCTATATCTACACGCTTTTAATCTTCTACCCCAGTTTGGCCCTGCACGTTTGGGTAAGGTTTTTGAAGCGTTCGAGAGTACAAAGGAAGCTTTTTACGCCTCTGAAATACAACTTTTAAAAATTGGGTTAGAACAAGAAATTGTTAAAGCGTTTATAGAATTTAAAAAAACTTTAGATTTAGAAGCAGAAATAGCCAAACTTGAAAAAGAAAAAATAAGTCTAATTCTAAAAACTGATCCCGGCTTCCCGACCTTACTTAAAGAAATAGCTAAATGCCCTCCCCTTTTGTATTTTAAAGGTAACTTTGGCCGAGACCCTGACGAACTTTGCTTAGCAGTTGTAGGAACTAGGAAAATTACCAACTACGGAAGAAGCGTTACCCCGCAAATTTTAGAACCCATTGTCGCTTCAGGTATCACCATAGTTTCAGGTTTAGCCTACGGAGTAGACGGCCTTGCTCACAAAATTTCGGTAGACTCAGGCAAAAGAACTATTGCGGTTTTAGGCGGAGGCTTAGACGAAAAAACGCTCTACCCGCAAAATCATATACATTTAAGTGAACAAATTCTAGAAAAAGGTGGCGCCTTAATTTCTGAACACCCGCCCGGCACACCTTGCTTAAGACACCATTTTATTTTCCGTAATAGAATTATTTCCGGTCTCGCCTTAGGAACTTTGGTTATTGAATGTGGCTTAAAAAGCGGTTCTTTAATTACCGCTACCCATGCTTTAGAACAAAACCGCCAAGTCTACGCTGTGCCAGGACCAATCTACTCTGAAGAAAGCAAAGGTCCGAACAATCTTTTGAAAATGGGTGCAAAACCAGTGACCGAAAGCTTAGACATTCTAACTGACTTAAATATAGAGCAGCTCCCCGAAGAAAAACAAAATCAAGAACTGTTTGAAGCTTCTACAAACGAATTAGTAATATTAAATATTCTAACCACTGACCCCAAACTCTTTAATGACATCGTAAAAGAAACGAGTTTAAAAGCCGAAGAAATTTCTGCGGCTTTGACATTTTTAGAAATGAAAGGCAAAATTAAAAACCTAGGCGGACAACAATATATACTAAACAGGTAATTATTTTAATTTCTAATTAACCTAATTATTCTAAATTTTATTGTAAGACATGGCTAAAAAATACTTTAAATTTATTATTCCACTTACGTTTCTCATAGCAGTGACTTTAGGTTTGCTGCAAAGAAACAACAACCAATACACCTTTTCACAAACACAAACTTCAGGAGGGCTTTTAAGTTACTACCAAAAAGGACAGAACTTAAAACAAAATCAGGAACAAGAAAATGCAAAAACGACCTTTTTGGCAGTTGGCGACATAATGCTTTCCAGAAACGTTGCAGGCACAATTAAAAAGGCCAATGATCCACTTTTGCCTTTCTTAGGGATGAAAGAAGTTTTTAATTCTGTTGACTTTTCTTTTGGCAATCTTGAGTCCCTTATTTCCGGCAAAGACCACTTTAACCCTTCAGGCAGTTTAGTCTTTAACGCACCTCAGGCATACACTAAAGGTTTAAGTGAATTTAATTTTAAAGCACTTACTTTAGCGAACAATCATGCTTTAGACCAAGGTGAAGAAGGACTTTTTTACACCTTAGACTTTTTAGATAGTTTAAATATCAAGCATACTGGTGCTGGTAAAACTTTAAGCGAAGCTTTTAAACCTGCAATAGTAGAAAATGATGGTATAAAAATTTGTTTTATTGGAACGTCCTATGCTTCAATTAACGACAGTGGCAAAACAACAAATAATTTTGTAGCGCGGATAGACGATCTACAAAATCTCCAATCTTCAATCTCCAATCTAAAATTAACATGTGACTTTATTGTAGTTGCCATGCACGCTGGTGTAGAGTACCAAACTTACCCTAACCAGTCTCAAAAAGACTTTGCACATGCAAGTATTGATGCTGGTGCGGACATGATAATTGGCGCACACCCACATTGGGTACAAACTATAGAAAAGTATAATGATTCACCCCCCTACCCATATTGCAAAAAAAGTTCACAAGAAAATGAAATCACTATAAAGGAAGGTCAAAAATATCAGTCTCTTGATCTTGGAAATGGGTGTGGGGGCAAATACATTTTCTACTCTTTAGGCAACTTTATTTTTGACCAAGAATGGAGCCGGGAAACTAAAGAAGGTTTGACACTTAAAATTAAACTATCAAAAATCAAAAATCAAAACACACTCCAAGGCACAAAAATCCCTGCTAAACTTGAAAGTGTGGAGCTTATTCCGGTTATAATTGAAAACTACTCTACGCCAAGAATAGCAAACGAATTAGAAACAAAAAAAATTCTAGACCGCATAGGCCAAACTGAAACTGTTTTAAAATAAAATTTATTCAAAAGTTGACAATAGTATTTTTTATGGCTAAACTCACCAACAGTTATTGATTCCCAAATTTTTGATATTTGATTTTTCATTTTAAATTTATATGAGTAAGTCATTAATAATTGTTGAATCACCTACCAAAGCGAAAACTATTTCGCGTTTTTTAGGTAGCGACTATGTTGTAGAAGCTTCCATGGGTCACGTCAGAGATTTACCTAAAAGCAAGCTTTCTATAGACGTTGAAAATAACTTTGAGCCTACCTATATTATTCCGGTCAAAGCTAAAGAAACTGTGGCAAAATTAAAGAAATTGGCTAAAGAAGCTTCTACTATTATATTAGCGACTGACGAAGATCGTGAAGGAGAAGCTATTTCTTGGCACTTAGTTGAAGCTTTGGACTTAAACAAGACCACAAAATCCAAAGTAGCCGACTCGAGCAAAATACAACGTATTGCATTCCACGAAATAACCAAAACTGCCATTGCCGAAGCTTTAAAAAACCCTCGTGAAATAGACATTAAACTCGTAAACGCTCAACAAGCCAGGCGTGTGTTAGACAGACTTGTGGGTTACGAACTTTCGCCTTTTTTGTGGCGCAAAATTCGTTACGGTCTTTCGGCTGGTAGAGTACAGTCCGTAGCAGTGAGGCTTATTGTAGAAAGAGAAAGAGAAATCCAAAATTTTAAACAAGAAGAATACTGGAGCATAGAAGCTAAACTGTTTCCGGAAAAAAAAGAAAAAAGACAATTTATTGCCAAACTTCACTCTATAAATGACAAAGCCATTGGCAAAATGGGAATTACTAAAGAAGACAACGCCAAAGACATTGTTAAAAATTTAGAAGGTGCAAAATATCAAGTGCAAAATATCGCTACTAAAGCGGTTAAAAGAAACCCTAGCAACCCTTTTACCACCAGCACCTTGCAGCAAGAAGCGGCAAGAAAGTTTGGCATGTCTGCCAAACAAACCATGGTTATTGCCCAGCAACTTTACGAAGGTGTAGACATTGGTGAAGAAGGCAGCCAAGGACTTATAACTTACATGAGAACTGACAGCTTAAATTTGGCTCAGTCTGCCTTAGTTAGTATTAAAGAAGTTATTTTAAAAGAATTTGGAGAAACCTACGCCCTACCTGAGTCTCGCTCTTTTACAAACAAATCCAAAGGTGCACAAGAAGCACACGAAGCCATTCGCCCAACCGACGTTTTTAGGAAACCCGAAGACCTAAAAAGATTTTTAGACAAAGGTCAGTTTAAAATTTACGACCTTATTTGGAAACGCACTATTGCCTGTCAAATGGCACCGGCAGTTTTAGAACAAACCGCAGTTGATATATCCGCAGAGCCAATCAGCCAATCAGCCAATCAGCCAATCAGCAACTATCTCTTCCGTGCCAACGGTCAAACTGTAAAATTTGACGGCTTTATCCGCGCTTACACTGAAGGCACAGACGAAAAAGCCGAAGACGAAATTGAAGGTGCTCTGCCAGAACTTTCAGAAAAAGAAATACTTAAACTTCACGAACTCCTTCCGCTTCAACACTTCACTGAACCTCCTGCTAGATATTCAGACGCAACTTTAATTAAAGCCTTGGAAGCTCATGGCGTAGGTAGACCTTCTACTTACGCACCAACCCTTACTACCATTCAAGACCGAGGCTACACTGAAAAAATCGAAAAGAAATTTCACCCCTCTGAAGAAGGCTTTTTGGTTACTGACATGTTAGTGGAAAATTTTCCAGAAATTGTGGACATAAATTTTACTTCTCACATTGAAGAAGAATTGGACGACATTGCCGAAGGCAAAATTCAGTGGGTTGAGGTCATGAAAGAATTTTATGGTCCTTTCAAAAAACACCTGACAGAAAAAGAAGCGAGCGTTCAAAAAGAAATTATTGTTTCCGAAACTCCATGTCTGCATTGCGGTAAAATGATGCTGATTAAGTTTGGTCGTATGGGTAAATTTTTGGCTTGTCCCGATCCGGAAAGCAAAGTTACCCAGCCTATGCCGGAAGAGGCTGCGAAAATTAAAGAGTTAGAAGAAAAAACAAAAGGTGAAGTTTGCCCTCTCTGTGGCGGTGGCATGGACGTAAAGCGCGGACGTTTTGGTTTTTTCTTAGGCTGTAAACGATACCCTGAATGTAAAGGCATTAGCAAAATTTGGAATAAAACCGGTTTTAAATGTCCAGCTTGTTTAGAAAGCCCGGAACGCAAAGAAAAACCAGGAGATATTGTTGAACGCAAATCTCGCGGTCGTGGTAAGCCTTTCTGGGCTTGCAATCTTTTCCCTGCTTGCAACTTTGTCATGAACAAAAAACCTGAAAATGAAGCCGAACTCAAAGAAGCATTACAACATTGGAAAGATAATCCACCAAAACCGAAGAAACCGTATAAAAAGAAAGAGTAGATTGGAAAGTTTACCCCGTAGCGATGCAAAGCATCTGCTACTGGGGATAATCCTCCTAAACCAAAAAAACCTTACAAGAAAA
>CAZFTX010000008.1:0-53097 GCA_964521955.1 uncultured Candidatus Saccharibacteria bacterium | reverse complement strand
TGTTTTTTGTTATACTTACAACAGTTAATTAACTAACAATTCAAATGGAAATAAACACACAAATCCCGGTTTCTCCTCAAGGCACCCCCGGCTTTACTGCTTTGCCTAGTGCAAGCAGTATTTTCAAAGAGTCTTGGGCAGTTTACAAGCAAGGTTTCTGGTACTTCCTTAAAGTCAGCTTGGTACCAATCCTTGCCATGTTCGTTTTAGGTTTAATTACAGGCATGCAGGCAGTAAATGGCATAAACCCAATAGAGGGTTTAATAATTGCCATTGCGGCTATTGCATTTATTTACGTATCCCTTTGGGGCTGGGCAGCAACTTTATTGGTAATTAAAGACTACCCAACCATACATAGTGTTTCAGACGCCTATAAAAACTCCAAGCATTTAATTTGGCCACTTTTCTTTGTTGGCCTCTTAACAGGCTTAGCTGTTTTGGGTGGTTTAATCCTATTAATTATTCCAGGTATTATTTTTGCTTTGTGGTTCAGTCAAAGCTATTTTGTAGTTTTAGAAGGCAAAGGTAAGGGCAAGGCCGCTTTAAGCTATAGCAAGTCTTTAGTACAAGGAAGATTAGGAGAAGTTTTCTTAAAAGGTTTATATATTGGAGTAATTACCATAGCTATTTCCATTGTCATAGGCATCCTAACCGGTGGTTTTAATGAAAAAAACCAAGCTGACGAAGTCCTAAATAATCTATTTTCATGGATTTGGACCCCTATGGTAACAATTTATTCGTACAAACTCTACAAATACCTAGAACAAACAGTTCATCATTCTTAAAAAAAGTTTTCTAAAAACCCCTTTATTTAAAGGGGTTTTTAAATGTCCAAAACGCTCAATTCTGTAACTAAAAAAATGTTTTACCTCTTATTTATGCGATAAATAGACTAAAAACCCTTGAAATATACCTCAAAAAGGAGTATAATGAATATTAGAAAAGTGCTATTTGGCACTTTTTTATTTACAGGCTCTTTTTCAAAAAGGGCCACGATTGTCGGGAATCCTATACACTTTAACCCCGGGTCAAACAATCGCACTTTAACAGTTTTAGTATACTAATCTAGCAATAGAATAGTATAAAAGGAAAGGAGTTTGAATTCTAAAAATGAAAGCTCTCTTTACCCTCAAGTCTGCTATCAATCAAAGCACAATCTTCGGATTTTCTGCTTTAATTGCCCTAATTCCAGCTATATATCCGGAAGTAGCTTTGGGCCACACCCAACAGACCTCTGGGAGAACCGACGCTTTAGTTTTTGAAATCAAAGATCTTTCAAAACTAACGGCTGATAACTCAGACCAAAATCAAAATCTCTTAACTGTTGAACAACTTAAAAATTCTGATCCTTTAACTATTCGTTTAAAGGCTTATCTTGAAAAACACAAATCTCCCTTAGCGGAATATGCTGCGGAGATTCCTCACAACCCCCAATGGCAAAGAGCTTTAGCTATTTCCTGGGTGGAAAGCAACTTCGGTCGCTTTTGTGCTGACAACAACTGTAGCGGTATTGGTGTTGCTCCCGGTCATAAGTCTTGGAGAAAATATCCTACTAAGCTTGATTGGTTTAAAGACATGAGCAAGCTAATGGAAACCCCTCGTTATAAAGAAAAGTTTACTACTTTCGAAAAAATGAGAGGTGTCTACGTTCAGCCAGGGAGCGACGCTTGGGTGTTCGGAGCTAAAAAGAAATACGCCGAACTTATGGCCCTAACTACTGAAGCAGAAAAAGAAAAAATTGCTTTAAGCATAGAAGCAATAGAAAACCCAGTTAGCACCTTCCCTCAGTTAGCTTTCGCTAAATAAATAATAAAACTAAAAAACCCACCCCCCTTTTAGGGGGTGGGTTTTTAAAATAAATTATCAGCTAATTCAGCTAGGTTGAAATAAACTTAAGATTAGATTAAAATATGATATAGTCAAATTGTTTAGGTGCGGTGGCGAAGTGGTAACGCTGCGGTCTGCAAAACCGCGATGCGCGGGTCCGATTCCCGCCCGCACCTCCACTGAATTCTTATTGAAATTCAATACCCCCAAAGCAAAGTTGAGGGGCAAAATACAATACAGCAATACATGCCCAGGTGGCGGAATGGTATACGCTACAGACTTAAAATCTGTCGCCCGCAAGGGATTGAGGGTTCGAGTCCCTCCCTGGGCACCAAATTTAATTGACCCAGTAGAGCTACATTGCAAATGTTTGATTAGAAAAACTAGATTAAATAAAAATATTTTTATTGCAAAACAGTTGTATCAAGCTCCCAATTGCAATGTGATTCTACCGGGTTGACATTAAAAAACTTTGGTGTTAAATTACTGCTATCGTTAATTTTACTACGCAAGGAGTTGAAAAGAAAATATTTCCTTTTAAAAAATTCAAACCCAAATAGGTCAAGTCAATGGCTTATTTAAAGGCAGGCGAATTCTTAATTTAGAATTCGTTTTTATTTTTTTAAGGCTTCACAACTAAGGTTGACCCAGTAGAATCAGAAAGCAAATTACTTCTTTGATCATTCTTTAATAAAATACAACACCCTTCGTAGAAATGACTCTGTTACAAAAGTTAGTTGCTTTGTAGCACTACTAAGGTTGACAAAATTACACAAATATAGTAGAATAAGCGGTTAAAATAACAATTTATTAATTAGCCTTTAGAAATCACCCTCACCCGCCCTACGGGCACCCTCTCCCAAAAGGAGAGGGAAAGTTGAATTACTACTATGACTACAAAGAGCGCAGCAAAAAAGAAAAACGGCTTTAAAAAGTTTTGGCGTTTAGGTTCAGAAGAGTTTAACACTCACAACTTTGACATTGGACCGGACGGAGAGTTAATAGTAAGGGAAGGCAACTACCAATACAATATTTTTGACATTGTAAAAAAATACGGCACCTCTACCGAAATTGTCTTTCCTACCGTTATTGAAAACCGAGTTAGAGACTTAATTGAAACTTTCAACGCTTACATTAAAGTTCTAGGCTACAAAGGCAAGTTTTACTACCACTACGCCATGAAGGTTAACCAAAACAAAGAATTTGTCCTCCCAGCTGTAGCTGAAGGAGCGAATTTAGAAATGTCTTCCGCCAACGAACTATACTTAGTAAAACGCATGATTGAGCAGGATAAATTCAATGCCAAAATGCGAATTATCTGTAATGGCCCTAAAACCGAAAAATATATTGAACTCATTGAAGAACTCAAAGCCAAAGGTTTGGTAGTAATTCCAATTATAGAAGACCCAATGGAATTAGAAAGACTTTCTAAATTCAAAGGCGAAGTTGGAATTCGAGTGAACCTTAATTTAAAAGTCAGTAGCCACTGGGACAAAAAGTTTAACCGCTTTGGATTTACCGAACAAGAACTTTTAAATATTGGTAAAATTCGAAATCTTTCTGTTTTGCATTATCATATTTCCAGCCAAATAGAAAAAGTTGACGGATTTATCAAACCTCTAAAAAGAGCGTTAGAACTTTACGCCAAGCTAAAAGAAAAAAACCCAGGTCTAGACACCTTAGATATTGGAGGCGGAGCGGGTGTACCTTACGAAAAAAAGAAAAAACTATACGGCACTAAACATTTAGTCCAACAAATTATCAAAACCTCTAAGTCTACCTGCGACCGTTTAGGTATTAAACATCCAAACCTAGTAACCGAATGGGGAAGGTATGTAGCCGCCCCGGCGCAAATAACTATTTATAAAATTTTAGCCGAAAAAACTGTTGACAATAAAGGCAAAAACAAGTGGTACGTTATTGACGGTAGCTTCATGAACGACCTCATAGACACTTGGGCTATTCACCAAAAATGGCACGTACTACCAGTTAACAACATGAATTCAAGACGCTTAGACAAAGTTTGGTTGGCTGGCAGCTCTTGTGACTCTGACGACAAATACACTGCGGGAGGTAGTTATATTCTGCTGCCCAAGTTTTCGGAACATAACGAACTCTATATTGCACTTTTGGATACCGGTGCTTACCAAGACTCTCTAGCTTCTCACCACTGCCTTCTTTCTTCTCCAGCAAAACTTATTGCAGCAAATGGAGAAATTAAAGTAGCGCGCAGACGCGAAATTCCGGAAGAAGTTGGGAAATTGTTTGGATGGTAAGTGAATTGAACAAAATTGTTATAAATTTGGTATAATATAATTAGTCTTTATAAAAGACTTGTTAGAAACAAAATAACCCTTTGAAAGGGGGTGAAGCACGTGAAAGCTTTACACATGTTAGCCTTTGTATTAGTTGTTGTTGGTGCCCTTAACTGGGGACTAGTTGGAGTTGCTGACTTTAACTTGGTCAACAAAATTTTTGGCAGTTGGGAAATGATTGAAAGAATTGTATATATATTAGTCGGTCTTTCTGCCGTTTACCTTGCCCTTACTCATAAGCACGATTGCAAACATTGCGAATCGAAGCCTATGGGCACTGCAATGTAGGTAATTAATGTTCTCATAATTGGGAAAGTCCTCGATTATTACATTACAATATAAAACATCCCACCCCTTAAGGGGTGGGATGTTTTATTTTCACAGACTATTATTCATTTTCTTTCTTTTCATCTTTAACCTCTGTTACGGCTTCTTCTGTTTTTGTTTCAGTCTTAACTTCTTCAGCTGACTTTTCTGGAGCTGGTTGCAAAGCTTTCAAAGAAAGCCCTAAACGGTGCTCTGCCGGTTCGATAGAAATAATTTTGAACTCCTTTTCTTCGCCTGGCTTTAAAACTTCTTCTGCGGTTTTTATGGCTTCGTGAGAAAGCTCCATAATGTGCGCCAATCCCTGAATATCTTTATCTAACTCTACAAACACACCAAAAGGCATAATCTTACTAATTTTACCTTTAACAATTTGACCAATCTGGTATTTTTTGACAGCTTCCAGCCAAGGGTCGGTCTGAAGTTGTTTTATAGACAAAGAAACTCTGCCCTTGTCTACGGAAATAATTTTGGCGGTAACTTTGTCACCAACTTTAATGATATCTTTCGGGTTTTCAATCCTCTGCCAAGCCAGTTCTGAAATATGCACCAAACCTTCCATTTCTCCAAATTTAATAAAAGCACCAAAATCCACCACACCGGTTACAACACCTTCTACAATGTTGCCAATTTTTAAAGTTGAAAGTCGGTTTTCCATTTCTTTTTCGAAAACCGCTTTTTCACTAACAATGAGTTTTTCTTCTGCTTGGTCGGCGGTGATAATCTGCACATCAAAAAGTTGACCGTTATATGACTGTAAAACTTGTAATATTCGATTTTTATCACCATCTTCTACTCTAGGGTAGTGTTCTAAAGAAAGTTGAGAAACCGGCAAGAATCCAACAACGCTGTTAATTTCCACCATGAGCCCACCTTTGTTGGCTTCAAGAATTTTTGTTCTAACTACTTCTTTGCTTTCCATTTTTTCTTTCAAAGCTTGCCAAACTCTTTCCTGACCGGCTTGTCTCATGGAAAGCTCAACTATACCGTCTTTATTCTCTGCGTCAACAACAGAAACCAAAACTGTGTCGCCAGGTTTTAAAGAGCTTAGAGTTGCTTCGTCGTCGTACAACTCTCTTCCGCGGACCACACCAATACCATAACCTTCTAAATCAACATAGACTTCGTTTTTACCAACTGACAAAAGTTTGCCTTCTACAGTGTCACCTGGCTTTAAAACTTTTATTTCTACACCCGCAGTAATTAAGTCCTGCATGGTTTGTGCAGAATTTGCCGCTGCCGGATAGGTAACTGAAGTAGCCACCTGAGTTTGAGTATTTTCTTCCATAAATTTACTTTCTTTGGAGGGAACGATCAAATAAAAACAACGACCTAAATCGTTGAAACAATTTTAAGATTCGTATTCCATTGGTTAATTATTAAAAGTGCTAAATCTAAAGCCTATTTGGGGTTAATATTTATTAATATTTTCTTAGCACTTACGCAAATAAGCCTTAATATTATAGGCTAATGATCATGAAAGGTCAACTCAATAAAAGTGCGATTTTAAAGGCGTTTTATGTTTAAAAAAGACTTCCCTTTTTGCCCAAAAACCGCTATAATTTAAACATAATTCACCTGAAAGCACACTAAAGATTAATTAGAAGCATTCGGATGTTAATTCGGGGAATTAGGATTATTTTTTTATGCAAATACAATATTTCGGCCTTTCCTCCTTTAAAATAACCTCAAAAGAAGCAGTAACCATAACCGATCCTTTTCATAAAGATTCAGGCCTAACCCCGCCAAGGGGAGCGGCTGATATTTTAGTCTTGTCTCAAAAAAACAAAAGTCTATATTCTGCCACTTCGGGGATTTCCGGTGAACCGTTTTTAGTTAACGACCCAGGAGAATACGACTTAAAAGGTGTAACTTTAACTGGTATACCTTTAAAACAAGAAAACTCTAGAGTGACCATTTTTCTAATCGAGACGGAAGACATGAGAATTTTAAACCTTTCCCACATTAAAGAGTTCAACTTAACAGAAGACGAGCTTGAGTCTTTAGGAGAAATAGATATTCTCATTTTGCCGGTAGGAGGCAACACTGTTCTTTCCGCTTCTCAAGCAGCTAAGGTTGTAAACGAAGTTGAGCCCAAAATTGTCATTCCTTCCCACTACAAAATGCCTGACTTAATTTTAGACTTAGACGCTAAAGAAAAATTTTTAAAAGAAATGGGTGGCAAGTCTGAAACCGTAGACAAACTCACTGTAAAAAAGAAAGACTTGCAAGAAGAGGGAACAAAAGTAGTGGTTTTGGAAACCTTGAGATAATTGAACAAGATTGATCACGATTGCCAAAATTGAACATAATTTCAATTTCTAAATTCGTAAATTAGTATATATTCGTAATTAATAAAGCCATGTCTTTTATTGAACGTTTACAAAAAAAACCTCACGCTCAAAAAGTACGTATACTTTGGATTTCTACAATCTCAGTTTTTGTTCTACTTGTAGGCGCTTGGGTCTTAACCAGCAAGATTTCAGAAAATAGCCAAAAAGACACAACCCTGTTTAAAACTCTAAAAGACGGCTTTAAAGACGTAAAAGAAACATATGGAAAGAAGTAGGCGAGAAAATGCATTGTTTTCAATTAATGAAATACGAGGTGAAATAACTCCGGAAACCAGAAATACTTTGGAACAATTGGAAGTTCAAGTAAACAAGTTATGGGACTCCTTAAATTCCGATAATGAAGAAAGTATCAAATATTTTCATAATAAACTTTTGAAAGAACAACAACGAACTCCTCAAAACGAATCCCTAATTGACGGGCTCAAACTTGAACTAATGGGTGCCTATGTTCCTTTTTACACGAAAATGGAAGAAATTTTAGCTTCTGATATCCCAAAAAAATTAGATGACTATTTAAAAAATTACAATATTAATATAAAACTCCTCCCTCAGAATTTGCTTACTGATATTTCCGGATACATGTCCCAAGCGCTAACAGCAAACGTTAAAGAAAACAAGTTTCGACTTTCAGTCTGGATCGATTATATTTCAAATTTAAAAAATATTCTTTACAAAATACTTCACGAACAAGAAAATGCCTAAAGATTCTTCCGCAGAACTAAGTAACAACATTGGAATAGTAAAACCACGAGACATTGAACGTGAAATGCAAGAGTCCTATTTGGATTATGCCATGAGCGTTATTGTTTCTCGTGCCTTGCCTGACGTGCGTGACGGTTTAAAACCTGTTCACAGGCGTATTTTATACGTTATGCATGAATTGGGACTCAGACATAACGTTAAGTTTAGAAAAAGTGCTACCGTAGTAGGGGACACTTTAGGTAAATACCACCCTCACGGCGACCAGGCAGTTTACCAGTCCATGGTACACATGGCCCAAGACTTTGCTTTGCGTTACCCACTCATAGACGGACAAGGTAACTTTGGTTCCATGGACGGAGACGGCGCAGCTGCCATGCGTTACACTGAAAGCCGTATGTCAGCCTTGGCCGAAGAACTCTTAACTGACTTAGACAAAGAAACTGTCAGCTGGCGCGACAACTACGACGCAACCAGAAAAGAACCTACTGTTCTTCCAGGCAAGCTTCCTAACCTGCTTTTAAACGGCTCTTTGGGAATTGCTGTGGGTATGGCCACAGACATTCCTCCCCACAACCTTACAGAAATTTGTGACGCAATTGTTGCTTTAATTGAAAATGACGAAATTACCACGGAAGACCTTTTGGAATTTGTAAAAGGTCCGGACTTTCCAACCGGCGGAATTATTTACGACATTGGTGCAATTAAAAACGCTTATGCCACCGGTAAAGGCAGTATTGTCATGCGCGCTAAAACCGAAATTTTGGAAACCAAAACTGGTTCTTTCCAAATTTTGGTACATGAAATTCCTTACCGTGTAAACAAAGCCACACTTTTAGAAAAAATTGCTTTGTTAGTTGGTGAGAAAAAAATTGAAGGCATTAAAGACGTAAGAGACGAAAGCGACAAAGACGGCGTTCGTATAGTTATTGACTTGAAAAAAGACGCGCTTGCCAACAAAATTTTAAACCAGCTTTTTTCTTTTACCCAACTGCAAGAAACTTTCCACATGAACATGCTGGCTTTAGTAGACGGCATTGAACCGCATGTTTTAAATTTAAAAACCGTTTTAGAAAAATACTTAGAACACCGCCAAGTGGTTGTTAGAAAGCGCACAGAATTTGAACTGAAAAAAGCTAAAGAACGCGCTCATATTTTAGAAGGCTTAAAAAAAGCTTTAGACCACATTGACGAAATAATTAACACCATAAAGAAAAGCCCAACTAAAGAAGAAGCCAAGGCTAACTTAATTAAGAAGTTTAAATTTACTGAAATCCAGGCAGACGCAATTTTAGAAATGCGCTTGCAAACTTTAGCCGGCCTGGAAAGAAAAAAGATTGACGAAGAACTCAAAGAAAAGAAAGCTTTAATTGCCGAATTAGAAGATATTCTTAAATCCACCAAAAAAATCTTAGGGATTATTAAAAAAGAAGTCTTGGAACTCAAAGAAAAGTTTGGGGACGAAAGACGCACCCAGGTGGTTAAAAATGCAGTCGGCACTTTTTCTGCTGAGGACTTAATTCCGGAAGAAAATGTGATCATTACCATTACCAAATCCGGTTATGTAAAAAGACTGGCGCCTGACACTTACCGCAGCCAAGCTCGTGGCGGAAAAGGTGTTATTGGTCAAACCTTAAAAGAGGAAGACGTGGTAGACAAGCTTATTTCTTCCAACACCCACGACGACATTTTATTCTTTACTAACAAAGGCAGGGTCTTTCAAACTAAAGTTTACGAGCTTCCTGAAGGCTCCAGAACAGCCAAAGGCCAAGCCTTGGTTAACTTCCTACAACTTGGCGCCGGAGAAACGGGCCAGGCAGTTCTAACTCTACCAAAAAAAGGCGGGGCTAAGTTCTTAGTCATGGCTACAAAAAACGGTCTGGTCAAAAGAGTTTCTAGAGAAGAGTTCGCTAAAGTCAGAAGAAGCGGAATGATAGCTATTGGCCTTAAAGACGGGGACGAACTTAAGTGGGTAGAATCTTCCTCCGGCGAAGACCAAATTATGCTTTCCACAGAAAACGGCCAAGCCATTCGTTTTAACGAAAAAGACGTTCGCGCTATGGGCAGGACTGCCAGCGGAGTCACCGGTATGCGTTTAAAGAAAGAAGACAAAATTATTTCCATGGACATTATCCGCAAAGACGTTGACGTGAAAGCTTTGGAAGTTTTAATTGTCACGGAAAATGGTTTAGGTAAAAAGACGGATTTAGCTTTTTACAAAATTCAAAACCGCGCTGGCAGTGGAATTAAAACTTTGAAAGTTACACCGAAAACTGGAAAAATTGTTTTCATGTACATTTTAAACAACACCGAAGAGCACGACCTGGTAATTATTTCCAAGAGCGGACAAACTATTCGCACCCCGCTAAATGCCGTTTCCACCTTAGGCCGCGCTACTCAAGGCGTAAGAGTAATGAGGCTAGACGAAGGCGATAAAGTTGCCTCTGCAACAATTCTTTAAACAATTTAAAAATCCCGCCCTTTAAAGGGCGGGATTTTTTATTTAAGAAAATTTAGTCGAAGACCACAAGCGAAGTCGAGTGGTGGGCGTGCTAGGACTTGAACCTAGGACCACTTAGGTATAAGCTAAGCGCTCTACCAACTGAGCTACACGCCCGTATATTTTTATAACTACCAATCCCGACGAACCTTTAAATTGTCGGGCTTGTCTTAAACTCTACCTATTATATAAAATTCAGTCTTAAATATCAATACTGTTGGCAAAGAGCTTTGAAACGATTATAATCCAAACAAGTAGTAAAGAAATCATCTAACGAAGGAGGTCTCTATGGAGATCATTGGAAATCGCAAGTACGTTGAAATTCCTGGAGACACTGTCCATGAGCTGCCTCCGTTACTGGTACACGGGCAACCGCCTGTGCGACGATTAGACAAGGTGGTAGACATGGCCACCAACCTCATCGAAAAGGAAGACTTGGTGCCTAACTACGCCTTGGACTCGCTCGTGACCGAAGCTGAGGCCGACCGGCGCAAAATGGACATGGCTCTCAACTTGGTAGACCGTTACCTGCGCATTGCACACCACTGGCAGTGGGGTGACGACGTGATGGAATGGATCCGACAATGCGAGATGACGTTTGAGTCCAAACCAAATCTGCGTTCACTTCTCAGGCCTGACGTTTGGCCTCACGCCGGACGCTGCAACTTTGTCACTCTCCTAGAGGACAAAAATATCCCTGCTAAAGAGGGGGTGAACTTAGAGAAGGCTATGGGCTTACGTCTCACTTTCCGCAGACGGCCACAACTAGACGTATTCTCTGACCAGTTCCTCTTTTACCTCGACACCACGGTAGCAGACAGTGCATACAAAACCTGGGCAAACATGGGTACTGCGCCTGCCGGCGACTTCCCACCGGAGCGTTTTCAGGTGAACGTGCTCAAGATGTGAGAACGAACGAGACTCCAAAGGGCCCGCGCAACACATACAGCGCGGGTCCTTTTTCATTACAAAACCCAAAGCTTCTGATATAATAACTGCAAAGGCTTCACAAAAGAAACAAAAATGCTCAATTTTTTAAAAAACACTTGGCATAAAAATCTATGGGTGACTGCTTTAGTTTCTGTGGTGGTATTAACCATAGTTTTTATTTTTTCCGTCAGCCCCGCTCAAGAAAATTCTGTTACCACTTTAGACCAGGAAGCTTTAGCAAAGCTGGTTAAGCCGGCTATAGTTAGAATTATCCAAAAAATAGACGGCGAGGCTACTGTGCCTGTGTTTGACTTTGATTTGGAAAATTTAAAATATAGTGTTTCTGAAACTGACAAATATCCAAGTGAAAAAATAGACACCTACTTAAGTGGCAGTGGTTTTGTAGTTAACCCAGAAGGCTATATTTTAACCAACGCCCATGTAGCTTCTCAAGAAGAATTTAAAATCAGGTTTGTTGAAGAAATAGTTCAAAAAAGTTTAACAGAAAAAATTAAGGCAATTGGAACTACAGAAGAAGAGCTAATTCAAAAACATCCTGATATTTACTTTTTTTTAGAAGAAGTTTTAAAAAACATCCAAAACAAAACTGCCTTTAACTTAAATTCTTTCCTAACAGTCTTAAACCCTTCCGAACCACAAGAGTTTTTAACAACTCTCTTAAAAAATGGTTTTAAAGCGGAAATTTTATACTTAAATAAAGACTATAGAAAAGACCAAAAAGACGTAGCCTTAATAAAAATTCAGGCGAAAAATTTACCTACGCTAAAGCTAAGTGAAAGTTCTGAAGTAAATGTCGGAAAGAAAATTTATACTTTTGGTTTTCCCGCCACGGGAGATTTTAACCAAAGAAGCCCTCTTGAAGCCACCTTAACCCAAGGTTTAATAAGCGCACTTAAATTTTCAGACAACAAGGATTTCCGTGTATTTCAAACCGACGCGAAAGTTTCCCCAGGTTCTTCCGGTGGCCCTCTGTTTAACGAAAGTGGAGAGGTTGTAGGAATTACCACTTTCCAAACCGGTAGCGGCGGACAAAACAATGGGGACAATTTTGCTTTTGCCATTCCTATTGAGCTGGGTAAACAAGTTTTAACAAAAGAAAATATTGAAAATATAAAAGGCCTTTACGGAGATATTTTTATTAAAGGCTTAGGATACTTTCAGTCCCAAAAATGTGAAAAAGCTAACATAGAATTTGAAAAAGCAATCAACACCAACAATGACTTTATTCCGGCAAAACATTTGGAACCCTACCAAACCCAATGCGGACAAATTCAAAATTCTGGCGACTCCATAGACACACAGTTAGACGAGATATGGCTAAAAATAAAAACCATGAGCCTTTTAGCGTGGTTTGTAATTTTAGGCAGAAGCCTGCTTATAGTTGCCGCTTTAATAATTATTTTTAAACTTTTACAACGCTTAAAAAAAGACGAGATCACAATTTCAACCTTATCCACTGAAATTGAAGACGAAAACAAAAAAACAGAAGAACTAATTGAATTATTAAAAAAATCCGGCTTCCACATACCCTTACCGGATGAAGAAACCCTGTCTCACTTAAGACAAGAGCTAAAAGTACCACACCCTCACATAGAAGAGTTTGTTAGAGAGGCTAGAAGTTTAGGCATGGCAGACTCTGACATTAAAGCAGAACTTTTAAAAGCTGGTTGGCAAGATAAAGAGTTTGACTCGCTTCTCCAACCTTAAACCTCTCCCTAACCCTCCCCAAATTTTGGGGAGAGAACCCATAAGGAAACCTATATACCACCCCTAGACAAACTTACTGAAATCTGCTATAATATATATAGAAAAGTTAATTCTTCTCTTAAAAGAAGAAACAATCCGCCTTCGCATAAAGCCATGGCGGACAAGAAACAAAAATTCAATTTCATATGTCAGATTACTAAACGCACTTTCTTAAGGCGTATTACGTGTCCTTATTTTTAGGGCACTTGGTTTAAGGGTTTGCCTTAAACTTTAAAAATTCTTCTTGTAACTTTTCCGAAAAACCTTTGCTTAAAATTTAAGCAGGGGTTTTTCTTTTTCTCACAATTCTGATAGAATAGGTTGTATAAAAAATAAAAACTTAACTTAAAAATATGGATCAAGATAAGTTACATGAAATCTTTCAAGACAAATACGAAAAACTTTTAGGCATTACTTTTGAGGAATGGCTGGAGCAAGCTCCTCAAACTGAAGACCAAGCCTATACCAGACTGAAAGAGATTGATGATGAGCTAAAAAAAACTGAAGAAGAATATGAATCCGCTGAAGGTGATGAAAAATGGGAACTTGGAGAATACCGTGAAAAGTTAAGAAACGAATATCAACTTTTAGAAGAAATGTTTGGTTTAGAAAGTAAAGACGGGGACTGGTAGGATTCTTAAACTCATAACAAACAATCGATAACTCATGACAGTTATCAGTTATTTATCATTAGTTATTAGTTAATGTTGTACGTTGTTGCCACGCCAATAGGAAATTTGGGAGACATAACCCTCAGAGCAATTGAAACTTTAAAAAATTGCGACTTTGTTATTGCAGAAAACCCTCTTTATTCAAAAAGACTTCTAGAGCATGTAGGTGCATGGCCCAAAGAATTAGTTCAGTTCGCCGAACACAACGAACAACAAGTAGTTAAAGAGCTTTCCCGTAGGCTCTTAAAACAATCCGGGGCATTAATTACTGACGCAGGAACTCCAGGTATTTCTGACCCAGGGTTTAGACTGGTAAGAGAGTGTGTGAAAGAAAACGTCCAAGTAATCCCTATCCCCGGGGCAAACGCTGCCACAGCCGCACTTTCTGCTTCCGGTCTTCCTACAGACAAATTTATATTCCTAGGATTTTTACAAAAAACCGCAACTAAAACTGTAAGCGCACTACAGTCTGCGGCCAATGTTGAAGCTACAGCAATTTTTTATGAATCGCCTGAAAGAATTTTAAAAACTTTATCTTACATTTCCAACGCCTTCCCAACATCACAAGTTGTGATTGCACGGGAATTAACCAAAGTCCACGAAGAATTCCTTCGGGGAAATCCTGAAGAAGTTATGACCCAGCTCAAACAAAAACCTTCTATTAAAGGTGAACTCACGGTTCTTATATCATTTAAATAATAGATTTTTAAATTTTGATATTTAATATTTAAATTTTCAATGTCTGGTCATTCCAAGTGGTCACAAATTAAAAGAACCAAAGGGGCTTTGGACCAAAAGCGCGGACTTTTGTTTTCTAAATTGGGAAAGAAAATCTCAATTGCAGTTAAAGAAGGTGGAAGCCCTGACCCTGTAAGCAACTTTAAACTCAAAAGTGCAATTGAATACGCCAAAGCTCAAGGCATGCCCAACGACAACATTGAAAGAGCAATTAAAAATGTTACCGGAAACTCTGCACTAACCATTAAAGAGGTGGTTTATGAAGGCTATGGACCTTTTGGCACTGCTTTTTTAATAGAAACCGCAACAGACAACACTAACCGAACCAGTAACAACGTTAAACATATTTTTTCTAAACATGGTGGAAATATGGGCGCTCAAGGGAGCGTAGCTTGGCAATTTTCCACCAAGGGTCAAATTTTAGTTGAACGTGACAACAACATTTCCCAAATTGAACTTGCTGCCATAGACGCAGGAGCTGAAGACGTAAGAGAGTCTCAGGAAGGCTTAGAAGTTTACACAAAACCTTTGGACTTGCAAAAAATAAAACAGGTATTGGAAAAAGTTGGGGCAAAAATTGCTCAAGCTGATATAATTAAAGAAAGCTCCCAAGGCACCGAGCTTACCGAAGACCAAAAATCAAAAGTAGAAGCATTGTTTGCTGAACTAGAAAACGACGAAGACGTAATAGCGGTACATACCTCTGCTAATTTATAGCAGAGGTAACTAATAACAGATAATTTATAACTTATATACAATGAAGCCTTCTAACCCAGAATTTGAAAGTCCTAAACAAGAACAAACTCTATTTGTAAAAGATGGTTTCTTAAAAGAAATTGAAGCCGGAACAAAAACTGCTGACGTAAGACCCCAAGACTCTATGGTAATTCCCGAGATAGGGGACAAGATAACATTTAAATCAAGTAGCTCTGAAGTAAGAGTAACTGTAAAAAGTATTGAACGATATAAAAATATTTCCTATTTAATTCAAACTGCAAATTTAAGCTCTTTTGGTAAAGAAATTACAAAACTAAACGCAGAAGCTATCTGGCGAAAACTCTACCCAAACTATAAAGGTGGAAACATTCTTGTTATAAATTTCGAACTCCAAAATGTTTAAATGCTTAAATATTAGAACGCTCATATGATAATTTTAGGTATCGACCCCGGAACGGCCACAACAGGATACGGAGCCATTGAAACCACAAAAAGAAAAGGTGAACATGTGCTAAAGGATTTTGGCGTAATTACAACCAAAAGCACGCTTTCTGACTCAGAGAGATTGCTAGTTTTAGGTAAAGACATTGAAAACTTAATTAAAACTTTAAAGCCTTCGGCTTTGGGAGTGGAAAAGCTTTTTTTTACCACCAACCAAAAAACAGCAATGACTGTCTCCCAAGCCAGAGGAGTGGTTTTATACTTGGGCGAAAAAAACAAAATTCCGGTTTTTGAATTTACTCCTTTGCAAGTAAAGAGTTTTATTTGTGGTTATGGCAAGGCTGAAAAAAAACAAGTTCAATACATGGTACAACAAATTTTTAAATTAAAAAACCCACCCAAGCCCGACGACGCAGCTGACGCCGTTGCAGTTGCTTTGTACACTTCACATGTTTTTCAAAAAAAGCACTTGCAATTAAAATAAGAGTTGCTATAATTTCTTTACATCCTTTTATTAAGGATGTTTGTTTTAACAAATAATATCCTTTGATAAAAAAAGGATAACGGAGAAAACACATGTTTTTTGACGACGAACAACAAACTCCAGCAGACGGCGGTATGACCGACGACACTGCTACCCCAACAGAAACTCCAGCAGAAGGCGCTGAATCTACAGAAGAAACAATGTAAAGCTTTACAAAGCTTTCTTTTAAAAACTCCGTCCCTTAAGGGACGGAGTTTTTAAATTATATTAGTTTTATATACTTTCTTTTTCCTACCTGCAGCAGTATTTCAGTTTTTCCGTCCAACTTTACATCAATATCCTTTACTGTTTGACCATTCACTTTCACACCATTTTGCTCAATTAATCTTCTTGCTTCTCCTTTGCTTTCTACCAACCCCGCTTCTTTCAACAATACTGATAATTTAAAATCCTTCGAAGGTGTTATTTTTCTCACTTCAATATTTTCTGGTAACTCACCCTTACTAAACTGACTTATAAACCCTTCTTTTGCTTTAGCAGCCTTTTCTTTACTGTGATAAGCTTCCGTAATATTTTGGGCTAAAACTAATTTTTGATCACGAGGATTTTTAAAATCTTTAATTACTTTTTGGATTTCATTTTGTGGCAAAGAAGTAGCAAGTAAAAAATATCTTTCAATTAAGCTGTCGGGGATGGACATGATTTTACCAAACATATTTTCAGGAGAGTCAGTTAAATTAACAGTGTTTCCCCAAGAAGAAGACATTTTCCTACCGTCAGTACCTTCTAAAATATCCGTCATTAAAATATTTTGTGGCTCCTGTCCGTAAGCTTTCTGAATAACCCTACCAGCAAGCAAGTTAAACTTTTGATCAATTCCACCCAATTCCACGTCAGCTTTAACAGCTACAGAATCATAGCCTTGCATTAAAGGATACATGAGTTCATGAAAAGATACTCTTTTCCCAAGCTTCATGCGCCTTGCTATTACGTCTCGAGACTCAAATTCATGAAGTCCAAACAAACTTGCCATTTTAGCAATTTCAATAAAACCTAACTTTTTCAGCCATTCAGAATTATAATGAGTTTCAGTTTTGCTTTTATCTAAAATTTTAAAAGCCTGCTCAAAGTAGGTTTTCATATTGGCTTTTACTTCTTTTTCTGAAAGCATTGGCCTTTCTGAGTCTTTGTCAGAAGTGTCACCAACAAGACCGGTAAAATCACCGACAATAAAAACAACTTTATGACCTAATTCTTGAAAAGCCCGAAGTTTTCTTAAAACTACCGCTCTGCCAATGTGAATGTTAGGGCTAGTTGGATCAATCCCAAGCTTAACTCTAAGTTTAGTTTTAGACTCCAAAGTCTTTTTTAAACTGGCCTTGTCTATTGCTTCAACCACACCTCTGGTTAAAATGTCTTCTATTTGATTCATAAATTTATAATTTCTAATATTATTCTAACATCAATTATGCAAAAAAGGGAGGGGTGAAAACCAGAGTATCCACCCCTAAAACTCACACTCAAGGAATCTTCTCATGCAACAAAGTCAGCTCCTGAATAAGGCGTTCAATAATCTGCTTTGCATGTGGGTTACCATTCACAACTGTGTTGTACGGTTCAGGAATATCACCTTGTAGCATACTTGCCATTTTATACAGCAAAGAAAACGACCCGGTGTGAAAAGCGGTCTCGATTCCTAGCGCGCCAGTCTTTGCTAAAGCTTGGGCTAAAACTTGGCACAATACCATGCTCTGCATTGCTTTGTCATGCTCATTTGGACTACTTACTAAGACTTGAACTTCTCTGCTGGACAAAAAATCAACAAGCCAGTCTTGTGCTCCTCCTGGCTGTTTTGCACTAACTACTGCGCGTAATGGTTTAATTCCATACGCAAGGCTTTCAGGTCCAAACAAACAATGCATATTAATGTACGAGCATTTGGTAAAGATTTGTTCAGCAAGTTCTCTGGGCGCAACTTGCACAGAAGTGCAATCAACAACTAAAGCATCTGTCTTTACTAAAGACTCTAAAGTAAGATAAGTTTCCCTAAGTCGCTGAAAAGGAACAGCAACAAAAAACACCTCGCAAATCGAAAGTTCATCAATAGTACTTGCTAAAACTATGTCATTTAATCCCTTTTGAATCTGTAACATTCTAGTAGGATCGGTGTCATAAACTAACACAGGCCCTTGAATAATAGATCTGCAAAATGCCTCACCAAACTTACCAAAACCAATCAAACCAAGCTTCTTCATGTCTATTCTCCTTTAAGTTGTTTACTGTTCAACAGACCAGCTTAAGGAGAACGAAAATTCATACACCTAAAACCGGCCTCTTGAAAAAAGGTAATAAGTGTAAACGTTGGTTTGGAAAATAAAATTGAACATAAAAAATCCGCCTTTCTTTTTACAGAAAAGGCGGATTTAAAAATTAAATAATTATAAAATTACCGCAAATTCTGCAAAAGTGAAATTGCGTAATAATAAGCCTGAGTTTTCTGGAATTTCTTAAACATAGAAAAATATTAAACTAATATGGTAACATTGTCAACGGACCAATAAAACAGGTATAATTAAGTTCAATGAAGATATATAGTTACAAAACCCGCGAAGAAAAGGCTAAAAAAACTAAATCTAAATTTAGTCTTAAACTACCCAAACTCACTTTCAAAAAAGCCTGGACTTGGATTTTTAGAAGTGTTGCTTTGGGTGTTTTTTTAATTGCCTTGCTGTTTTTATACTACGCTAAAGACTTACCTGATCCAAATAAGCTTTTAGAAAGAAATATTGCTGAATCGACTAAAATATTTGCACGCGACGGTTCTTTGTTATACGAAGTTCACGGGGAAGCTAAACGCACTTTAATAAATTTAGACCAGATTTCCAAATATGTTCCTCAGGCTACTATTGCAATTGAAGACAAAGATTTTTATAAACACCACGGAATCTCCTTTACGGGAATCTTACGTTCAGTAATTCGTTATGTAATAAACAGAGGACCAAGTGGGGGAGGGGGGAGCACAATTACCCAACAGTTTGTTAAAAATGCGATCTTAGCTAATAAGGATGGAATTTTTGGACGTAAAATTCCTGAAGCAATTTTAAGCCTAACTATTGAAGCTAAGTTCTCTAAAGAAGAAATCCTAAAGCTATATTTAAATGAAATTCCTTATGGAAGAAACGCTTATGGAATAGAAGCAGCCGCACAAACTTTCTTTGGTAAAAAAGCCATAGACCTCAACTTGGCTGAAAGCGCATATTTAGCTGCTTTACCACAAAGGACCACTTACTTTGAACCTTATGGACAACATCGAGAAGCTTTAGACGCCCGCAAAAACCTTGTATTAACCAACATGAGAGAACAGGGTTATATTACACCTGAAGAAGAAAAAGCAGCCAAAGAAACAACAGTTGACTTTAAAAAAGCTAAAACAGCTATTATTGCCCCACAATTTGTTTTAATGGTGCAAAATTATTTAGAAGAAAAGTACGGGGAAAAAACTCTAGAAGAAGGAGGCTTAAAGGTTTATACAACTTTAGACCCAAAATTACAAGCAATTGCTGAAAAAGTTGTAAAAGAAGGAGCAGAGTCTAACGCAAAAAAATATAATGCAAATAACGCAGCACTAGTTGCTGTTGACCCTAAAACTGGTCATATTTTAGCCATGGTAGGAAGTAAAGATTATTTTGGTACCAGTTTTCCTGAAGGTTGCAATCCTGGAAAAAATTGCTTATTTGAACCAAACGTAAACGTAGCAATTTCTAACAGCACCCAACCTGGTAGTAGTTTTAAACCATATGCATACGTCACTGCTTTTAAAAAAGAGCACGGTTTTTCCCCTGCAACCATGCTCATGGATGTCGAAACTAATTTTGGAACTTTTGCCGGCAAAGTTTATCAACCTTCCAATTATGATGGCTCCGAAAGGGGTCCTGTCTCTATTCGTCAAGCACTGGCTGGTAGTTTAAACATCCCGGCAGTTAAAACCGTAGCTTTGGTTGGCGTTGAAGACGTTGTACAAACCGCTCGTGATTTAGGTATTACTAGCCCCATGGCAGACTGTGGTTTATCTTTAGTTTTAGGTGGTTGTGAAGTAAAACTTGTCGACCACGTTGCTGCTTTTGGCGTCTTGGCCAATGGTGGAATTAAAAATGAAAAAACTTCAATTATTAAAATTTTGGATAAGAATGATGTTGTACTTGAAGAATATAAAGAAAACCCAAAAGAAGTTTTAGATCCTCAGGCGGTTTACCAGGTTGTTAACATTATGACTGACAATTCAGCGAGAGCATATATTTTTGGAGCCAACTCTCCTTTAACTCTTCCCGGACGAACCGTGGCTGCTAAAACTGGTACTACTAACCAATGGCGCGACGGTTGGACGGTCGGTTTTACTCCCTCTTTAGCAGCTGGGGTGTGGGCAGGTAACAATTGTGGTACTAAGTGTTTAATGAAAACCGGGGCAGATGGAGTTTTTGTGGCTGCTCCTATTTGGAATGCTTTTATGAAAGAAGCCCTTAAAGACACTCCGGCTGAACAATTTAAAGTACCTCCTGGTATTACAAAAATTCTGGTAGATTCAGTTTCTGGCAAGCTTCCAACCGGTCTTACTCCCAACACCAAAGAAGAAGTTTTTGCTAGTTACAACACACCCACAGAATACGACAATATACATATTGAAATAGCTATTGATTCTCAAACAGGCCAACCTGCAACCTCAGTCACCCCTCCTGGACAAATTATAAATCAGAAGTACACCGTTTTTCATAGCGAAAAACGCGATAATCCAAATTGGGAAAATGCTGTTCAAGCCTGGGCGGTTAAAAATGGATATTTATATCCGGTCAGCGAACCTCTCCCCGGACAAAACCCTCAAACCGGTGAAGGACCAACTGTTGAAATATTAGAACCAGTTGATAAAAGCATTATCACCAAACTTCCTTTTAAAGTTACGGTTTCCGCAACTTCACAAAATTTAGTAACTAGGGCTGAATTATCCTTAAATGGTAATCTAATTAAAACTTTAAATACTTCTCCATTTGTCTTTGACTTTGACTCAAAGCTTGAACCTGGCAAGCACACCTTGGCTGTAAAAGTTATCGATAGTAAAGGCCAATCTTCGGACACGAGTATTGAAATTACTTATGACCCTACTATGGCTGAATTTCTCCAAATGCCTGAATAAAAAATTATTCTAATTTCTAATTACCCTAATTGACCTAAAACTTAAGTAAGCATTTTTTTAGAATAATTAGTATAATTAGAACAATTAGGCTACTTCCTATGATCTATCTCGCGGCGCTTTCACTCCTCTTTGCCCCCACTTACGCCATTAGATTTGAAATTTATGGTTTACCAACCAACTTGCTTATGCTTTGGTTGTTTTTAGTAGACGTTATTTTAATTGTAAAACTTTTCACTGGTAGTTTAAAACCCAGTTTCAATTCCTTACAAAAATGGTTACTGTTTTTCAGTGGTGTTTTTTTTCTGTCAGGAATTTTTTCTGTATTCATTGGAGACTTCTCTTTACCAAAACTGGCTTTATTTGTAGTTTTGTTTTTTCAACCTCTACTTTGGTTTTTTTACTTTAGTATTCACAAACCAACTCAACAAGAAAAGCAAAACTTAATAGTTGCTGCATTTATTTCAGCTTTTCTTTTTGGAATAATTGCAATTTTTCAATATTTTACTCTTTACAGTTTGCCTGAAAGCTACTGGGGTAACAGCGTTGAACCGAAAAGAGCCTTGTCCTTGTTTTCTCACCCAAATTTTTATGCTTTGTTTATTGCCCCGCTTTTAGCTTTCTTACTACCACATGCTCTAACAAATAAATCAAAACTAAATATTTACAATTTTAAAATTGGCTCAAAAACTAAAGTTGTGTTTTGGGCTGTTGGTTTTGTTGGGTTAATTTGTTCTTTATCTCGTTCTGGCTGGCTAGGATTAGCAGCCGCCATTGGTCTTTATACTTTAATTGCGGCTGACACTAAAATACGAAAATTTATTTTAGGTGCTGCTTTAATTTTTGGTCTTGTTATAATTTTTACCCCAAACCTACGCTATAGGTTTTTACTTCCTTTTTACGGGGAAAAGTCAGCGATTTCTAGACTTAGCCTTTGGCAAACCGGGGTAAAAGGAATTAAAGAGTCTCCAATATTTGGTTTGGGCTTAAAAGGTTTTGCTACAAAATGGGATAACTTAAACACTGACCCAAATTTAGAAGAAAAACACAACCTACCCCACAATCTCTTTTTAAACCTATGGGTAGAAACCGGGCTTTTAGGCATTTTAGGTTTCCTTGGAATTATAATTACCTCCCTTTATATTGGTGTAAAAGAAAAAACCGACCCCTACAAACTTGGTATTGTTTTATTTCTTACTACATTTTTATTTCAAGGACAAATAGACAACCCTTACTTTAAAAATGACTTAGCCTTAGTATTTTGGCTAATTTTATCGTTTTTGTTTTAAATTTATTCAAACATTGCCGATCTATTAAAAATCCCGCCTCTTTATGGGGCGGGATTTTTAAACTCTATCTCTTCAAATGTATAACTACTCTGCGATATGGATCTTCACCCTGGCTTTCACTTTGGACTTCCGGAAAATTTTCTTGTAAAAAAGAATGAATAAGTCTGCGTTCATAACTGGGCAAAGGTTCTAAACGTACCGGGCGGCCGGTTTTTTTAAGCTGCCCCACAGCTCCTCTGGCAGTTTCTTTTAAAAACCATTCCCTTTTTCTTTTGTAGTCGTCTACGTCCAAACTAAACCGTAAAGGTTCAACATCAGGAGTGGAAGTTTGTTTTAAAACTAAAGCTTGCGCTAACGACTGCAGGCTGTTTAAGGTGCTACCCAACCTACCTATGAGCATGTAAGACTCCGAAGAGGATATGTTAAAAATTAATCCTTTAGTAATACTTTCCTCATAATCAACCGTAGCCTTTACTCCCATACTAAAAAGTAATTCTTCAATAATTTTTTTTGCTTTTTCTATCCTATCATAATCAGTCATATTGGTTTTACTAATAATAAATAATAAATAACCGATAACAATTATCAGTTATAAATTACTTGTTATTAGTCAGTGCTACTTCCGCCGCCTGACTTCTTTGTATATAGTACTGCTGACCAATTGCAAAAAGCGTAGTCACCACCCAATAAAGAGGCAGCCCCGCGGGTAATGTCCAAGCAATCACAATACTAATTACCGGTAAAACGTAAGTTGTCTGAACCTGCATTGCTTTAGCTGTAGAATCCTGGGCAGCACCTGCTTTTGGCATCATCATTTTAGACTGCCAAAACTGCAACGCTCCTGCCATTATTGCCAACACCGGGCTTGGCTTAGATAAGTCTAAAACACTTAAAAAATAAGGTTCAATGACTTCTGGCCTTTGAACAAAGCTATACAAACCAGAAAGGTGATTACCCAAAGCTTTGCTAAAAACCTGATATAAAGCAATTAAAATTGGTAATTGAATCAATAATGGCAAACAAGAGGAAAAAGGATTAATCTTATGCTCTTTATATAACTCCATCATTGCTTTGGCTTGCGCTTCTTTGTCAGTTTTGTGAGTTTCGCGGATAGAATTTAGCTTTGGCTGCAAATCCGCCATGGCTTTTTGACTTTTTAAAGACTTATGAAAACTTGGCGCCAAAATTAGTCTTATTAAAACAGTCAACAAAACAATAACCACACCAATGTCAGGAATATAGTTATACAAAAAAACCAAAAGGTTTAAAAGAGGGTAATAAATTATTGTATTATAAGCCGAAATAAACATTTAAATAATTTTATTTAATTGTATCAATTTTTGGACTAGTAAATGGATTGCATTTGAGAATTCTTTTTCCTCCTAATAAGCTTCCATACATTAGCCCGTGTTTCACTATAGCTTCTTTTGTATACTGACTGCAAGATGGGTGAAATTTACAATACCCATAAGGGTAAAAGACTTTAAAAAACCCATGATCCGGGGATAAAGTTTTTTGATAAAGGTTTATTAAAAATACTGCTAAATAAGCAAAAGGGTTATATTTCATAGAATTGCTTTTTAAATGAGTTTAGAAACTTTTAGCAAGCCCTCCAAGCTCTTTAAAAGCTGTGACTCTTCAATTTTTGTTACCCCGGGCTTTAATCCCACAACATAATCACCATTATGCAATGTTTTTAAACGTATTTTTATAAATTCCCTTACAATTCTTTTTAAACGATTCCTTATACTGGCATTTTTTGCAACTTTTGTTGAAACCACAACAGTAAATCTTGGACTGCCTTCGTTTTTAAAAACTACTTTTAACCTAAAAAATGGGTTAAAAAAAGCCCGTCCGTGGGTAATCGCCAATTCAACATCTTTTGTTTTAGCCAGACGGTTTTTTTTTGCAAACATATTTTATAGAAGAAACCCTTTAAGTTTTACTTATTAAAAGGCTAGACTGTTAGGCGTTTACGTCCTTTTGCTCTGCGTTTTGCTAAAACCGCTCTACCTGTCCTGGTTTGCATGCGTTTTAAAAAACCATGTCTACGTTTTCTTCTTTTTACTTTTGGTTGATAAGTTCTTTTCATTAAAATTAAGTTAATTTGCTTATGCAATTATAAAAAATTTCGCTCTTAAAGTCAAGGTTTATATATTTACCGTTTGCCTTGACTAAACAAAATCACACTTTTTCCACACAATATAAACAGCTCAATAATTTTAAGCCTTATTTATGCTGGTTTTTGCTAATTTTACATGTTGATAAGTGCTTGTTAAAATTGATAAACACGGGTAAATAATTGGTTTTACATCAAAGGTAAATATCCACAAAAATGGAACCATTACCTCTAACCACCTGTTAGGAGAATAGTTTTAATTTATGAACAATCAGCAACTTTGGCAAGCAATACTAGGCAGTTTAGAAGTCAGTCTAAGCAAAGCAAACTTTAACACTTGGTTTAAAAACACATCTATTTTAGAAAAAGGGGAGGATTATATCGTAATAGGAGTACCAAGCGCTTTTAATAAAGACTGGATAGCTGCCAAATACCAACAAGAGATGCTTAAAAGTTTAAAAACAATAGCTCCCGAGGTAAAAGAAATCCGTTACCAATTAGGTTTAAACAATCAAACCAACAACAACACAACATCAGCAAAAAAAGTAGAAAACCAACAAAACACCCAAACAATAAGAGACTCGAGCCCAAATCATTCCGGCTTAAACCCAAAATATACGTTCGAAACCTTGATAATAGGAAAAAATAACGAATTAGCTTATGCGGCAAGCACAGCGGTTTCTAAAAATCCCGGGGGCCAATACAACCCTTTATTTTTATATGGCGGTGTAGGTTTGGGGAAAACCCACTTAATGCAAGCTGTTGGCCACAAAATACTAGAAACCAATAAACGCGCTAAAGTACTTTATGTCACTAGTGAAAAATTTACAAATGACTATATTAATTCCATTAGCCAAAAAAGGACTGAGGAATTTAAAAAACTTTATAGGGACATCGACGCTTTATTAGTAGACGATATACAATTCTTGGCTGGAAAAGAAGGAACACAAGAAGAATTTTTTCACACTTTTAATCAACTTAGAGATAACGGGAAACAAATAATTATAACCTCTGACAGGCCCCCAAAAGAAATCCCTGCCATAGAACAACGATTGGTTTCGCGTTTTGAATGGGGGATGATCGCTGATATCCAAGCCCCCGATTTAGAAACCCGAATGGCTATTTTAAGGACAAAAATGGAAAAACGGGGGACAACCTTGCCCGAAGATATATTGTTTTATATAGCAGAAAACATCCAAAATAACGTTAGAGAACTTGAAGGCGCCCTAAATCGATTGGCGGTTTATCAACAAATGGAAAACCGAGGATTAGTTTTAGATCAAGCAAAAAGCATACTTGCGAGTATTGTAGGAACAAAAAAGAAAATTACTTCTGCTAAAAAAATTGCGGAGATTGTTGCGGAATTTTACAACATTTCAATGGACGACATTATAAAGGAATCTCGAAAAAAAGAATTTGTAAAACCTAGGCAAATCGCTATGTACATAATTCGGAAAGAGTTAGATAACTCCTTTCCCTCAATTGGCGGTTTTTTCGGCGGTCGGGACCATACTACTGTAATGCATGCTGTTGATAAGGTTGAAAAGTTAATAGAAGAAAAGGAAAGTTTTAAACAAGAAGTGGATTTAATCATGGACAAGCTGTTGAATTAAAGTGAATAACACAAACCCTCTTACCTTTTCTCCCTCTTAAAGTTTTTACTCCACAGCGCCTCACTTGTTTATTAACCGATAAAAATTATAAATTATTTACCAAAACCACTGGTATTAAAGAGCCAAAAAAGTTTTTCACAAATCCACAACCATTATAATTAATACTATTTTAATTAATTTATTATGAATATAATATGCACCCAAGAAAATTTAAAAGCTGGGTTGGCTACGGTTGGTAAAATTATTTCTAGTAGTTCTACTCTCCCAGTTTTAAATAACGTGTTATTAAAAACAGAAAGTGGGATGTTAAAAATATCTTCAACAAACCTGGAAGTTGCTATAACTACCCACATTCGTTGCAAAGTAGAAGACGAGGGAGTGATAACAGTTAACTCTAAAACTTTCACTGATTTAGTTAATAATCTACCAAACAAAAACATTGTTTTAAAAACCACCGCTGAAGAATTACAAGTAGAGTCAGAAAATTATAAATCTGTTATTAAAACAATGTCTTTTGAAGAGTTTCCTTTAATACCCGAAGTGGAATCTCAAAACAGCTTTACTGTAAAAGCACAGGAATTCAAAAACACTATTGCAAAAGTTGTTTTTGCTGCTTCTACAAATCAAACACAACCAGAAATTTCAGGAATATTAATAGCTTTAGATTCCGGAATAATGAGGGTTGTTGCAACCGATAGGTATAGGCTGGCAGAAAAAAAACTACCTTATAATAATTCATCAAATGTTGAAGTAATTATTCCTCAAAAAACAATAAACGAAATTTCAAGGATAATTTCCAATCAAGATGGAGATATGGTGGTAGGTTTAAGTGGAAATCAGATTGCTTTTCAAATAGGGTCAACGCAGATTATTAGTCGATTGCTTGACGGTCAGTATCCTGATTACAGACAAATTATTCCCACCAGTTTTTTAACCACTTTATCTTTGGATCGTCAGCAGTTTGTAAGCGCTTTAAGAGCAGGGGGGATTTTTAGTCAAAGTAGTAACAGTGTTAAGGTGGAGTATTTTTCCAGTAAGCAGAAAATTGTTTTAACCGCTGAATCTGGGGATTTGGGGAAAAGTGTAATTGAGTTAGAAGCGGAGGTTTCTGGGAATGATGGGATGCTTTTGGTTAATTATCATTATTTGTTGGATTGTTTAGTAAACCTTGAAACAGAAAGAGTGGTTTTAAAAATAATGGATGAAAATTCACCCAGTTTAATAACACCTGAAGGGGATAATACTTATATCTATTTGGTAATGCCAATTAAAAGTTAAAAACATGAGGATAAAAAACATTGCGATAAAAAACTTTAGAAACTACCCTGATCTAAACATAAAAATTAGTAATGATACGGTGGTTTTAACCGGCCCTAATGCTGTGGGAAAAACCAATTTGTTGGAATCGATTTATTTTGCTTCTTTGTTTAAATCTTTTAGGGATGATAATGACTTTATATTTTTAAAAGAATCTGACAACGCAGAGATAAAAATGGTGATAGAAAAATCTGGGGAAGACCATACTGTAGATGTTTTTCTTTCTAAAAGGGAGAAGATTTACGCCAATTTTTTAATAGATGGGGTAAAAAAGAAACGTAAAGAAGCCCAGGGGTTTGTTAGGGTGGTGATTTTTGATCCTACTGATGTGGACATGTTTAGCAAGCAACCGGAAACCCGCAGGAAATATTTAAATATGGTTTTGTGTCAGAAAAGTTCAGATTACTTAGAAGATCTGACAGCTTATAAAAAAGTTTTGATTCAAAAAAACAAGCTTCTTGCCGGGGTTAAAGCGGGGACAATGAAGCCTGAGGGTTTAGAAGAGTGGAATAGTCAGCTAATTAGCTTAGGGTCAAGAATTATTTTAGCTAGAAAACAATTTATAAACTATTTGAACCAAAGCATTTCGGATGTGTATACATCTATTTCTGGTTTTCATAGGCCTGTGGAAGTGGAATACGAAACCGTCTTGGGTGAAACTGAAGAGGAGTTACAAGCGGCCTTATTGTTAAAGTTGAATCAACTTGCGGAAAAAGAACGTTACTTAACTACATGTTTAGTTGGGCCGCATAGAGATGATTTCTTTTTAAAAAGTGAAGGCTTGTTTCTTTCGCCGTTTTCTTCAAGAGGAGAGTTACGAAGTCAAGTTTTGGCATTGAAAATTTTAGAGTTGGAATATTTAAGTAATGGCGACGATAAGCCAATTTTGCTTTTAGACGACGTGTTGTCAGAGCTGGATGAAACCAGAAGAACTTTTCTACTAAAATATTTACAAAACAAATTTCAAACTTTTATAACCACAACTCATCCTTTAGAAATGCCGGCTCAGCACATTACCTTATCACCGGCGGTAGTGGAAGAAGGGATGTAAAAAAATAAATTAGGAGAACTCCAATGAAACAAAAAAAATATAATGGTTTTCAAAAAATAGATAATTTAGTCGCTGCATTCGGTAAAGAAAAAAAATTAGAAGAAGCCTTGGATCGATATAAGGTTTTAAGGTTATGGGATCATGTTGTTGAAGGGTTTTTTAAGGAAGCAAAAAATCAAACAAAAGCTATGGATTTTAAAAAAGGAAGATTGTTAGTTGCTTGCCTTTCTGAAGAGTTAGCTTATAAGATAAAAGTTTTATCTCAAAGAATAATCTATGCTCTTAATAGCGCTTTAAAAAAAAATAAGGTGTTTGCTTTGGAAATACAGTTTTAAAATGTCATACTTTTTATCTGCTCAGGTTTTAAAATTAAATAACGAAGTTGAAATTCAAGGCGAAGAAGCCAGGCATATTTTGCTTGCCCGTAGAATGAAAAAGGGTCAGAGCATTAATTTGCAAGGAGCGGACGAAAAAAGATTTAGAGTGGTAATAGTTGATATAAATAAGAACAGTTTGAAATTAAAAGTTGTTGAGAGTATTTCGGTGCCAGTTGAGGCAAAAGTAAAAATTACACTTTTTCAAAGTTATGTGAATGAGAAAGTTTTAGATTTTATTTTTCAAAAAGGCACGGAATTAGGAGTTTTTAAAATTGTTTTATTTAATTCCCAAAATACCGCTACCAAGTTGTCAAAAGAAGGTTTTTTAAAAAAACAAGAACGTTGGAATAAAATTTTATGGGAAGCAGTAAAACAGTCAGACCGTGTTCATCCACCAATTTTAGAATTTTTAGAAAATTTAGATAGTATAATATCGTCTGCAAAGGAGTTGGATAAAGTTTTGCTTTGCGACATTGCCGGTGAGCCGGTTAAAAATCTTGGCAATCTTGATCAATCGTTTAAATCTTGCGCAATTATAATTGGTCCTGAGGGTGGTTTTATTCAAGAAGAGATTGCACAAATTATAAAATTACCTAATTCTGTTTCTGTTAGTTTGGGTCCTATTTTGCTCCGCGCTGAAACCGCCGCCTTAGCTGCGCTGTCGATTGTGAGAAATTTAGTGGTATAAAAACCCCGCCTTAATGAAAGGGCGGGGTTTTAAAAATTGGTTTATTATGTCGAGCTGAATACCTAACAAGCTAAGCTTAAAGGGTTGGCTTCATTTATTTTCTTTAGCTTTTTGTATGAGCCAGCTAGAGCTTTGAATTTTTCCGTTTTTGCCAACATTGAAAACCATCTGTATGCCTAAGCGTTGGCAGGTTTGTATATCGTAGTAAAGAGAAGAGTTTGGGTCAACTGCATTTTTTTCGTCCCGATCCCCGCCGTTAGCAAAAATATCTGGCTTGATTTTTTCTAGCGTTTTAGACACCGACATGGCTTCCGGGCCTTCTGGATTTTCGGGGTGTTCGGTTAATACTACCTCGTCTACATAACGAATAGCTTTAATAATAGCTTTGCGCTCTTTTTCTTCCATGAAAGGTGCGCCTTTTTTTTGCTTTATCCAATTGTCATTGTTTATTATTACCACCAACTTATCACCAAGGGCTTTTGCTTCCTCCATCATTTCAATATGGCCAATGTGCAAAGGGTCAAAGCCTCCGGAGATTGCAATAGTTTTCATAATATAGCTATAATTGTTATTAGTTAAAATTAGACACTTACTCTTTCTATCAGCTACAAGCTAAAACCTACAAGCTAAATATTTTAGTCTTGGTGCTTACGTTGTTCGGGTGGGATGCTTTCATAGATGTCCAAAATCATTCTTTCAACAGCTCCCGGGTTAGGTACGTTATCGAATTCAAAACGTTCATGCGTTCCCGCAGTTTGAACATAAACCATACCATAAGAAAACAGTGTCCCAAAAACTCCATTTGTCTGGCTGGTAACGTCTTCTATGTTTTCAATATGCAATTCGGAAATAGTGTGAGAAAAAAGCCCGACCTGGTCAATGTCTACAATTCTGCGGTCAGTAATTATTTGCATGTTGAGGTAGTAAAATAACCAAATTAAAAATAAGCTTAAGGTTAAAAACAAAGTATAAACTTGAGTAAAGAGTTTAGTTATCTCTCCTAAAGAGCCTTCAAACAATCCGGGTAAATAAACTGGAGCATAAATGTTAAAAAGTATAAGCACTGCAACAAACATACCCCAGACAAGAATCCTAGAAAACAAAATTACCCAGTGAGCTCTGAGTACTAAGTAAATTTTTTCACTTTCTAATTGGCTAGGAAAAAGCTTATGCATTTTATTGTAAAACGGTTTGTAAGGTTTGGTAAGATTGGGACAAAATGGTTAAAAAGAAAAAACTATAAACTAGACTTACAGTTAATGAAAGGGTTCTAGACTCCCCGTGCTTAATGAGAATATAAACAGCAAAAACAGAAAACAGAGACAGAAGTCCCGTGGAGAGAAAGTAAATACCGGCAATGAGTAAGTTGGAAGGGGTAGAAAGATCCATAGTTAATTGATTAAGATTAAATTAGATCATGGTTTGTTGTTGGTTGGAAGGTGGGGTGGAGCCCAAGTGTTTATAACCGTTTTCCGTGGCTTGTCTGCCCTTGGGTGTTTTTACCATTAACCCTAGGCGAATTAGAAAAGGCTCGTGAATGTCAGTAATGGTGTCTTCTTCTTCCCCAGTCGCGGCAGAAAGAGTGCCCAAACCTACAGGTTTCCCTGAAAATTTGTGTACTAAGGTTTCTAAAATTCTTCTGTCGTTTTTATCTAAGCCTAAGTGATCAATTTCTAAAAGTTTAAGTGCATTTTGAGCGGTTTCTAATTCAATTTTATCACGACCTTGGACTTGGGCAAAATCTCTTACTCGTTTTAGCATACGGTTGGCAATGCGTGGGGTAAAACGACTGCGTTTAGCTAATTCTGCAGAAGCGGCTTTACTAATTTGGGTGTTAAGTAGACCACTGTTTTTTTCAATAATGCTTTGGAGTTCCTCGTCGGTATAATATTCTAAGCGGTAAGTTGCCCCAAAACGGTCTCTTAAAGGTGAAGAGATAAGACCAATACGAGTAGTGGCCCCAATTAGAGTAAATTTTGGGAGTTCCATGCGCACACTTCTTGCTCCAGGTCCTTTGCCTAATACAATGTCTAAAACATAATCTTCCATGGCAGGATAAAGAATTTCTTCCACTAATTTATTTAGACGATGAATTTCGTCTATAAATAAAATGTCCCCGCTGTTCAGGTTGGAAAGAAGAGATGCTAAGTCTCCAGCTCTTTCAATAGCTGGGCCAGAAGTGATTTTAATCCCTGCCCCCATTTCTTTAGCCATAATTAAAGCCAATGTGGTTTTTCCTAAACCTGGAGGTCCGTAAAACAAAAGGTGTTCTAAAAATTCACCTCTTTGTTTTGCCGCTTGCATTAGTACAGCAATATTTTCTTTAACCTGTTTTTGACCAACGTATTCACTTAAAGAACTTGGCCTGAGGCTAGCTTCAATGACCGCTTCTTCCCCGATGTCTAAGTTTGGGGACCCGACTCCACTTTCAGTGGATGTTGAAGCGGTTTTAAACTCTTTTTCATCTTGGCTGGACTTTATCATTAGTTTAAATTTACTGGGGTTGTACTGCTAACAAAAGTTTCTTCTTTGTGAAAAAGAGCAGGAGATAAATAAACTGATTTAAAAACACTTTTTACGCTTTCGCCATTGTTAATCACTTCTCTTTCCCAGGTTGATTTCATGGATCCGTCTTCTTTGCGGTCATAAGTATAGGGTTTGGAAAGAATTACTTCTCTTGAGTCTTTGGTGCCATAAAAGTCAAAAATTAAAGTGTCTTTATCTTTTAAATAAGGCCAAACTAAAATTGCCCCCGGCGTATCATTGATAAATTTTAGGTCAATAACTCCGGGGTAAATGGTTGCGTCGGTGCCTTGTGGGGAATAATATTGTACTGCATATGAATGGTTTTTTCTTTGGGTGATAGGTAAACCGGCTTTCATAGCCGCTCTGAAAGTTGTAGAAGAAACCTGGCATAAACCACCGCCAAGCTCTGGGACGGTACCAGTTTTTTTAATTACTAGTTCCGGCAAAAAACCCTGATCTTCTTCTACCGGTCCTAAATGATCGTTGAAGCTGAATTCTTCACCTGGCATAATAATAGCTCCAGCAATTTTTTCTAGGCCAATTTGAATGTTGTGACGACGGTTTTTAGGACTACCTTTAAAATTGCTTTCTCCACTGGCGATAAGTTCTTTTATTCCTAAACTATTTTGACTGCCGAGTTCATTTTTTGGTTTTAAAATATTGAGAGCAATTTCGGTGCTGGTTGAATTGTTTTTTAGCGCTGTAATAATGTTAAAAGTTGTGGCTTTCATGTCACTTTTTAAACCGTTTTTTGGAGCAGTAAATTTAACCGCCTTATTGTTTTCCAAAACTAATTCTGGCTCTTTCACTTCTTGGTCAATTTTAGGCTTAAGTGAGCTTAAATATTCGTAAATTTTTCCAGGGTTTTGATTATAATAAATTTTATTTGAAAGATTAATACTTTGTCCATTAAAATGTTCTAATAGTTTGGCTTGGGTAGTAATGGTTTCTCTTTTAAGGTTACTAGCTGAATCCCAAGTAAAAGGCTCTGTCCAAGTATTTAAAATTTCACTCTCAATTTCTATTTGTTCGTTGTTGTATAGTAGGGTTAAAGAACTTTCTTGTGCAAAGCTTGTTGAAATAAAAAGAAAAGAAATAAGAAAAAAACCAAACACTTTAGAAAAGTTAAGGTGTTGTTTTTTTAGGAATAAATATTTGTTATATGAAGCTAATAATTTGAGCATGTTTGGGTAAAAATTTTTTAATTTTATCTCCCCATTCTATTACAGTTATGGAGTTTTCGTTTCCCCAGAATTCTTTTATTCCTAAAGCAGAGACTTCCTTAAAGTTTTTTGTTCTGTATAGGTCAAGATGGTAAAGAATGATTTTTCTTTTGGAAGAGGGGAGTTTACCTACAAATTGATTCATAAGCACAAAGGTTGGGCTGGAAACCCTTTTTTTAATTCTTAACTCTTTTGCTAAGAATTGGGTGAAAGTAGTTTTGCCTGCCCCAAGTTGTCCTTTAAGTGCGAAAATTTCCCCGCCTTTTAAACTTTGGGCTAAAGTTTTAGCTGCTAGTTTTGCTTCCTTGAGCTTTACCGTCAAGTTTGAATGCATGCATATATTTTAGCTTATATTGACGTGTTTAGTAAAATTAGCTATATTTATTAGTCAGTTCTACCTTCTTTAAGCAAATTTACTCGATTTAACAATGGAAATTTCATTACATAAACAAATTTTTGATCAATACACGCGGGCAAAAAAAGTTTTAATTGTTTTACCACAGAGCCCTGATCCAGATGCTTTAGCTTCGGCCTTAGCATTGAGAATTTTTTTAAAAAAAATTGGTAAGCAAGGGTTAGTTTTGTGTTCAAATGAAATTCCTAACAAGCTGAAATTTTTACCAGGGTCCAAGGAAGTTTTAAAGGAAATTAATAATCCTAGGGATTTGGTAGTGGTTGTTGATATTTCTAAGAAGACCCTGTCTGAAGTAAGTTACGAAAAAGAAGGAGAAAAAGTAAACATTCATTTAAAAACTGACGCTCAAGGGTTTGTGCCTGAAGATATTAGTTTTTTGGAAAGTGGGTCAAGTTTTGACCTTTTGGTTTTTATTGGCCTTTCTAATTTAGATGACTTGGGAAAAGTTTTAGAAAAAAATGCAGAATGGATTTATGAAATACCAAGAATTAACATAGATAATAAACCAAGTAATGAATTTTTTGGCACAATAAATTTAGTAGACATTACCGCAGCTTCGGTAACAGAAGTATTGTACGAACATTTTGAGTCTTATGAAAAAAAATTGATAGACGAAGACCTTGCTACTTGTTTGCTTGCAGGAATTATTGCACGTACTCACAGTTTTCAAGACCCATTAACAACCCCAAAAGCATTTTTGAAGGCATCTCAATTAGTTGCATTAGGAGCAAGGCAGCAGGAAATAATTATACATTTATTCAAAACTAAATCGCTTTCATTACTAAAGCTTTGGGGTAGGGCTTTGGCACGTTTGAAAATTTTAGAACATAATAAAACTGCTTATTCAGTTTTAAATCCTCAGGATATGGAAAAGTCAGAAAGTGAAGAAAAAGAGTTGCCTATGGTTTTGCACGAATTAGTTAATAACATGTCCGACTTTAAGGTATTAGGCTTAGTGGCGCAAAAGAAATCGGGAGAGTCAGTAATTTTTGCAGCCGTGCATGAGCAGGTTGGGGAGAAAAGATTTTTGGAAAAATTTCGAGAGTCTGATAAATATTTTGTGCATCTTTCTTGGCCGCATAGTTTTTTAGAAATTATCCCGGAAAGTATGTCTTTAGAAGAAACTGAACAAAAGTTTCATCAATTACTACAGGAAATTTAATTTTTGCTTTTCTGTCCAAGAGGATTTAAGAATGGTATAATGGAAGCGTGTTCAAAATTTAGGAAGAAACAAACATAAAATTTGGTATGTCTACACATAATTTTTTACCTAATTCCCCGGCGGACTTACAAAGAGCTTTAGGTGATGTTAATCGAAAAATGGAAGAACAAGAAGCTCAGGCAAAAGCGGCTTCTTTAAACTTACCTTATATAGATTTAAAAGGGTTTCCTTTGGATTTAAATACTTTAGGATTGTTTGAAAAGTCAGAAGCCGAAACCATGGGCGCCGTGACTTTTTTTCAGGAAGGTAAAGACTTAAGAATTGGTACTACAAACCCTGACCACCCGCTTTTAAAACAAAAAATTCAAGAATTTTCTTTAAAATATAAAGTCAGTATTTACTTTATTTCCAAGTCCAGTTTGGTTTCTACTATGGTGTTTTTTAGTAAAGTTTTAAGACCCAAAACCGCCAAGGACGAAACCGTAAGAGTAAGCACAACAGAAAATATTCAGGAAGAATTAAAAGAAATTACTAACGAAAGCGTTCAGTTACAAAAAACTACAACCGAACTTTTAGAAATAATATTTGGAGCCGCAGTTTTTTTTAGGGCTTCCGACATTCATTTAGAACCGGAAGAACATTTTGTAAAGTTTCGACTGCGTATAGACGGCGTACTTCAGGACATGGTGCATTTTAGTAAAAGTTTACAAAAACCGCTCATGACTCGCATTAAAGTGCTTTCCAAATTAAAGTTAAATGTGGAAAATATACCCCAAGATGGTAGGTTAACTTTTTATTTTTTGGCTGAACCTATTGACGTTAGGGTTTCCTCTTTACCCTCTTCTTATGGCGAAGAGGTGGTTATGAGACTTTTGGCTTCAAGTTCAGTAAACTTAACCCTTACAGATTTGGGAATGAGAAAAAAGCATTTAAAGATTATTGAAGAAACTTTAGCTAGGCCAAATGGTATGGTTATTACCACCGGACCAACCGGTAGCGGTAAGACCACAACTTTGTATGCTTTTCTGCATCATTTAAACACACCGGACGTAAAAATTATTACTTTAGAAGATCCAGTGGAATACAAGCTTGAGGGAATAGTTCAAACCCCCATAGACCACAATGTGGACTTTGATTTTGCTAAAGGTTTAAGAGCCATATTAAGGCAGGATCCGGAAATAATTATGATTGGTGAAATTCGTGACCAAGAAACAGCAGAAACTGCCATGCAGGCGGCTTTAACCGGTCACATGGTTTTTTCTACACTTCATACTAACGACGCTTCCGGCGCTATTCCTCGGCTTATTAACATGGGAGTGAAGCCTTTTGTCATTGCTCCGGCGCTTTCTTGTGTAATTGCGCAGAGGCTTGTAAGGAAAATTTGCCAGAGGTGCAAAAAACCAGCCACACTTGCCCCGCATGTTTTAGAAAAAATTAATTATATTTTAAAAACTTTACCTCAGAGCGAAGAATACAAATTACCAAAAGTTTTGGAATTTTTCCATTCAGACGGTTGTAAAGAATGCCACAACTTGGGCTATAAAGGCCGAGTAGGAATTTATGAAATTTTGGAAAATACGGAAAATGTGCAAAAGCTGATTTTTGAACAAGCTAGCATGAGCGAGTTTAAAAAAACAGCCCAACAGCAGGGCATGATAACTTTGCTTCAAGACGGACTTTTAAAAGCTTTAGAAGGTGTAACGGATGTGGAAGAAGTTTTTAGGGTGGCGGGAGAAGAGTAGAACCGCGGATTCTTACGGACACACAAATTACACAGATATAAAAAATGTAAAACCTCGGGGAGCTAAGCGCGCGCGTTGCGCCGGGCTCCTCGAGGTTTTTTGGTTGCCGGTATTGCCGGTCTTATTTTCGGCCACAGACTTCAAAGTCTCCTTGGAGAGTTGACCAGGGGTGGGAGAGACATGGTCGGACAAACTCCTGGAAAAACTTGGTGTTGACGAATACGATTGCCAACACATAGCCAATTACACCACCGGCCATACCCGGTAGGTACGCAGAGTGTTTGCATACCCAGTAGACAACGATTACGAAAAGGGCTGTTAAAACTCCCAAAGCTCCTCCGTAGAAGTTGTCAGACAATACGGGGTTGCGAAAGTCACGGTGTAAGAAAAGCTGAATGAGGGTGATGGGCGTAAAGCCGTTTAAGAACGCAACAAGCATCCAGTGTTGCCAGCGGAAGTGTTTGGATGCTTGTACATCTGGAAGTAGGTCTAGGTGGTAAGCCGTGCCAACGAGCAGGCTTAAACAGACCAGCGTGACAAAGAAGGATTTGCGGTCTTCAGGGTAGATCCATTGGCTTTCTTTGGCATCTACCTCTGCAATCGGGAGTCCGTAAGGGAAGTCGTTGTTCATGAAAACCTCCTGTGGTTTAGGGCAATTATATAGGAGTTTTTATTAAAATTAAAGATTAAATAATCCTCTTAAATAAGAGAGTTATGAGTATATATTATTGACAAAAGGTGTAAAATAGTGTATAATTATAGGTTAATTTGGGATATCTGTCCCAAGTTAGAGTTCATTGAAATTTAAAAAAGAGGGATAATTTTTTGGAGAAAATATGGGAAAATACCCCTTTCGGACAAGGTGTCTGTAGAATTTTGTAGATAGCTTGTCCAAGGGGTATGAACTTTGGAAGATTTTGAATTTTCAGTTTAGGAGACCATGATGGACGCGAAGTTTTTCCTTTCACTGATTTTGCTGGTCGCTTTTAGCACCAGCACGTTTGCGCAGATGACCCCGGTGCCGACGCCGACGCAGCCTGGACAGACCACGGCAACGTGCCTGCCGCCGAGCGAACGCCTACTCGTGTCCGAGTGGAACTCGGGCACGGTGCGCGAGGTTTGCGTTTCGTCGGGTGGGGAGTCCACCAACCAGGTGGTTTCGTACATCCGCAGCGTCACGCAGTTGATCCCGCTCGGTGGGGAGGCGTTTTATGCCTACTCGACCAGCGGAAAGTTGACCAAGCAGTCGCCGTCTCCCTTTGGGAAAATGCAGCAGTATTGGCGGCTTCCTGGCGGCGGTTTCGTGACCCCCATTTTACAGGGGGTCGACATTCGTCTGCCATGGGAGAACGAACGTCTCTCTGTGTATCTTAACGATGGTGGGAGTCACTTCATCAACCCCTCGCCGGTAACAAGTTGGTTCGACACCGCTTGCAAGCAGGTGGTAGTGACGTTCCCCACAGGGGACGAATACTGCCATGCGCCCAACCAAAATCAAATCCATCTGGCCCGGCGCGGTTTCGCCGGTCCGGACATGAAACAGACCATTGGGGTCTTCAATCCCGGCGACGTGCCGGTAGCCATGGTGGCAAAGGGTGAGGTTGTATATGTGTTGCTGGGCAACACATATATCAACAACGCCATCTCAATCGACGACGGCAAGCCTCCTGCTCCCAGGTTGCAGGAAGTTCGGCTGGGTCGGTTGGTTGCTGTCCGGGTATTTTCGGACGGGTACTTGGAAATCAAGACCGTTTTGTCCGGGCTCAATCTGGAAGCCGACATTCACCGCCAAACCATGGCACTGTCCGGTGACAAGCTGTTCTTCGTTACCGGAAGTTTTGGTGGCGGGGATGGAGTGCATCGGATTGTCCGGTACAACATCGCCACTGGTGAAAGGGAAACCGTGTTTACGGCCAAGCCCGATGAGTTTCTGGGCGCACTGGCTGTAGCGCCGTTGTTGTCCACACTCGCACCACCACCACCGCCCAAGTAACATCTTCTAAAGCAGGCGCCGTTTAGAGCGCCGCTTTCTCCAATATGCAAACACCGCCGCCTTTAAGACTTTCTCGAATCCGAGACTGTTTACGAGGCGGCGGTTTTTTATTAACAGTTATTAAATTTAATAGAAAATAATCCGCCGTAGCTTCTTGACCATCCGAAGCTTCAGCGAAGGTGGTTGGCGACGGCGGATAAATGACACAATAGTGTTGATGATTTATAATATTAGAACTTACATTTAACCTCTCCCTTTACCCTCTACATGTCCGCCGGTTGGCGGATGGAGAGGGGAAAATACAATGACCGGACCAAAAAACACAAACAGATACATGTTAGTAGACGGCAACGCACTTATTCATCGCGGTTATCATGCTATACCTGTGCTTTCTACTAAAACCGGCGAAGCCACCAACGCGGTTTATGGCTTTACTTTAATTTTGCTTAAAGCAATTAAAGACATTAAACCCACACATATTGTGTGTACCTTTGACTTAGCCGGACCCACTTTTAGACATGAGCAGTACAAGGAATATAAAGCTACCAGAGTAAAAGCTGATCAAGCGCTTTACGACCAAATTCCCAGAGTGAAAGAAGTGGTTAGAGCTTTAAATATTCCAATTTTTGAAATGCCGGGTTTTGAAGCAGATGACGTCCTAGGCAGTTTGGGTAGATACATTTGTGATCATGAAAAAAACAGCTGTGAAGCTTTAATTGTCACCGGTGATTTAGACACTTTGCAGTTGGTTAACAAGTGCGTCAGAGTATACACCATGCGTAAAGGTATAACTGACACTGTTATTTATGACGAAAAAGCAGTCAGAGAACGTTATGGTTTAAAACCTAGTCAAATGGTTGACTATCGCGCTTTAAAAGGGGACCCAAGTGATAACATTTTAGGTGTGAAAGGGATTGGGGAGAAAACCGCTGCGGAATTAATTAAAGAATTCGGTTCCTTAGACCAGCTTTACGAAGCTGTGAAGTCGGGAAAAAGTAAGATTAAAGAAAGAGTTTTAAATTTACTTATTGAACATGAAGCCAGTGCCAGACAGTCATACGACTTGTCGAGGATTCGGTTGGACGTGCCTTTGAAATTTTCAATTCCCAAATACGAATTTAACCCGGAGGCTCAGAAAAATACTATTGAACTTTTTAAAACATTGGAATTTAGAAGTTTGGTTGGGAAGTTGCCGGTGGGGAGCAAGTCAGCCAATCAGCAAGTCAGCCAATCGGAAAATTTAATAACCACTGACACCTTAGGTGAACACGAACATTCAGTCATTAAGTCAATCAGTACGTCACAAAATTTAAAACAGGACTATATTTTGGTAGATACCGAAATAAAGTTGGAGACTGTTTTAGAAGAATTAAGTAAGGCAACAGAGCTTTCTGTAGATACAGAAACTACCGGACTTAATCCTCATGAAGACGCGCTTGTAGGAATTGGTCTTTGCGCAAAAGCTGGTAAAGCTTTTTATGTTCCCGGAAAATTAGCTTTAAAGTCAGAGGGTTTAAGTAAGCTTTTGGCTAATGAAAACATTCAAAAGTTTGGCCACAATATAAAATTTGACGCAGAAGTGCTTAGCGCTAACGACTTAACTCTTAGCCCTATCTGTTTTGACACTATGATTGCCTCGTTTCTTTTAAATTCTTCTACCAGACAGCATGGTTTGGACGCACTGGCCTTTAACGAACTTGGTTATCAAATGCAGCCAATAAGCGACCTAATTGGTACTGGCAAAAAACAAATTACCATGGACCAAGTTCCCGTAGAAAAGGTGAGTTGGTATTGCTGTGAAGACGTGGACATGACCTTCAGGCTTAAAGAAGTATTTGAGCCGCAAATAAAAAAAGAAGGTTTAACTAAAATTTTCAAAGACATTGAACTACCGCTAATTGAAGTTTTAGGTGCCATGGAAAGCAAGGGAATTATTTTAGATTCTAAACTTTTAAACAAACTTGCGGGAGAAGCAGAAATAGAAATAAAAAAATTGGAAACTGAAATTTACAAACTCACAGGAGAGGAGTTTAACTTAAACTCGCCTAAGCAGTTAAAAGAAGTTTTGTTTGAAAAAATGGGCTTGGTTCCAGTGGAGAACCGAAAGAATAAAAGCGGACTTTCTACAGCTGCAGGGGAGCTTGAAAAAATGTTAGGCCAGCATGCAGTAATTCCAAAAATTTTAGAGTATAGGGAAATCGCTAAGCTTTATTCAACTTACTTAACTACTTTGCCGGAAATGGTTAGTAAAAAAACTGGCAGACTGCACACAAATTACGTACAAACAATTGCGGCCACCGGCCGACTTTCTTCCACTGACCCTAATTTACAAAATATTCCTGTAAAAGGTGAAGGCATGGGCGCTGAGGTAAGAAAAGCTTTTGTTCCGCAAAAAGGCTACAAGCTTTTGTCTTTGGATTATTCACAAATTGAGCTTAGAATTGTTGCCCACTTGTCCGGCGACGAAAAAATGAAAGAAGTTTTCAAGAAGAATTTAGACATCCACACAAAAACCGCAATGGAAATTTTTGGATTAAAAAATGAGTCAGAAGTGACCAAAGACATGAGAAGGGACGCAAAAACTATTAATTTTGGTATTTTGTATGGAGTTTCTTCTTTTGGGCTTTCTTCCAGAATTCATGAGATGTCCCGGGCGGGAGCTAAAGAATTTATTGAAAGATATTTTAAAGCTTATCCAAAAGTAGAAGAATATATCGAACAGGTTAAGCTACAAGTTAGGGAAGAAGCATTTGTAAAAAATGAACTCGGAAGAATTAGACGCTTTCCAGAAATAAAGTCTTCCCAATTTTTTATTCGCGCTGCGGCAGAAAGGGCGGCAATTAATTTTCCTATTCAGTCTTTAGCCGCGGATGTTATTAAAGTGGCAATGATTAATATACATAAGCTAATTAGCAGATCAGCTAATCAGCAGATTGCAATGTTGTTGCAGGTGCATGACGAATTGGTTTTTGAAGTTCAGGAAGACCAAGTAGAAATTTGGACAAAAAAACTAAAGCCAATGATGGAAGAAGCTATTTCTCTTTCCGTACCTGTCTCTGTGGAGGCAAAGGTGGGAGACAATTGGGGCGAGATGAAAGTAATTGATCAAAAGTAAATTGAATTTATTTGTAGCTGAAATAAAAAAAGTGTGGATAAATGGGGTTGACTACCAGTGAACGATTGTATACCATAAATATATAAAACCTTAAAGGGTGAATATATGGAAGAAACAAAAAAAGGTGAGATTATTATTTATAAAGACCAATTTGGACCTGCTATTCAGGTTGGTTTTATTGATGAAACTGTTTGGTTGAGCCAGTCCCAAATGGCTGACTTATTCCAAAAAGACAGAGATACTATTTCTGAACACATTCAAAATGTCTATAAAGAGGCTGAGCTAAGCCAAAAACAAACTACCCGGAAATTCCGGGCGGTTCAAACTGAAGGGAAAAAGCAGGTAGAAAGAGAAGTCTCTTTTTATAATCTTGATGTAGTTATTTCCGTAGGTTATCGAGTAAAATCTAAGCGTGGTACTCAATTTAGGATTTGGGCAACCCAAAGACTTAAGGATTATTTGGTAAAAGGTTTTGCTGTAAACCAAAAAAGGTTAAAAGACTTTGAAAATTTACAGGTAAAACTCAAAGACTTAGAGGGTGCTCATAAACTTATTTCTCAGGCTTTAGAGTCCAAACGTTTGGACGGTTATGAAAAAGAGTTGTTGAGAATAATTACAGATTACGCCAACACTTGGTTTGTTTTAAATCAGTATGATAAGGGAGAGCTTACTATAGAGGATGTAAGTCAGAAAAAAACTACTTTCCTCAAATACGAAGAAATTCAAAAATCCATTTCAAAGTTTAGAGAGAGGTTGGCAGCAAAAAAAGAAGCTGGGGACTTGTTTGGTAAAGAGGTTGGTGGAAAACTTCAAGGAGTTTTAGGAAGCATTGGACAGACTTTTTCCGGAAAAGACTTGTATCCTTCCATTGAAGAAAAAGCTGCACATCTTTTATATTTTTGTGTAAAAGATCATCCGTTTGCGGACGGGAATAAAAGAATCGGAAGTTTATTGTTTTTATTGTTTTTGCTGGAAAACAATTGTCTAGTTAATCGCAGAGGTGAAAGGAAAGTAAATGATATTGCTTTAACCGCTCTTGCCTTACTTATTGCAGAAAGTAAGCCTCAGGATAAAGAGGTTATGGTGAAGCTGGTGGTGAACTTAATAAATAAAAAATAAAACCCGCCACTGGCGGGTTTTATTTTACTTAAGTTTAGCTATTGCAAGGGCTAAGCGAGACTTTTTTCTTGAAGCTGTATTTTTCTTAATAACATTTTTTTTGGTGGCTTTGTCTAAAGTAGACATAGCTTTTTTCATGGCTTCCATAGCTTCGCTTTTCTTGCCGGCAGTAATAAGTTTTTTTACTTCTTTAACTGCTTCTTTAAACTTGTCCTTGGTGATTAGGTTAAAAGTTCTTCTGCGAGCGGCTTGTCTCATGGCTTTGCCTGCGGATTTGGTATTTGGCATAGTGTGTTGTTGAAAAGACAAACTCGCGTTTTTCTTTTCAAGACTTATCTTTTCCTTGATATAGTTTTCTCGCTGTTTAAAGTAAATTCAAACAGCTCGAAGCTAAATAAGATTTATAAAATAACTGCTTGTGCCGTTAAATTCTTTTTAGACACGGATGAAAAATTTAAGCGGTACGACTTGAATATATTAACAAAAATACTTTAAAAAAACAAGAGCCCCGCTTCCGGTGAAGAAGCAGGGCCAGTGAGCAAGATTGGCTGCTTAGAACTTGTACGATCCGAAGACCGCGACATAGTTCTTGGCACCTTGGCTTCGTCCGTACATTGGGACTTCGTATGAGACTCCGAAGTCCACGGGTCCTTTGCGGTAAACCAGACCGCATCCTCCGAACATGTGAAGCACTTGTTTGGGGTGGTGGCTTTCGTGGTGAAGGTTTCCGGCGTAGCAACTGAAAACCGCGCCGGCATAAAAGCCCTTGTAGACCTTATGCATTACATCGGCAAGAGGTTCGCAGTTGGTCCAGCCGTCAGGCCCCGGAAATTTGGTTACCCATGATTCCAGATACCAGTTTGGCGAGGCATAAAGCGCTCTAAATCCCAAGGCGAGCCTAATTTTGGTCTCAGTGATGGCTGTGCCGATTTGAGGTTCCAGGAACAGTTCGGTGTGTTCGCTGTTTAAGGGCGTGAGCACCCACCCTGTAGTGATTTGCCCGAAGGGTAGACCTTCGGAATTGACCATCGCGCCAGTGAGTCGTGTTTTGCCGAATTGGGCGTGCCCAGAAAATCGGCTGTAAGGGTGGCTGGCCAATCCTTCAATCCCAACAGTAGGCACTGACCATTTGCGAAAGCCGTGGGACGTGGCTTCAGCTTGCGTGTGGGGCACGTTGTCGCCATTGCCTTCTGCTTTGCAAAGTGCAAGACACGTAAGTGTCATCATCAATAGTTTCATTCGTTCCTCCCTGTGAACTGATGGCAAATTTAAACCGCCAATTAAGGCGGTGATAATACCAATTATAAATTCTATATTATAACTGCTTTATGTCAAGGCTATAGGTATTGACACATAAGAAATCACCCCCGAGAACCAAGCTGTTTGACGAGCGAGGTTTTGCGGGGGTGAGGGTTGAGGCCGACCTGAGTCGGCTAGTTATGCTGCTTAGTGTCGGCGCATGAGAGTAAGGGCTCCCAAGCCTGCCCCTATGAGAAGCAGGGTTGAGGGCTCTGGAACTTCGCTAGGCGGTAAGCTGCCGTTGGGTCTGGCGACGAAGTCGTCCAAGTCTTCCGATTCGAGGTCTACGAGCCCAGCGTTGTACGCGTAGGCTTGACCACCGTTACGTAAGTAGATGTTCCCGTAGACTGGGGCTCGATTGGAAACGAAGCTCCAGGAACTTGGAGAGTCGCCGTCGCCAAAGCCGTCAAACTTGGCGCCGTAAATGTCTTCCGGCATCTCAAAGTTTGGCGGGCTGAACGCGCTGTAAACGTGTGGGCCGTCGGGGTTGTTGGTGCCTTGGGTAATGCACCCTTCGTCCTCGTCGCATCCGAGGCTGAATTCAAGGACGAGGTGGGAGAGCCCACCTTGAGCTGCGTGGGTGAACGTGTACTGGTAAAAGTACAGACCTCCACCCAAAGGGTCTATTTCCCAGGTAAGTTCGGCGTTGCCGGCCCAGGTGCCAAAGCCGTTCAGGCTTCGGGTTCCGGTCAGTTCGCCGCTGGCGTCTGTGCCGTAAATTATCCCAGCTGACGCCGGCAGGCTGATCAGGCTTGCCGACAGTAAAAGCAGTGTGAGTATTCTCACGTTGCCTCCTTTTCTTTCTTCGAACGTTCGGATACCTTTTACCCCCGAAGGGGTCAGAAGTATGAAGTTGTGACAGTATACAATAAAATCAACTCTTTGGCAAGAGCCGATCAATTTTTTATAAGTTTATAAATCTCAAATTTTACTGAGTAGATTTCCGTAGATTTTGTTTCAGAAATTAGTTTTAGCTTGTATTTAGATTTTTTAGCAATATTTTTTAAAGTATTTAACTTTCCTAAGGTTGAACTAAAACCTATAAATATTTTTCCTTGGGGTTTTAGGTGAGAAGAAGCGTTTTGAACATATTCCTTAATTTTTATATATTGGTAGTCAAAAACAGCTTTTTCTAAAGTCGATAAAGCTTTTTTATTTACTAAGCCAAAAGGCACGTTCCAAAAAATAACATCAAAAGTTTCTTGTTTGTTTAAAGGTTTAAAAAGATCTCCGTGCCTTACTTCAAATTTTTTTGAAAGTTTATGTTTTTGAATATTTAAGCTGGTATTTTTTACAGCCTGAGGGTTAATATCTATTGCAACTACTTTTTTTGCTCCTTTAAAACAAGCGATGACAGAAATAATTCCTGTACCTGGTCCTATTTCAAGAAGAGAGCTGTTTTTTTCGATGGGTAATTTTTTTGCAAATATTTCCGTGTCAAAAAAATATTTCGGTGAAAATACTTTAGGTAAAACAATAAAGTTTTTATCTAGAATGGAAACAGTGTAGGGCTTTTTATGTTTAAGTGATTTTTTTAAAATAGTTTGTGTATTTTTAAGGTGTTGTAAATATTTTTCCATGTTTGAACACTTAATTTTTTAAGTTCTCAATCATGGAGGGGAGGCTTTAAGGCTCCCCTCTGGTTTTGATGTTGAAACTGCGGATAAACCGCAGTTCGTTGACGTTGCCGAAGCGATAGGAGATTCCCCAGTAGCCAGCGCGGTCGTTTCGGCGCACGAGCGGGCCTGCTTGGTACTGCCACAATTCGCCTTGGGTAAAAAAGCCGACCGAGGCTCCTAGTTCCCAAGTCTTGGTAACCGAGTAGGTAACGTTGCCTGCGTCCAAGACGTGGTAGGAAGAAGCTGTTTGTTGCATGGGTTTAAAGAAAGCGTAGAAAGCGTCAGCTTTGAAAGCTCCTTTCTGCCAAGTTGCAATAACAGCGGTTTTGACTCCCGCGACCTTTCCTTCTTTTACAAAACCACCACAGAAGAAGGGGGTGAGCGAAAGTTCGGCGCGTGTGGGCAGGTTATAGCCCAGGCACATTGTGGCTTCGTTGGCGCCGGGAACACCAACATAGTACAGGTCAGTAACTAGCTTGTTAGAAAAGCTGTGTGACCAGTCGGCGTAGCGGTATTCGCCTTTGCTTGCAGAGCGAAATTCCACCAAGTCGTCTGCCTGTGCAGACATTGCCAGTACAAAGAAAAACATCAAAATCTTAATCATATTCCCTCCTCAAGGAATTCGAAGTGCGTATTTCGTCCACGCCTAGGTGTTTTTGTTTTAACCGGTAACTATAACATAAATATAAACTATAGTCAATAATACTGACTATGAAAAAACAATAATTACCTTATAAAACAAGCCTATTTGTTATATATTAATTTGTTGTCAGAAAAGTTGACAAAATATGAATTTTAATATATACTATTTATATGGAAATACAGGAGATTTTTAAACAAATTGGTTTAAATGAAAAAGAAGCCAACGTTTATTTGGCTTTATTAGAGTTAGGCATGTCTTCGGTTCACTCTATTTCAACTAAAGCTCAGGTAAAAAGACCGACTACTTACCTTATTTTGGAAGACTTGCAAAAGAAAGGGTTAGTGAGTGTGGTGCCGAGAGCTAAGAAGGTTTTGTATACAGCTGAAAGCCCGGAAAAAATTCTTTCGGATTTAGGAAGAAAGCAAGAATTGGTAAAAAGGTTTTTACCTGAAATGCTTGCTATGTACAATGTAAAAAAAGAAAAACCCCAGATGCAGTTGTTTGAAGGCAAAGAGGGGGTAATGGAAGTTTATAAAAAAGCTTTTTCTAGTCCGAGTGTAGATTTTTTCTGTACAATTCGTGACGTCATGGGTTCTTTTCCGGAGTTACCTTTGGAATTAAAAGAAAAAGCTTTACAGAAAAAAATAAAAGTCAGAGAACTTTTAACTCAAAGTCCAGCCGACTTGGTTCACGCAGGCAGTATGCCGCAACATGAGTTTTATGAAAATAGGTTTGTTCCAAAAGGTATGGAGTTTTTAACTGACAATGTTTTTTTTCAAGACAGTGTTGTATTTTTTTCTTACAATCCTTACATGTTTGCTGTGGTAATTACGAGTAAGGGGGTAGTGACTTCCTTGAAAACAATTTTTGAGTTAGCTTGGCGAGGTTCTGAAACTTTTGAAAAAGTTGTTTTAAAAAAATAATACCTCCCTTTAAGGGGAGGTATTATTTTTTCTTGCTTAAACGTTTTAGTTTTTTAATCTCACTTATCTTATCGCGAAGCTCTGCTGCAAGTTCGAACTCTAAATTCTTAGAGGCAAAGTCCATTTGTTCGGTAAGTTCGTGAATGTAAAACTTGATTTCTTCTGGTGACATTTTAGAAACATCCGTGTCGCTTTTTTCTTCTGCTTTTTCTTTACTGCCTGCTAGTCTAGAATCTTGGATTTTTTTAACGATGCTTTCAGGCGTGATTCCGTGTTTTTGGTTGTAGGCTTCTTGGACTTTTCTTCTTCTGGTAGTTTCGTCTATTGCTCTTTGCATGGAACCGGTAACTCGGTCAGCGTACATGACCACGTGGCCTTCTAAGTGTCTGGCGGCTCGTCCCATCATTTGCATGAAAAAAGTTTCAGAACGTAAAAAACCTTCTTTGTCTGCGTCTAAAATAGCTACCAAAGAAACTTCCGGTAAGTCCAACCCTTCTCTTAAAAGGTTAATACCAATAAGTACGTCGTAAACTCCAAGCCTTAGGTCTCTTAGAATCTCTAAACGTTCAAAAGTGTCTACGTCAGAATGCAGATATTGGACTTTAACCCCGTCTTCTTTAAGGTATTCCGTAAGCTCTTCTGCCATTCTTTTTGTTAAAGTGGCGACTAAAACTCTTTGGTGTTTTTTGACCCTATCTTTAATTCGTTCTAGCAGGTCATCTACCTGGTTTTTAATAGGTTTTATTTCAATTGTTGGGTCAATAAGTCCTGTTGGGCGGATAAGTTGCTCAATAATTAAGCTGCTAGGTTCTAGCTTATGGCTTTTAGCTTCTTTTATACATTCTTCAATTTCCCATTTTCCAGGAGTAGCAGAAACAAAAACTGCTTGGTTTATTTTTCCTAAAAATTCGTCAAATTTTAAAGGTCGGTTGTCTAATGCGGAAGGCAGCCTAAAGCCGTAATCGATTAAAGTAGTTTTTCTGGACTTATCACCTTCGTACATGGCGCCTATTTGGGGGACAGATTGGTGGGATTCGTCTATAAACAAAAGAAAGTCGTCCGGGAAGTAGTCTATGAGAGTGGAGGGTGGGCTGCCCGGTTCGCGGCCTTCCATGATTCGTGAATAGTTTTCTATGCCGTTAACGTAACCGGTGTTAGTTAACATTTCTAAGTCAAAGTCTGTTCGCTGTTTAATGCGCGCTGCTTCTAAAACTTTATTTTGAGCTTTAAGCTCCTTGAGTCTTTGGTCTAATTCCTCGCTAATTGCTCCAATGGCTTTTTTGAGTTTGTCTTCGGGGGTAATGAAATGCTTTGCCGGAAAAATTGTAAATTTTTCTAGTTCTTCTAAAACTTTAGAGTCTATTGCGTCCAGTCTTTCAATTTTTTCTACTTCATTGCCAAAAAAATCCATGCGAATAATAGTGTCTTCGGAAGAAAGGATAATTTCTATAACATCACCTTGAACACGGTAGGTGCCTCTTTGTAAGTCAAAGTCGTTTCTTTGGTATTGTAAGTCCGCAAGTCTTCTTAAAAGTTTGTCGCGTTTATAACTTTCTCCTTTTTTTATTTCAAAACTTAAGTCCAAGTAGTTGGCTGGGTCACCCAGTCCGTAAATACAAGAAACTGAAGCCACAATTAGTACATCTTTTCTTGAAAGCAGGCTTTGGGTGGCGGCGTTTCTTAGACGGTCAATTTCTTCGTTGATTTGAGTTTCTTTTTCAATATATGTGTCAGAGCGGGGAATGTAAGCCTCCGGTTGGTAGTAGTCGTAGTAAGAAACAAAATAGTGAACGGCATTTTCAGGAAAAAATTCTTGGAATTCAGAAGCAAGTTGAGCAGCTAAAGTTTTGTTATGAGAAATAATTAAAGTAGGCTTTTGTATTTTTTCAATAACATTAGCCATGGTAAAAGTTTTACCGCTTCCGGTCACGCCTAAAAGCGTACTAAAATGATTTTTAGCTTTTAAGGATTTTAGCAGTCCTTCTATGGCTTTTGGTTGATCGCCGGAAGGTTTGAATTTGGAAACGAGTTTAAACTTGTTCATTAGACTATAAGAATAACATTGCCTAGAAATAAAAAAAAGCACCCGTCCGCCATGGCATTGCACCACAGCGGACGGGACACGATCAGGAAGAACTTGCGGGGAGCAAGAATAGCTGCTCTGAAGGGGGCAGTCTCTCCCTGTTTTCCCAACGCGCCCCGCTAAGAACGTGATTGGGAAAAATCAATCCTCTTTAATATTGCTGGAGCCGTGTTAGGGAATTGAACCCTCGACCTCCCCAATAAAATCGGGGCGCTCTACCAACTGAGCTATCACGGCTTTGTATTAAGTTTTGGCTAGGTGGGAAGGATTTGAACCTCCGTTTGCGGCTCCAGAGGCCGCCGTCCTACCGTTAGACGACCACCCAAGCAGGCTTGAAATAGAGTTTATTTAGTTTCTATGTTTTTGTCAATGCAAGGTAAGACTGCTAAAATAACTACATTATTAATAATAAATATAGAAGGTTAACCCGGTAGAGCTCATAGAGAGATTCTACCTGGGTAGTTACACCAAAATGATTTCTTATCTAAAAGGCAAGGTATTAGAAAAAACAACTAACTTTTTAATTGTTGAAAATCAGGGTATTGGTTATAAAGTTTTTGTTACGCCTGAAGCTTTAGAAAGTAAGGTAGGGGAAGAAGTTTCTTTTTATACCTACTTTAAAGTTTCAGACGACGGCCAAGCGCTTTTTGGTTTGCCTAATTTTGAAACTTTACAGTTTTTTGAAATGTTAATTACAGTCTCGGGTGTCGGTCCAAAAGTTGCTTTAGCAATTCTTTCAGCGGCGCGAGTGGATGCAGTTAAGCAAGCCATTGCCAGTCAGGATGCGGGGATTTTTACTCGTATTTCCGGAGTTGGTACAAAAACCGCAGAGAAAATAATTGTAGAACTTAAAGGCAAGGTAGTAAGTGACAAGGGTCAAGGCACGGGTAGCTCCGAAGTTTTCGACGCCTTACTTGCTTTAGGCTATAATCAGCGCGAAGTTAGGGAAGTGATAAACAAATTAGATTCATCAGTTTCAACAGGGGAACAAATAAAGCAAGCTTTAAAATTACTTTCTAAGTAATTTGGTCCATCAGTAATTTACAAACGTGGAATTAATACCAGTAATAGAATCAGAAAAACAAACTTATAACCATTTCGTTGCCAACAGTGACGAAGGGTCTTTTTTGCAAAGTTGGGATTGGGGAGAGTGGCAAAAAACTTTAGGTAGAGAAGTAAAAAGATTTTGGCTTACAGAAAAAGACGAGAAAATAGGCTTGGGGCAGTTTGTAAAAATGCCTTTGTTTTTTGGAAAATTTTATTGGTATTGTCCTTATGGACCAATAATAAATCAAAATTTAAATATTAAAAATCAAAATTACTTAGAACAAGTTGCAAAACAGTTTAGTGACTCAATTTTTGTTAGAATTGAACCCAAAAGTCATCAGGTCATTCAATCATTAAATCATTCAATCATTAAGTCTTCCAATATTCAGCCTGGAAAAACTTTGGTTATAGATCTGGCAAAGAGTGAAGAAGAGCTTTTAAGCGACATGCACCAGAAGACTCGCTATAACATTAAAGTCGCTCTAAAACATGAAGTTGTTATAGAAGACGAGTTTGCTTTAACTGTTGGTAAAGGACTTTTTGCTCAAGAAGCAGTGGGGTTAATTGTTGAAACTGCAAAAAGGCAAGGTTACATGGCGCAGGGTAAAGATTATTTTGAAAAACTTGCTACCTTTTTTGCGGTACAAAATCCGAATGGTGATTTAAAATTACACATTTACAAAGCTTTGTGGCAAAAACAGCTTTTAACTAGTGCTTTAATTATAGACTTTGGAAAAACCAGAACTTACCTTTTTGGTGGGTCTTCACAGGAAAATAAAAACCTCATGGCCCCTTACTTGCTCCACTTTAAAGCCATGCTGGACGCAAAATCGTTAGGTTTAACTGGTTATGATTTTTGGGGAATAGAAACTTCTTCGGGTGAAACTCCCGGGTTTGTAAAATTTAAAATGGGTTTTTCTACTGTGTCGCCAAAAATAAAACAATATGCAGGAGCATACGATTTGGTAAATAATTTTATAGCGTATACTATATATTCAGTTTTAAGATGGATAAACAAAAGGTTAAGTAAATGAACTTTATAAAAAAACTTATTCCTGAGATTTTTTTGAAATTTTTGCGGCCTTATTACCACGGGTTTTTAGCCTGGGCGGGGAGCATTTATTTTGGTCACCCTTCTGAAAAAATGGTAGTAATTGGCGTCACAGGGACAAATGGTAAAAGTACAACAGTAAACTTAATTGCAAAAATTTTAGAACAAGCCGGAAATAAAGTTGGATATACTTCCACAGTGACTTTAAGTATTGGTCAAGGAGAGAATTTAAACAAAGCAAAAATGACCATGCCTTCCGGATGGATTTTACAAAAGTGGATGGCAAAAATGGTAAAAAATAAATGCCAGTACGCAGTTTTAGAAGTTTCCAGTGAAGGTTTGGCACAAAATCGTCATTTGGGTATTAATTTTGATATTGCTGTTTTTACAAACCTTACACCGGAACATATAGAGTCGCATGGGGGCTTTGAGAATTACAAGCTTGCAAAGAGTAAGCTTTTTCAAACAATTAACAATTTACCTTTAACAATTTACAAAAAGCAAACAAATCCAAATTTACAAAAAACTATCATAACAAATTCCGACAGTGAGCATGCAAAATATTTTTCAAGTTTTATGGCAGAAAAATATGTAACCTATTCAGAAAAAAACTCTAGTGATTTTCAAGCTTTAAATATTTCATATTCACCTCAGGGGGTTAAATTTTTTATTCAAAATTCTGAATTCAATCTTCATTTAAAGGGTCAGTTCGACGTTTACAACGCTTTAGCCGCTTTAGCAACAACTTCTTCTTTGGGTGTGTCTTTAGAAACTGCCAAAAGTGCTTTAGAAAAAGTAGAAGTGGTTCCCGGCAGGGTAGAAGTAATTCAAGCAGAACCGTTTACTGTGGTTGTGGACTATGCTTACGAACCTGAAGAAATGCGACAATTGTACGAAACAGTTAGACGCTGGCCTCATAAAAGAATTTTACAAATTTTAGGGCCAACAGGTGGGGGAAGAGACAAAGCTAGAATCCCACTTTTAGGGAAAATGGCTGGTGAGTTTGCTGATTTGGTTTTTATAACCATAGACGACCCTTACGATGATGATCCTCAATTTTTGAACCAACAAATGGCTCAAGGTGCTTTGGGTGCTGGTAAAATAGAAGGGCAAAGTTTGTTTAAAAGTTTAGACAGAAGAGAAGCTGTGGCAAAAGCTTTTAGTTTTGCAGAAGCTGGAGACTTAGTTTTAATAACAGGTAAAGGCGCTGACCAGAAAATTGCTTTGGCAAATGGGAAGTATGTGGACTGGGATGACAGAAAAGTAGCAAAGCATGAACTAGGATTTTTAAAACTTAACAAAGATAAAAAATTTATTAAAGGTTGGTAAAGTATTCTTGGTAATAGACTCATGACACTTTTTATAGACACAACTAATTTTGAAACTACTACTTTTGTTTTAAAGAATCAAAAGGTTTTAAAACAAAAATTAAAGATTTTACCTTATGAAAGTTTTAACGTGACAAAAAAACTTGAAGAGTTTTTGAAAAAAAATATAGTTAGTTATAAAACAATAAATAAAATTGTAGTTTCAAAAGGCCCCGGTAGTTATACCGGTGTGAGAGTGGGTTTAAGTTTGTCCCAAGCCTTAAGTCTTGCTTGGGACAAACCTCTGGTCGTGTTAGAAAATACAAAATTTATTACGGAGTTAAATAAAAAAAATCCTTCTAAGTGAAGGATTTTTTTGTATAACAGGAAACCCCGGACGGAGGGAAAACTAGAATAATGTTCATCA
>CAZFTX010000007.1:56227-58282 GCA_964521955.1 uncultured Candidatus Saccharibacteria bacterium | reverse complement strand
ACAACCCAACTTATAGACTTTAAAGAAATGCCTTTGCCTTTTTATAACGCCCCAACTGTGCCGGTGGTTTTTTATAAAACCGGTTATCCAAATGAAAATGCTCAAAAATGGAGTAGTATTGCTAAAGCCGCGGACGCTTTTGTTGTGGTAAGTCCGGAGTATAACCATGGCTATTCGGCAGTTTTAAAAAATGCTTTGGACTGGTTGTACTTGGAGTTTGAAAAAAAACCTTTTGGTTTAGTGGGAGTTTCGGACGGTACAACATCCGGAGCAAGAATGATAGAAAATTTAAGGCCAATCATCCAAAATTTTAACGCCATGTCTATTCGCGAAACAGTCATGATTGGACCGGTGCAAGACTATTTTAATGAACAAGGTGAACTTTTAAAACCTGAACTTGAAAAGAAAATAGACGGGCTTTTAAAAAGTTTGACTTGGTGGGCAGAAGCTCTAAAAGAAAAAAGATAAATTTAAAAATCCCGCTTAAGCGGGATTTTTAAATTACTTGCCATTGGCCTTGTTCGTTTTTTTTCAACGTACCGGCTAAAGAAAAGCCGGCTGCAAGCGTGTGTCCTCCCCCGCCTAAGAGTCTGGCAATCTCGGCAACGTTCATGCCTTTGTGTTCTTCGCTTCGAAGTGAACCTTTAATTACTTTCCCGTCTTGTCTTAAAAACATTGCCATTTTTGCCTCTGGTACTGTGTTTAGAGTTTCTGCTAGACCGTCAAAAGCCGCTTTGGGTAAGCTCCCTATTTCTTTGAGATCGCTTTCTGTAATGATAGAGAAAATAATTTTATTTTTAGAGTCGTAAAAAGAGTTTTCAATGGCTTTGCTCCAAGCGAAAAAAGTGTTTGGGGTTTTATTTTTGTAAGTATGTTGAACAATTTTGCTCGAACGAGCTCCTTTTTTCATGAGTTCGGAGGCTGCTTTTAAAGCTGAAGCGGTAGTATTGTTATGCATGAAAGATCCGGTGTCGGTAATAATTCCAGTTAGAAGGCAGGTAGCAATGTCTTTGGATATTTTCCATGAGTTAAAAACAAAAAAATCATAAACCAGTTCAGCAACTGAAGACTTTTGGGCGTCTACAATGTTAACGTCCCCAAAAAGTTTGTTGTCTGGGTGGTGGTCAATATTTAGTGTGGGTACGTTTAGTTTAAGTATGTTTTCACTTCCACACCTGGCTTTTTCTCCACAACCAAAAGTTATAAGTAAATCAAATTCTTCATTGGTAATGTCTTCTAAAATTTTATGGCTTCCAGGTAAAAATTCTAAAGATGGTGGCACACCAAATTTAATTGCAGAGGTTACTTTTTTGCCTAATGTTTTTAATAAGTGTGCCATGGCTAAAACACTACCCCCGTCGTCACCGTCCATGCGTTCGTGCATGGTTAGGAGAATTTTTTCTGACCGGTCTATTAAATTTTTTGCTTCGGTGAAATTTTGATGCATGGTGTTTAAATAATATGATACGGATATACTAATTTGAATACCAATGATACTGATAATACTAATTATTTAAAATCTGTATTATTTGTATCATTCGCATGTATTCGTATATTAGTATCTTGTTGTGTATTTATTCTTCGTGGATTTTTTTTATTACTTCTTCAATGTGTTGAACATAGCGTGGGGTAGTGTCTAAGAAAAACTGGAGACGAGGAATGATTTTTGAAAAAAAATGTTTGTTAAGCTCACCTTGCAAATGGTAGATGTTTTTTTGTAACAATTCCAAAAGTTTTTGATCGTCCCCTCCAAAAATAGATATCCAAACTTTACACCATTTCATGTCGCGACTGGTTTCAACTTTGGAAATTGTGACTAAACCTTTTTCGTCACTTAGAAATTCATGTAAAATTGGTCCTAACGCTTGTTGGATGGTGGCATTTACTTTGGCAATGCGGTTTGGATTCTTTTGCTTTTTTTCCATAAAGTAATAGAGTTTAGTTATTAGTGAGAAAACTAATAACTTTATTTTAGCATTTAACATGCAATTATAGTCTAAAAAACCGTGTATGACAAGTCTAAGCTTAAAAAACAAAACCCCGTAAGGGGTTTTG
>CAZFTX010000007.1:0-56127 GCA_964521955.1 uncultured Candidatus Saccharibacteria bacterium | reverse complement strand
AGTGTTTTGGGTTTTATTTTTTCTTCGAAGCTTTCTAAAACGTCGCCTTCTTTAACTTTGGTTGAAGTAGCAATTTTAATTCCAAATTCTTCACCAATAGCCACGGACTTAGCGGCAACTTTGTTATGTTGTAGTTCGTTAACACTACCTTTGCCAATTTCGACTCCGTCTCTTAAAATAGCAATTTGGCCGGTTTTTTTTAATTCGCCTTCTTCTACTCTGCCTCCAACTATCATTTGAGTTTTTTCAGTACGGAAAATAGCTAGAATTTTAGCTTTGCCGAAAGTAATTTTTTCTGTTTCCGGAGTAAACATTTTAATCACTGCAGAAGTTATGTCTTCTAAAAGTTCATAGATAACTTCGTAGGAGTCCACAATAACTTTTTTTTGCTTAGCTAAAGCAACCGCTTTCGGGTTAACCTTGGTTCGAAAAGCAATGGCAGTGGCTTTGCTACTGGAAGCCATGAGCACATCTGACTCATTGAGTTCGCCTACGCCATCGGAAATAACATTAATTTTAACTTCGTCATTTTTAAGTTTGGCTATGGACTGGTTAATGGCTTCTAAGGAGCCGGCTACGTCTGCTTTGATTATTAAATTTAAAGTTTTTGTGGTTAAGTCGCCTTGAATGGCTTGTTTTGAAGAAAGTTTATGGCTACGCTGTTTTTTTACTGCTACAACCGCAATTTGTTTAGCTTCGTCTAAAGTTGGTACTGTTTGTAAAATGTCACCAGCTTGGCAAATTTCGGAAAGCCCAGAGATTTGAGCTGGGCTAGAGGCGACTGCTTCTTTTAATTTTCTACCGTGTTCGTCTTCTAAAGAACGAATTCTCCCAAAAGCTGCACCGGCAACAATTATGTCCCCGACTTTTAAAGTCCCGTTTTGTACAATAACCGAGGCCGTTGCGCCTTTACCATGAGTTATTTTTGATTCAATAATTGTACCTAAGGTTTGCCCTTTGGGGTTAGCTCTGAAATTTTCAACTTCTGCAGTTAACAAAATCATTTCTAAAAGGTTGTCTATTCCTTGATTTTGTTTTGCAGAAATTTCTACAGCAATAATTTTACCGCCCCACTCTTCAGTTAAAACTCCTTGGCCAGCAAGTTCTTGTTTAACCCGTGTGGTGTTGGCGTCCGGTTTATCTATTTTATTTATAGCCACGATCATTGGAGTGTTGGTAAATTTGGCTCGATTTATAACTTCCAAGGTTTGAGGTCTGACTCCGTCATCTGCAGCTACAACTAAAACAATAATGTCGGTTACGTTGGCTCCACGTGCGCGCATTTCACTAAAAGCTTCGTGACCCGGTGTGTCTAGAAATGTAATAAATTTACCATTTTTTTTCACTTGGTAAGCTCCAATATGTTGAGTGATTCCACCCGATTCGCCTTCCGCGACATGGGTTTTGCGAATGGTGTCTAAGAGCGTAGTTTTTCCGTGGTCAACGTGCCCCATAATGGCGACAATTGGCGGCCGAGGAACTAAATTTTCTTCTTTTTCTGATTTTAAAACTTCGTTTAAAAAACCTAGGCCAAAATCAGAGACGCTTAAATCGGCTTCTGTTGAAACTTCAAAACCTAAGTCTTGAGCCACTATTGATGCCGTATCGAAGTCTACTTCTTCGTTAATGGTGGCCATGACTCCGTTTTTAATGAGTGTACGAATAACGTCAGTAACTGGTAAATTTAAAATTTGTGCAAATTCTCTTACTTTTACAAAAGAAGGCAGAGTAACTTTTGTGGGTGTTTTAGGTTTTTGGTCTGCGGCCTTTTCTTTTGGGGCAACAGATAAAGCGTCAAAGATTTGTTTTGCTAAATAATTGTCAATTTTGTTTGCACGAGGCGAAACAAAAAAACCTTTCTCCTTTGCTTTAAAGCGGAGATCCTGAATGGACATGTTGAGTTGTGAGGACAAAGAAGATAAATTCATAAGTAACTAAACCACTTTATCAGAAAAACCTAATAAAATCAACCCGGTAGAATCACATCGCAATTAGTTTGATTACAACATTATCTTAAGAAAATAGCTAATAATTTCCTAAAATGTATTATTAGAAACAATTTGCGATGTAGCTCTACCGGGTCAACCCACTTAGTTATTAAAGGTTTGTTTTATCTATGCTATCTGTGTGTCTTAAAAGGTCTGTGGAATTTAGAAGGTACGGTTTCTTCCAACAATCATTCTTAGTCTATGAGGTATTATTTCTACAGTACTTGGAAATTTGGCAACAATTCTGCCTAACATGCTTAAAGCTAGGCCGCGAGGTTCTAAAAATTCAATTTTTTTGCATTTTATGACTGTGCTGTTAGGAACATTCTCCAACATGCCTTCAGCTATGTCTTTTCTGTAACCTAAAATTTGCATTTTGTTTAATGGTTCTAAAATAAGTAAATCTAAGCTGCCATCAGTGGGGTTAGCAATGCTTTGTTTGTTAGAAGAGCTGGCGCGAATGTTAACAACTAAGCCTCCAAGCGCATTTAAAGTAATGTTATAAGAATTATCAATTCTTACTGTCAAACTTTTGGGTTCGGAAGAAAGGAGTTTTAAACTATTAAACCAACCTGCTTTTTGTATGTTTTGACTTAAAATTCCAAATTCTAGTGAACTAATAAAATAGTTACCGGAAATTTTTGCTAAATCGATTTTTTCAACCCTTCTGCCGGCTATGGTTTTAACAGCACTATGTAAATTTTCTAAACCTAAAATTTTTGCTAAAAATGAATTTTCATCAAACGGAATAAACCCAAGGACAAAATCTCTTCCCTTTAGGGCAGCAAGCATTAAATTAAAGGTGTCGTCGGTACCACAAGCGGTCAGGGTTTTTACCCCTCTTTGACTAGCGGTATCGACTAAGTCCTGAACCGTTCTAAGTGGTGTAACCCTGGCCATTTCACCTGCGATTTTAAACTCAGCTAAAAGCCCGGAAAGATCTGTTTGTAACCTTTCAAATTTGTCTAAAGGTAAGTTATTTTGGTCTAAAATATAGTAATGCATTCTGTACGAATTACGTATAAATACGAATTTACGAATTATAACCAAGGTTGCAGTATTGGTATATTCGTAACAATTGGTAATTCGTAAAGATTTATTCTTCTACTATTTCTTCTTTTACTGCCTTTTTCCCATTTCCATTACCGTTAGAGCCCATTGCACACTTTCCACTAAACTGAGCACCGTCTTCTACTCTTAAAATATTGCATGCTATATCCCCCAAAATTTTAGCTGTACTTTGTAAGATTAAGTGACCGGCAATTTTTAAATTACCTTGAATTTCCCCTCCAATAACTGCATTTCCAGCCAAAACATCGGCGGCAATAATTGCTCCCGGGTTAACGTAGACACTTTGACTTGTTTTTACTTTTCCGCTAACTTGACCTTCTATTTTTATGTTTCCTTCAGAGTTTAAGTCTCCTTGGATTTTAACGCTTGGTCCGACAACTGTTTCAGCCGGAGCATTTAATTGGTCGTCTAAGAGTTTTTCCATATAATTCCTTTCTTTAATTTATATGCTTGTTTTGATATGCATTTTTAACTGCTTGAAGCTCTTCTTCGGTAAGTTGGGTTTCGCTTCTTCCGTTATTGATAGTTTTTGTATAAACACGGTTTTGTTCTCTGCCGTGCATGCTGGTAAGTACTACTCCAGAATTTGTGTCGTCAAGCAAGGCTAAAGAAAAACTGAAATTTCCACCCGATTCTGCAAAAGGATTAAAACGTACTAGTCCAACTTTTTGAACTGCAAACTTTAAAATGTTTTGCAATTCTTGTAAATGTTGCTGACTGGTCATTTGTTCGTCTTGCAAATTTTTTACATTTTGGGCAAGTGAGTTAAGTGCGTTTTCTAAATTCACGTCCCCTGTGCCTGTGAAAAACAGTTTTTTTAAACGGGTAATTTCTCTAAGTTTAATAAAATTATACAGACTTAAACCAAGCCCTAAAAAGGCAGTTAAAAGTGCAAGAATCCCTAGATTTTCAGTAAATATGTTACTCATGTCAAAATATTGTAGCACTCTAACAGATTGCGTTCAAATTGCGTAAGTGTTAAAATAACTTCACCTATGTCAAAGAAACATAAACATCATTTAGCTCAGAGCGCTAATTCCTCCCAAGTTTCTGAAGTTCATGCTGAAGAATATTCTATTATTAAGCATGATTTAGTTAAATTACTCATATTAAACTTAGTTTACCTAGGTTTGGTGCTGGTTTTGTACTACTCCAATCAAAAAAGCCATTTTTTGGAAAATTGGTTTGGAAAACTTTTTAATTTTTAATAAATATTATTTAAACTCCCCCCGCCTGACTTGATAAGAAGGCGGGGTTTTGTTATAATATCTCATATGTGATATTAAAAATATACTTATGAATGAACAAGAAAAAATCGCAGAATTTATTGTTAAATTAAGACAACAAAAAGGCTTAACACAAAGTCAGTTTGCAAAGGAGTTAAAAACTAGCCAGTCAGCTGTGGCTCGAATGGAAAAAGGTTTGCAAAATTTTTCTACCGAAATGCTTGCAAAGATAAGTTTGGTTTTAAACAGAAAAATAATTTCTTTAGCTGACTCTTCGGTCAGTTTTAAAATTGAGGGGGGTCAAAAACTTTCTGGTAAGGTGGTTACAAACACTTCTAAAAATGCTGCGGTTTCAATTTTGTGTGCTTCTCTTTTAAACCAAGGCAGCACACTTTTAAGAAGTGTTCCTAAAATTGAAGAGGTGCATAGGATAATAGAAGTATTAGAAAGTATGGGGGTTGGGTTTAAATGGGAAAATCAGGATTTGTATATAAAACCAGCAAAAAAACTTACAATTGATAACATGGATAAACAGGCGGCGGTAAAAACTAGAAGCGTGCTTATGACTATTGGGTCTTTAATCCACTTATCTAAAAGTTTTAGTATTCCTTTAGCAGGTGGTTGTAAGTTGGGGGCCCGCACGGTAAGGCCGCATTTGTTTGCTTTAGAAAAACTGGGTGTGAAGATAGAAACAATACACGACCATTATAAAATTAGTGTTGGTAAGTTAAAGGCAACTGAAATAATTTTATATGAAATGGGAGATACGGTTACAGAAAATGTTTTACTTGCAGCTGCAAAGATTCCGGGTAAGACTGTAATTAAGCATGCCTCTTCAAATTACATGGTTCAGGATTTATGTTTTTTCTTAGAACGTTTAGGTGTAAAAGTAGAAGGTATAGGTACTTCGACTTTGACTGTTTTTGGTAAGGAAAATATTAATGAAAACGTGGAATATTCTTTAAGCGAAGACCCAATTGAGTCTATGTTGTTTTTGTCTTTGGCAGCAATTACAAAATCTAGTTTAGTCATTGAACGTTGTCCAATAGACTTTTTAGAATTAGAGCTTTTAAAGCTTTCAAAAATGGGATTTAAATATGAAATTGTAAAAAAATATAAGTCTAAAAATGGGTATACTAATTTAGTAGATATTAAAACTTTCCCCTCTGAGCTTAAAGCTTTGGAAGAAAAAATTCATCCCATGCCTTTTCCTGGTATTAACATAGACAATCTTCCTTTTTTTGTTCCTGTTGCTACGCAAGCTCAGGGTAAAACGCTTATTCACGATTGGGTTTACGAAAACCGGGCAATCTACTATATGGAATTAAATAAGCTTCGGGCCAATATTATTTTGGCCGATGCTCATAGGGTGTATATAGACGGACCAACTGAACTTAAAGGGGCTGAAGTTATCTGTCCCCCGGCTTTAAGGCCTGCGGCTATAATTCTCATAGCTATGTTGGCAGCTAAAGGGACTTCGGTACTTAGGAATGTTTACAGTATCAACCGTGGTTATGAAGATTTAGTTACACGTTTGCAAAACCTAGGTGCAAAAATAGAAATCATTCATGGAATGTAAAAAGACTATTTAAAAAAACACCCCGCCAAAGGCGGGGTGTTTTTTGGTGGACCTAGCGAGAATCGAACTCGCGCTTCCACAATGCGAATGTGGCGTCTTACCACTGGACCATAGGCCCAATTTATATAGTTTAGCTATTCTAATTGGATAGTTGTCAGTTTAACATAGGTTGTTTTAAGAAAAAAATCCAACTTATTGTGGATATTGAATTAATCTATTATGATGAATTTATGTTTAAAATCAACATTATAGTTTTAGGAAAATTTAAAGAGAAAGCTTACTTGGAGCTTGAAAAAGAATACTTAAAGCGTCTCTCCCCTTTTTGTAAACTCAAGTTAGTCGAGCTTGCGGAAGTTTCTTATGGAAAAAATCAGGATTTGGAAAAAGTTAAGCAACAAGAAGCAGAAAAAATAATTAAGCAATTACCAAAGGATTCAATAGTGATTTTGTTGGAAGAAAAAGGCACCTTAAGAAATTCGAAAGATTTTGCAAATTTTTTAGAGCGTATAGGTAGCTTAGGTAGAGAAATCACTTTTGTTTTAGGTAGTGGAATAGGCTTGTCTGATGTTTTAAAAGAGTATTCAAATTACAATATTTCCCTCTCCCCTCTTACTTTCCCTCACAATATGGCAAGAATAATTTTGGAAGAACAAATTTACCGGGCGTTTACAATTCTTACAGGAAAAAATTATCACAAGTAAAAAAATAGAGCTAAGTGCCAAGGTTTAAGTAAAGTCCCCTTCTTGGGGATTTTTTATTTGTCCTACAATTGCACCTAAAACAATCCATAAAAGCATTTGGGTTTGCTGGATTGTATAAAAATAGTGATCAAACAGCATGAGTGTAAAAAAAGAAATTAAAATTGTTGCTAAAAATACAAACTTACCTAGCTCCTTAAAGTTTTCTGAACTAAGAATTTTTTTAAATAAAGAAAAAAAGTGAGAAAGAAATATCCAAAGTATTAACAAAAAACCAACTATACCCAATTCAGAAGCGGAAAGTAGAAAATAGTTGTGTATGGGTTGTTTTTCCCATGGTTCCAAGTTTTTTTCGCTATAACGTTCCATGTGAAGCACACTCTCCCCCACCCCAGTGCCAAAGATTGGGTTGTCTCGGATAATTTTTAAGCCAATTTTGTTGTAAGTCATTCTATCTAAACTGCTTTGGTCGCTAAGTGTGGCTCGAGTTGTAATAAATGGCCAATATACTGCGGTGCCTAATGCAATGCAAATTATTGTAATAAATAGAGATTGTTTGAGTTTTGTAATTATTTCTGGATTTTGTACGTAAAACTTAGCTATTAAAGTTTTAATTAACAAAAAGCTAAAAAAGAAGATTAGGCCAACTAAAAAAGCTAAATATCCGGCTCTGGAAAAAGTTATGATAAGACCAAAAACATTAATAAAAAAGCCCAATGTGTAAAAAACTTTAGATTTAAATGAATTGGAATTTACAAAAAGCCATAGGAAAGCAAAAGACGATGTAACTAAAAAGGCCGAAAGTACATTGGGGTGAGGAAATGTGCCATAGCCACGAATATAGGGAGTTTCACCTGAAACAATCTTTGCAACCCCCAATGATATTGGGCTAATTAGCTGCTCCCCTAACTTATTGAGTCCAAGGTAAGTTTGTTTATAGAACTGGATGATGGCAATAATGGCTTGAATGCTCGAAAGTGCCACAATTGTGAGAATTGTCCTGAATTTAAAGGCTTTTTCTTTAAATAGTACTAATGTTGTTCCATATGCAACAATTAGTTCAAGGATTTTTAGGTTAAAATACCAGTTTATAGGCTCATTTTTAAGTAAAAACCAGAAAACAGCTAAAACAAGCCAAAATATTAAGTATTTTAGCTTTTCTACCACGTGGTAGAAGTTCTCACCACGTGGTAGAATCAAAATCCACGTGGTGAGAATAAAAATATCGCTTAAATATAAGGAATATGAGGTAAAATCTGAATAAACACCTGTTATAAAAGATTGGTCTGAAAAGAAAACATGTCTAATAGGAAAAAAAAGGCTTAAAATAAACAAAAAATAGAAAATTTTTGCTAATTTAACCGTGTTTATAGTGATTATTGATATTTTCACAAAAATATGGTATAATTCAATCTTAGAACGTTCATATGTATGAAGTATATTATCTAAGAGCATTTTAGCACAGCGGTATTTATGATATAATTTTCTAGTTCTGAAAAGTCTAATACGCCTTCGTAGCTCAATGGATAGAGCAGATCCGTCCTAAGGATAAGATGGGGGTCCGATTCCCTCCGAGGGCACCACTCGACTTCGCTCGTGGCCATTGGCCAGTAAGCTAGTGTCAAACAAAAAATAAAAATTTGTTATAATAAATACATGGACCCAGAGTTAAAAAGTCATTTGCAACTTTTAGAAGAAAGGTTGCTTCAAATAAAAAACAAAACTGACAGCTTACCCAGAGCTTTTTTCAAAGGAATTTTAACAGGAGCAGGTTCGGTAATAGGCGCTATTTTAATTCTTGTAATAGCTGGTTGGGTTTTAAATAATATTGGTGTTATTCCGGCATTTAGGGAACAAGCGCAGAGTTGGCAAAAGACCCTTGATGATTTAAAGAGAATTAGGTAAAATACAGCGACCGGAATTTACCCAAAATAGGGGAGAGAGTAAAAAAATATTTCGGGCCTGTAGTATAATGGTAATACGGATCCATGGCATGGATTAGTCGGGGGTCCGATTCCCCCCAGGTCCACCACAAAAAAAGTATTCTGTAAATAGAATGCTTTTTTTGTTTTAGGGTGTTTTTTTGGGCTTTTTATATTTATAGCTATTAGCTATAATATTTAGGTCAAATCTAAAGCGGGCTGGAGTATGTCGGTCGTACGCACGCTTCGGGTGCGTGTAGACTGGGTTCAATTCCCAGCAGCCCGACCAAGATATATGGAAAATGAAATTGTTATAAACAATTTACTAGTAAGGTATTCCCGTTTTGGGCAAATGAAAAGTGTAGCAGGCGAAAAATGTCTGCTGTTTTTGCATGGTTGGCGTTCAAACAAAGAAGTTTGGGGTGGGGTAGTAGAAAAGTTATTAGTTATAAATAAAGAGTTATCAGTTTTTTGTCTCGATCTTCCCGGATTTGGAAAATCTCCAGCGCCCAAAAAACCTTTTTCAGTGGGGGATTATGCTGAAACGGTTGCGGAATTTATAAAAAAAGAAAACCTAAGTAACATAATTTTAGTTGGGCATTCATTTGGTGGTAGGGTAGGAATAAAATTAGCATCGCAGTTTCCAAATTTGGTTTCAAAATTAGTATTAGTGAACAGCGCCGGCTTTGTTTCAAAAGCAAGACATAAAAATTTAATTACTTTAATAGCAAAGTTAACAAAGCCTTTTTTTGTTCCAAATTTTATGCAAGGTTTAAGAAAGTCAATATATAGAGCTCTTGGCTTAGAAGACTATTTAGCTACACCAATGTTACAAGAGACTTTTAAAAAGGTGATTGCTGAAGACCTTACGGCCGACATGCAGCGTATTACCATTCCCACTTTAATAATTTGGGGAGAAAACGACAAAGAAACTCCGGTAGAGTTTGGTGAAAGAATGAAAACTTTAATTCCAAATTCTGTCTTAAAAATTTTGCCAAACGCAGGGCATTTTAGCTTTTTAGACCAACCAGAAAACTTTACTAAAATTTTAAATGAATTTATTTAAAATCCCAAAATACCAGCTTTATTTGTTTCAGTTAGAAAATTATGAAATTTTCCGCTATTTAAGGTTGCTTTTTAAAAAAGGTTTTTTCCAAACTAAACAGCCATTAAGAAAAAATTTAGTTTGGACTTTGAAAGCTAAAACTTTTGTGGCATTTGCTTTTCTTTTGCAAATTGCAATTTCATTGCTAGTCTTTTACTTTTTAAATAAAAGTGATTCAACATTTAACCCGCAAAGCTTGGCTACGAGTGTTTTTGTTTTTTTGTTGCTTTTTGGGGTTTATTTTGTTTTTTATATTCTTATTTCTCTACTGCTTTTGCCGGTAGATTTAGTTTTAAAAAGTTTCATTGTGTGGCGAGCAAAGTCTAAAATTTTAAATTTCAAATCTCAAATTAAGATAGTTGGCATAGCCGGAAGTTTTGGTAAGACAACCATGAAAGTAGCTTTGGCGGAGGTGTTAAGTGCAAAGTACAAAGTGCTAAGTACGCCCGAGAGTGTAAACACCCCAGTGGGGGTAGCAAGATGGGTTCTAAAAGATTTAAGCGAAGAAACTCAAATCTTAGTTCTGGAAATGGGGGAGCATTATCAGGGGGACGTGGAAGAGTTGTGCAAATTGGCAGCTCCCGATATTTCCATTATTACAGGAGTAAACGAAGCTCACTTAGAACGTATGGGAAACATGGAAACTGTTATTTCAACAATTTTTGAAATAGTTTCAGGAACTAAACCGGGAGGAACTGTAATTTTAAATGGCGATGACCAAAATGTAATTGGAAACTATAAAAAATATATTTGGCCGGACCATAAGGTACTGCAATATCAAAAATCAAATATCAAAAATCAAAATTTTACAGAAAATATATTTGGTTGGGAAGCTGAATCTATGGAGTTAGGTAGTTTTAAAATCCGTTTGCTTGGTGAGTATGCTTTGGGAGTTGCCGATGCAGTAATTAAAGTGGGTTTAGAGTTGGGGTTAAGTACAGAGGAGATAAAAAAAGGGTTGGAAAACATTAAACCAGTTGCTCACAGGTTGCAGCCTACTTTATCCGGCGGTAATGTTTTAGTTATTGACGACGCTTATAACGGTAACTCTGAAGGTGTAAAAGAAGCCATTAAAACTTTGAGCCGGTTTGAAAATAGAAGGAAAATTTACATTACTCCGGGCTTAGTAGAGACAGGTGCTTTCACTAAAGAAGCTCACCTAGAAATAGGCAGGCAATTGGCAGAGGTGGTAGATGTGGTTATACTAATAAAGAACAGTGTAACGCCATTTATCCAAGTGGGTATAAATGAAGCCAATAAGCTAAAAAGCCAATCAGCCAATAAGCTAATTTGGTTTGACACAGCACAAGAGGCGCATGCTGGTTTGAAAGATATTTTAAAACCGGGAGATGTAATTCTTTTTCAAAACGACTGGGGAGACCAGTATTTGTAGAGCAAGAATTATACTAATTAACCTAATTATTCTAAATAAATTTTATGAACGTAGGAGTTTTTTTTGGCTCTGGCAGTGTAGAGCATGACATTTCCATAATTACCGCACAGTTAATTATTGCCGGCCTTAAGGGCTTGGGTTTTAAAGTTGTGCCAATTTATATTACTAAGCATGGTAGGTGGATGTTAGGTGAAGAGCTTTCAAGCATGAAGCTCTTTTCAGACCCAAACTCTACTACTATAGAAGAAGGTAAGTTAGCTGAATATTTTTTGGATTTAGAAAAGTCTGTTGGTAGGTTGGTGTTTAAGAAAAAAGGCTTAACCGGAAAAGAAGTTTCGGTAGACTTAGCTTTTCCGGCGCTTCATGGAACGTTTGGTGAAGACGGTAGCTTGCAAGGTATGTTTGAAATGTATGGTGTGCCTTATGTTGGGTGCAACGTGCCTGCTTCCGCGCTTTCCATGGACAAAGCTTTAACCAAGATAGTTATGTCAAACGCCTTAATCCCCATAACGAAATTTATACATTTTAGTAAATATGATTGGCAAAATCAAAATGTAAAAATCAAAAATCAAATTGCGGAACAGTTAAAATATCCGCTCTTTGTAAAGCCCGTGCATTTGGGTTCTTCCATTGGTATTGGGAAAGTAAAAGACGAGAAAGACTTAGAAAAGAAAATAGAGGTTGCGCTTTATTACGACAACAAGGTTTTAGTAGAAGAAGGGGTGGAAGATGTTTTAGACATAACTTGTTGTGTTATTGGTAACAACGAGCTAACCGCTTCCGTTTTACAAGAGTCGGTTTTTGTCCAAGATATGTTTAGTTTTGAAGACAAGTATTTAAAAGACGGGGGAGCACAAATTGGCAAAGCTCAAAATAGTTTGGTTATACCGGCCAGACTTTCTCCAGAAATAACAAAAGACATTCAAGAAACTGCTAAAGCTGTATATAAAGCTTTGGGTTGTAGTGGAATAGCTCGTGTAGACTTTTTGGTGGAACGTTCTACAAACAAGTTTTATGCAAACGAAGTAAATCCTCTCCCGGGCACTTTGTATCACCATCTTTGGAAAGCTTCGGGTTTGGAACTTCCTGAGCTTTTAACAAAATTAATTGGCTTTGCCAAAGAAAAGCAAGAAGAAAAACTGCAAACGAACTATAGTTTTGAGTCCAGTGTTTTAAAAAACTTGGGGGGTGGTAAAGTAAAGGGTGGAAAATTTCCTTTGTAAAAATGAATTTAGCTTACGAAACAAAAAAACAAAAACAAGGGTTTGAATTTATTGTGGGTGTAGACGAAGTGGGTAGGGGAAGTTTGGCCGGCCCGGTTGTAGCATGTGCAGTAATTTTTGATTGTCCAAGAATGACAAGATTAAGTAAGATTGACCAGAATTGGACTAATCAAATAAATGACAGTAAACAACTTACTCCAAAAAAGCGAGAGGAGTTGGCTGGAGTAATCAAAGAAAACTTAGTGTTTGCTTTAGGTGAAGTCTCGCCTGAAGTTATAGACGAAATAAACATTCACAATGCAACTTTGCTTGCCATGAAGAAAGCGGTTGAAGGACTACTGTTTCAAATGAAACAACCGGAAAATATTTTTGTGGTGGTGGACGGTAAGTTTGAAATCCCCGAAATAAATTTTTCTCAAGAAGCTGTAATTGATGGAGACAATCAAGTTTTCTCCATAGCCGCGGCGTCTATTGTTGCGAAAGTCTATCGCGACGGGCTTATGAGAGAGTTAGGGGAAGCTTATAACAAGTACGAGTTTTCCAAGCACAAAGGCTATGGAACGCTTTCACACAGACAAGCAATTTTAAAACACGGACTAAGTCCAATTCATAGAATAAGCTTTTGTAGTAATTTAGTTTAAAAATGGAACAAACTCAAAAGTTTCACTTCTTCTTATAAAGAGAGACTTTTTATTTATAGGTTAATATATGATTTGAGCCATGGAAATTCCATGGCTCTGGTGTGTTTACGGGGTTGGAAAAATGAGAATGGGGACGTTTTCTTTTCTGCCAAATCTTCTGGCATCGGCCAGGGTTAAATGGCGGATATCAAGCAGGAGTTCGCCGGAAAGTGACGCCTGTTCGCAGGCTTCGCATCCGTCGTCCACAATGCGCAAGCGTTTCTCACGCGGCATTGTGGAATCGTTTATATAAATCATCGTCCCTTTGGGTAAGGTATTCCAGTCAGTGGCAACCCCAATTTCGTTACAAGCCGAACCTCCGCTTTTTGTTTTCCCGCGTTTGTAGTCGCCCTTTGCACATAGGTCCGAATGGTAGGCAGTGAGTATGGCGCTTTCCGTTCTGGGCGGCACAGCCGGTGACGTATAAAGTGGGGTTGGTGGTTGCAACTTGAAGTCCATGTATAAAGTGAGGCAGGCTAAGCATGTCAAAAGGTGCAGTGCCCCAGACATAACAAAACCCAGCACTCGACTTTTGGCATGATTTTGTTTCATTCACACTCCTTCAAATTTTTAGAATGTTAATCTTACACTAATTTTCAAGGTTTGTCACTATCTCATAGAGAATATTTGTTTTATAATATGAAAAGTTCAAGGAGAGGTCGCATAGCGGTCTAGTGCGCTGGTCTCGAAAACCGGTTGCCTCCAAAAGGGGCTCGAGGGTTCGAATCCCTCCCTCTCCGCCAGACTTTAATCTATATTATGGAAAACAAAGATATTACTTTCATAACTGGTAATCAATACAAGGCAGACTACTTAGCTAAGTATCTTGGGTTTCCTGTTAAGCATTTAAAATTGGATTTAGATGAAATTCAGTCTTTAGATCTTAAAGTAATAGTAGAGCATAAGGTTCGACAAGCCTACGAAAAAATTAAGACTCCGGTGATTGTTGAGGATGTTTCGCTTGAGTTCGAAGCGTTAAATGGTTTACCCGGACCGTTTATAAAATTTTTTATTGAAAACATGGCTTTTGAAACAATTTGTTCGATGATCAACGGGAAAAGTCGCAAAGCTAAAGCAAAGTGTGTTTTTGGATATTTTGATGGTGAAACTTTAAAATTGATTGAAGGTGGAATGGGTGGTGAGATAGCAGAAATTCCTGCCGGTGAAAATGGTTATGGTTGGGACAGGCTTTTTGTTCCTGACGGATACACTGTTACTAGAGCGTCTCTTAAAGAAGAAGATTATCAAAAAACCTATTTGCAGATTAAACCGTTTGCTGATTTAAAAGCTTTTTTATTAATCACAAAATAAGATAAAATCAATGAACGATTTGAAAAATACTTACAACAAAATTGCTGGGGATTGGGCCAAGGATCACAGTAAATCAACTTGGTGGCAAACCGGTGGTGTTGCTAAATTTATTTCATTCTTAAAACCTGGTGCCACCGTGTTAGACGTTGGCTGTGGTCCGGGTCAAAAGTCAAAGTACTTGGCTGACAAAGGTTTAAAAGTTGTAGGTATAGATTTTTCAGAGAAAATGATTGAGTTAGCTAAGCAAACTGTTCCGAATGTAGATTTTTATGTTGCTGATATAAAAAACTTAAGTAGTATTAAACAAAATTTTTCTGGTATTTTTGCGCAAGCAGTTTTGTTACATATCCCAAAAAATGAAATTACTCAAGTTCTAAATGGATTGAAAGAAAAGCTTATTCCCAGCGGCTATTTTTATATTTGCGTAAAAGAATTAAGACCGGGAAATAAAGACGAAGAAAGTGTTATTGAGAATGACTACGGTTATGAATATGAAAGATTTTTTAGTTACTTTACCCTAGAGGAGATTAAGCACTATTTACAAGAGGGCGGTATGGAAATTGTTTATGAAGGAATTTATTCAAAAGGTGACACAAATTGGATACAAGTAATTGCGCAAAAATAAAATTTTAATAATATTACTATGAATTTTACCGGCATTATTATTGAAGAAAGTCTTGCAGATAAGTCCGTTCTAAATGATGTTGAAATTGTTTCAACAAAGACTGAGCCAGTTACCGAAAAGCATAAAACTCCATGGGTAAAACAGTGGACCATGCATAATGTAGAGATTTCAGCCGATAAGGTTACTGCGATTGCAGAAAAAATAAGCAAAGCTTTAGACCGTGAACATAATTGGTACGCAGATTTTAAAACCGACAAAGAACATTTTATTATTTATCGTGATAAAGTTTTTCATGTTACTGATCGTTCAAACAAGGAGCAATATGACAAAGCAGCTGAGTATGGGATCTTAATTGGTATTCCCGACTATCAAGTAGATTTTTCACTTCACATAACTAAGTGGGATCGATAAACTTATGGATTATAAAGTTGGTTTAACAGTGTTTGCTGTAGGTATAGGAATTGTGAGCATTTTACCTTACTATAGAGATATTTTTAAAAAGAAAACCAAGCCACATGTTTTTTCTTGGTTTTTGTGGGGACTTTTAACTGCTATAGCTTTTTTTGCTCAATTAGCAAAAGGCGGAGGAGTGGGTTCGTGGGTAACAGGATTTACTTCGCTTTCTTGTTTTTTTATTGCTGTTCTTTCTTTATATAGAGGGGAGAAGGACATAACTACTTTGGATTGGGTAAGTTTTATTTTAGCTATTTTTGGAATTGTATTATGGCAACTTACAAATAATCCTCTTACAGCGGTGTTAATAGTCACAGCGGTAGATGCCTTGGCTTGTGTGCCAACATACAGAAAAGGGTATTTTAAACCTTTTGAAGAAACAGTTAGCACTTATGTTTTAAGCTCCGTAAAATTTATACCTGGGTTTTTTGCTTTGGAGTCCTTGAATTTAACAACTTGGCTTTATCCTGTAAGTATTGTTGTAACAAATTTGGGGTTAGTATGTATGCTCTTATGGAGAAGAAAGCAATTGTCTAAACTTAAAACGTATGCAATTTAAACCAACCAATCAAAATTTTGAAAACGAATTGCCTAAACTTGTTAGGGACAGAATTCCTGAAATCATCAAAGACAAAACAGGCAAGCTTCCTGAAACTAGGGTTTTAGAAAACGACGAAGAGTATTTAAAATTTCTTTTAAAGAAGGTAGTGGAAGAAGCTAGGGAATTGGAGTATTCTATAAAGGAAGGAAATACCAAAGAAGAATTGGCAGATGTTTTAGAGCTTGTAAAAGCAATTATGGAACTGAAAAGCTATAACGCTGAAGAAATAGAACATTTAAGGGAAGAAAAGGCTGTAAAAAATGGCGGTTTTAAAAAAAGAATTTTAATGTTAAGAAAATGAATAAAACTATACTAATTATTTTAATAGTAGTAATAGTGGCAGGAGTATTTTTATATATAAAGAGAGGGAATAACAATAACTATGACTATAAAGATAGCAATAACATTATGAACAACCTAAACAATAGCAATAACCTCAATAAATTTAATACAGATATAGCCTTACAAGTAGGTGAGAGTGTAACTTTAGGAACTTTGAAAATAAACTTTCAAAGAGTAAGTTTGCCTCCACAGTCTTTTACCGGAGATAAAGCTGAATACACTTTTGCTAATATGGAAGCTGTGGAAGAAGGGGATGCTTTTAATTTTAGTCTGCATTTTACAAAAAGACCCAGTCAAGTTTTTCATGAATACGAAATTTTTCTAAAAAGCTTTGAACCGGAAAAGAACCAAGTCACTATTTTAGTTGAGCAGAAACCAACAATAGTAAAAGTAAAAGAAATAGACGCAGTTAAAACTGCTTTAATTGAAGCGAGTAAGACAGATCTACCCCAACCAGAGGTGTTAAACCGCAGTTTAAAAAACGGGGTTTGGGAAATGGAAGTTGATTTTGAAATGAGCGATATTTATTTAATAGTTAAAATAGACGCAGAGACAGGTAAAGTATTAGAAACAATTAAAGAAAATAGAGCATAAATATATGAACAAAAAAACAGTTTTAATAAGCGGGGTAACGAGTGGTATTGGTAAGGCTGCAGCTATTAGGTTTTTAAACGAAGGTTATAATGTAGGTGGCTTTGGGTTAAATGTTCAAAAAGTTAAAGCTATAAATAAGGAATTTGGACTGTCTTTTGATAAAAACAGTTTTTTTATTGCTCAGGCTGATATTAAACATACTTCAAATATCAAGAGGTTTTTAAAAATATTTTTTAATAAATTTAAAAATGTTGATATTTTGGTAAACAACGCAGGTTATGGGTTTTTCTCAGAACCAGAACACAAGTATATAGAGAAGTTTAAAAATATGTTAAGTGTTAATTTAATAGGGCTTGCAGAGTTAACTTCGTTGGTTTTCCCAAACATGAAAAAAAGAAAGAGCGGACAAATAATTAATATTTCATCGACTGCCGGAAAAAAACCTTCTGTTAAAGGTGCTTATTATTCTGCGACTAAATATGGGGTTATGGGGTATTCTGAAGTTTTAAGGAATGACATGAAAGAGCATGGAATTAAAGTTGCCGTGATTTGTCCAGGTATGGTTACTACTGGGTTTTGGGATAAAAAAAGTGAAAATTTTAAAAAAAGAATGAAAGAGGTTTGGAAAGGTGTTGAGCCAACAATGTTAGAGGCAGGAGAAATAGCAAATGTTATTTGGACAATAGCCTCTCAGTCTTCACTAAGTGATATTCAAGAAGTAACTGTGGTTCCTTTTGAGGCAAAAAAAATATCATGAAAAAGAAAATATTAATTTTTTATACTTCTGTTGGCCTAGGTCATAAAAGTATCGCTGAAAACATTGGAGAACAGCTTGAGACAGTAGGTTATGAAGTAATACTTTCTGACATACTTAAAGTTCAGGCAGGCCTTCTTGTAGATATTAGCAAAAAAATTCATTTTTTTGTGATAACAAAAATTCCATGGCTATGGAGTTTTTTGTATATGAGTAATATTTTTACTTCTTTGGCATTGCCTGTTCGTACATGGGTTGCCAGGAGAAACTATGGGAACACCTTAAGTTTAATAAACTTAGATAAACCGGATTTAGTTATCACTACTCAGACTAGTGCTTCTGCGGTGCTTTCGGTTTTAAAACAAAAAGGTTTGTACAAAGAGGCATGGGGTATAGCTTTTTCAGACTTTCATTTACACAGGTTTTGGCTTTATGACAATGCTGATTTTTATTTAGTAAATATTGAAGAACAAAAACAGGAAATGCAAACTTTAGGAATTTCTGAAGATAAAATTTTCGTTGTAGGCATGACCCTTTCACCGGAAAAAAACTTTGATATTTCTGCTGTTAAACAAAAATTAAATATCCCCCAAGAAAATAAAGTTGTTTTAGTGGGTAGTGGGTCATTGGGTACTGGTATTCCAGAAAAAGTTGTTGAAAAATTAACATCTTTAAAACAGGTAAGTGTAATTTTAGTAAACGGAAAAAACAAAGCTTCTTACAATTTGTTTCAAGAAAAGTTTAAACTGAAAAATTTTATAGTTTTAAGTTTTTATTCTCCTATGGAAGAGCTTTATACTGTTGCCGATATTTATATAACTAAGCCTGGAGGGTTAACCACAGCTGAAAGTTTGCGGTACAGGATACCTTTATTAGTTACGCATTATTTGCCCGGACAGGAAGAGCTAAATATAAATTATTTAAAAAAATTAAATTTAATATTATTACCAGGAGATTCTTTAATGCAAGTTTTGGAAAGAGAGCTAAATAGTGGAGAGTTTAGAGACCAGCTTTTTGGTAATATGGGAGTAAGAACAATTCTTGGGCAGCCCGAAAGTCTTTTTTCTGCCGTAAAACAAGTGTTGCACGATTAAGTTTTAGGTTGACGTTTTAGGGGCAATTGTTTATCATAAAAATACTCTAAAACAGACTAAACAAAGGAGCTGAAAATTATGCCAAAGAAAGTAAAAACATCGTTTTTTGGGAAGATAATGGGGGGAGACGTGATTGATGAATTGCCTGAACAAGAGGCTGTTTCACAGTATGAGGAAGAAGAAGTTGTAGCAGAAGAGCCGCTTTTGGAGGATGAAGAAGCAGAAGAGGTAAACGAAGAGGAGACAGAAGTGGAAAGTGAGGAAGAAACAGAAGTTGCTCCGCAACCTAAGGCTAAAGGTCAAAATAATGAAGATTGGCTTTCAGATTACGAAGGACAGTTAAATATAGATATGTTCCAGACTAAGGACAATGTAATTATTAAGTCCACCATTGCAGGAGTTAGGCCTGAAGATATAGATATTACAGTGGCAAATGACATGGTGACTGTGAAAGGTGCTAGAAGAAAAGAAGAAACTATAGCGCAGGACGACTATTTTTACCAAGAATGCTATTGGGGTAATTTTTCTAGGAGTGTCATAGTTCCTGTAGATATAGACAGCGAACACATAGAAGCAGACTTAAAAGACGGAATTCTTACCATAGTAGTTCCTAAAGCTGCTAAGGCTAAGACTAAAAAAGTGAAAGTTAAGGGCCTGTAGTCCGCAGATACGCAGATTTAAAACAGATAGCACTGTTAAAACCCCTCCCCTTTAGGGGGGAGGGGTTTTGGTTTTCTAAAATGGGAAAAAATGTTACAATATTATGGAAATTAAGGTTTAAGTTATTAACCCTTCGACTTTGCTCAGGGTAAATTTTCTTCGAAAATTTATGGGTAGAAATAAAAAGAATTCAGACAAATATAAAATCAATTTTCAAACACCGAAACTAAATCTTTCCCCAGAAACAAGTAGGGGAGCAGCGGTGGTAATTTTTTCTGCGTTAGCAATTGTTACGTTTTTGTCCGCAATGGATTTAGCAGGAAGTTTTGGGAAAAGTTTTTTGGGAATTTTGAAATGGGCTTTTGGTGTTTTGGCTTATTTTGTTCCGGTTTTGCTTTTGCTCGTGGCTATACTTTTAGGCAAACAAAAAATTTATAAAAAAGAAGATGAAGAAACTGAGCCTGACCATGGTTTTTATTGGCGGATTTATTTAGGCTCCTTTTTATTTACAGGAAGTTTAGCTGGATTGATTCATGTTTTTTATTTAACTTCAGGTGAAACCGCTTTAGCTTTGGCAGGTGAAGGCAAAGCCGGAGGGTTTTTAGGTGCAGTTTTTGGAGGACCTGTTTATACTTATTTGGAATTTTGGGCAGGTAGTATTGTGCTTGGAGCGCTTTTCATAATTGGCATACTCGTAGCTTTTAATGTAGCTTTGAGCAAGCTTTGGAATTTTGGTAAAAAAGATTTGAAAGATTTAAAAATTAATCCAATGACAGCAGCGAATTTTAATACCGAAAAAGTTACTTTAAGGAATAAAAAAATAGAAGATTCAGAAGATGAAGAAATGGAAGTACCCAAAGCCCCTACCCCAACTAAAATTATACATCCTTCTGCAAATACAAAACCGTTTCAACTTGAAGCAATGGTTGTAGAAGAAAGAAAAGATTGGAAGCTTCCGAATTTTGATTTGTTGGAAGAAAGTAAAACAGACGTAGATAGTGGCAACATTGAAGTTAACGTAGCCATAATTAAAAAAACTTTGGCTGATTTTGGTATTGAAGCTGAAATGGGTGAAGTAAATGTTGGTCCTACTGTAACGCAGTACACCTTAAGACCGGCGACCGGAGTGAAGCTGTCACAAATTGCTGCGCTTCAAGATAATTTAGCTTTAGAATTAGCTGCTAAAAGTTTGCGTATGGAGCTACCTATTCCGGGTAAGCCTTTGGTGGGTATTGAAGTGCCAAATAAAACCACAGCTATAGTTCATTTAAGGAGCGTAATTCAAACTCCGGAATTTGTGAATCATAAAAGTAAACTGGCTTTTGCTTTGGGGCGTGATGTAGCTGGACATCCAATTGTAGCAGATCTTGCAAAAATGCCTCATTTGCTTATTGCAGGTGCTACAGGTATGGGTAAGAGCGTTGGTATAAATAGTCTTTTAATTTCTTTACTGTATAGAAATACTCCGCAGGACGTAAAGTTTATTGTGATTGACCCGAAAAGAGTGGAAATGACACCTTACAACGGTATTCCTCATTTACTTACGCCGGTTGTTACAGACCATGAAAAAGCTGTAAATGCGTTAAAGTGGGCTGTTGCTGAAATGGAGAGAAGATATAAATTGTTGGCAGAGGTTGGTAAAAGAAATATTATGGAGTATAACGAAGGCAACGAATTGTCTATGCATTACATTGTAATATTAGTAGACGAATTGGCAGACTTAATGTCTGTAGCTCAGGCAGATGTAGAGGCAGCAATTGTCCGTTTGGCTCAGATGGCTAGAGCGGTAGGTATTCACTTGGTTGTGGCAACGCAACGACCAAGTGTGGATATTATTACCGGTTTGATTAAAGCTAACATTACTTCTAGAATCGCTTTTGCTGTTGGTAGTCAAATAGACAGCAGGACAATTTTAGATTCTAGCGGCGCGGAAAAACTTTTGGGCAATGGAGATTTACTGTTTATTACCGCCGAGTTAAATAAACCCAGACGTGTACAAGGTGCTTATATTGGTGAAAAAGAAGTTAGAAAAGTTGTAGACTTTTTTAAGGCCCAGGTTGGTGCAGTTATTTATAATGAAGAAATTTTAGAAAAACCAAAGCGAGGTTTAGGGGTTCCGGGCTTTGACTCTGGGGGAACAGATGAAGACAGTATGTATGAAGAAGCGGTAGAAGAAGTTAGGCGTGCAGGCAAGGCTTCAGCTTCTTTGTTACAAAGAAGACTTAGAGTAGGCTATGCTCGTGCAGCTAGGCTATTAGATATTTTGGAAGACAAGGGAGTGATTGGTCCCGGTGACGGAGCTAAGCCTAGAGAAGTGTATGGGGTAGTGACGGACGCAGAGAAGGCGGAATATGGGGTTGAAGGAAGTAGTAATGACAATGAAAATATAAATTAGGTCACAAAAATTTTTAATTGACCTCTGTCCGACCTTGCTAAGATGAAGTCGTTGCGGGTGGTAGTTATTCTAAAATGGACATAGTAGTCCACTTTCCGAGTAGAAACATCGGAGCAATCTAAACAAAAATAAAAAAAATCCTAATGAATTCTTTTAATATGCATTAGGATTTTATATTTAATTAGAAATTAGATTCTTTATTACTTTTATGGTTTTCGAAACAAAAAAAATTCAAATTGAAACTTTGGGCGAGTATTTAAAGTCTGTTCGAGAAAATTTAAAGCTAACCCCTGAAGAAGTGTCTTTAAAAACAGATATTAGTTTAAAGTTCTTGGGTTTTTTGGAGTCAGGACTTTTATATAAGTTACCGCCAGATGTTTATGTTTTTGGATTTTTGAAAAAAATAGCTTTACTATATGGAGTTGAGTCAGAGGTTTTGCTTGAGCAATATAGAAAAGAAAGAGGTATTTCATTAAATATCCAAAAAAAACCAACGAATTCTAATAGTAAACTAGCTTCTTTTGCCAAAAATTTAGTAATAACCCCTAAAATTTTAACTTTTATTTTTGGTTTGAGTTTTATTGTTTTAACTTTGATTTATATTATTTGGCAAGTTTGGTCAATTAATCGCACACCGAATTTGGAACTTTTTGAACCTACAGACAAACAGTTAATTGAGGGTTCGTTTGTAAATGTAAAAGGTAAGACCGCTCCGGGGATTCGAATTTCAGTAAACCAAAATGAAAATGTTTTTGTAGATACTCAAGGAGGGTTTAGTTTGGTGGTTGGTGTTTCTCCAGGACCAAATGAAATTGTGATTATGGCAAAAAACAAATTTGAAAAAAGTGTTACAAAAAAACTTACAGTTATAGGCAAAAGCAATTCGGAAAAATTGAATAATCAAAACGTTGAACTGTATTTAGAATTTTTACAAAATGTGGTTGTAAAAATTAGTTTAGATGATGGTCTTGAAGAAACTTTAGATTTTAAATTAGGCGATAAAAAAAATTTGCAAGCGAATTCAAAAATTGTGTTTTCAGTTAATAATGCAGCAGCAGTAAAAGCGGTCGTTAATGGGAAGGATTTGGGTTTGTTAGGTAGGGAAGGGGAGGTTTTGAATAATATTACTTTTTCCTCGGAAAGTGTTAAACTTAATCAATAATATAAGAAGTAGATAATTTATTAATTTTTTGATTGAAAGATTAAAAACATAAAATCAATGAGTCCTAAAATCAAATTAATCAAGTAATTAAAATAACCTTATGCCAAAAACAACCAGCAAAACTTCAACAGATTCAGGTAAATGGAAAGCTTTGGAAAATGCCCTTGACCAAATTAAAGATAAATTTGGGGACGGTAGTATTATGAAGCTTTCTGATACAAAAGCTTTAAATATTGAAACTTTTCCAACAGGTAGTATTTCTTTGGATTTAGCTTTAGGTGCCGGAGGTATTCCAAAGGGGCGCGTGGTTGAAATTTACGGCCCTGAATCTTCTGGTAAAACCACCTTAACTTTACATATGATTGCTGAGGTACAAAAACGTGGAGGGTTGGCAGCTTTTATAGATGCAGAGCACGCTTTAGACCCAGAGTATGCTAAAAGAATTGGCGTGAAACTGGAAGATTTGTTAATTTCGCAGCCGGACAATGGTGAACAGGCTTTGGATATTTGTGATACTTTAGTAAGAAGTAATGGGTTGGATTTGATAGTTATAGACTCAGTTGCCGCTCTTACCCCTAGGAACGAAATTGAAGGTGAAATGGGTGACAGCCACATGGGGCTTCAGGCCAGGCTTATGTCTCAAGCTTTAAGAAAACTCACTGCAATTATTTCTAAAACTAACACGACTGTTATCTTTATAAACCAAATTCGCATGAAAATTGGGGTGATGTTTGGTAATCCTGAAACTACCACTGGAGGCAATGCTTTAAAATTCTATGCGTCGGTAAGAATCGAAGTCAGAAGAAGTGCTCAAATAAAAGCTGGAGAAAAAATTATTGGTAATCGCGTAAAAGTTAAGATTGTTAAAAATAAAATTGCCCCACCGTTTAAGATTGCTGAATTTGACATTATGTACAACGAAGGAATTTCTGCGGCAGGGGATCTTTTAGATACAGGCGTACTTTTAGGCGTAATAGAAAAAAACGGCAACACTTACATGTACAAGGATGTAAAGTTTGGTGTTGGTAAAGAAACGGCAAAAACTTTTTTGAAAGAAAATGAAAAAGTTTTTAAAGACGTAGATAAAGCTATTAGGGACAAAATAAAAAGTGGAGACACTGTTCCAGCAAAGGATGCTCCTAATGAAGAGGAAGAAGACAAATAGTAAAACGTAACTACATTAGTATTTAGTCTTCCTTGCTCGCCTTCTGTAAAAGCATCACGTGACAGTAGGTGGAATAACTTATTCAATACTTAAGTCTAAACTTCACAGACGAAGTAAATATTAAGAATGAAAATTGAAAAGCAAAAAAAAGTAAAAGAAAACGACTTTCAAGTTTACTGTAGCTTAGACATAGAAACTTCCGGTTTTGACCCACTGACTTCCGAAATTTTGGAAGTTGGTTTTGTTTTTTTTAGAGTTGGTAAGTCTGGTTTAGAGTTTACTGAAGAATGGACTCAAGTTTTTAAACCTCAAAAAGAAGTGCCTGCGAAAATTTTAGGATTGACAGGTATTACTCAAAAAGAACTTCAAGAGGCTCCCGACTTTTCTTTACATAAAGAATTTTTGCAAGAAAAATTAGGCAACGCCATCATAGTAGGGCATAATATTTCTTTTGACATAAATTTTTTGAAAGGTTTAGGGCTATCATTTCAAGGTCCAAGTATTGATACGTTAGAGTTGGTACAGTGGCTTTTACCCACGCACCATAGTTATAACTTGGAAAATTTAATGCATTATTTTAAAGTGCCTCATCAAGAAGCGCACCGAGCTTTGGCTGACTCTAAAGCTGCGGTTAGAATTTTAGAAAAACTTTTAATAAAGTATGTGTCTTTTCCAACAAAATTGAAAAATAATGTTAAGTTATATTTTTCAAAATTAAAACCAAGCTGGCAAGAATTATTTTTGGAAGCAAATAATAGTTTGAAAGATTTAAAAATAAATACGGTCAAAGAAAAACGTGAATTAAAGAAGCAAAATAGTATTGCTTTAGAAGCAGGGCATATTTATAACTTCCCCTTTGGTTTTAATTATCATGAACAATTACTTTTTTCCAAAGCAGAAAAGGGGGAAGGGATTTTGCTTGTTTTACCGAAAACTTTAGATGTTTTAGATTTTTGGCAAAAATATCAGGTATCAGCAATCTTTAAAGAATCAGATTTATTCAGTCAGGAAAATTTTGATAAATTATTAAATAAAAAGGATTTAAGCTCCGAAGAAATAAAATTTATTTTAAAAATTTTGGTTTGGCAAGAAACGAATTGGCAAAATATTTGTTTATTGGATTTAAACCTTTCTTTTACTGGTGGACAATTTAAGTATTTGGTTGCAGAAGGTAAACAGGTAAATATTGGAAAAAATAAAGTTACTTGCTTAGATCATGAAACATTTATTTATTTAACTGAGAAGAACAAATACAAAAATTACTTTGTGGTTATTTCTGATTTAGCAGAGTTTGAAAGATCTGTGAGTCGAAATATTAGTAATAAGGTTTCGTGGGGGTCAGTTTTGTATTGGTTAAAATCTTTTTATAATCCAGAACTTTCTTCAGGTAATAAAACATTTAAAGAAGTTGTCAGTAAAGCTTTACAAGATACGGATTTGTTTTTTGGACTGGTTAATGCACTTTTAATAAAAAAAGAAGGGGACTATGTAACTGTTGAACTAAGTTCAGAAAATTTTAACGATGATGGTTTTGTAAAAATCCGAGCGGCACTGAAAGGGTATGTTTTAAAGATGAGGGAAGCAAATAAAATTTTAAAATCTGAGAATATCACTCAAGCATTAAGCTCCTTAGAAAGTTTTTTTAGTGAAGAAATAAATAGGGTGAAGTGGATAGAGTGTTCAAAAGACAGAAGTATTTTTCAAAGTAGTCCGGTTTCTTTAGAAGAAATCGTTGGTGTAGTTGTTAAAAAATATCCATTGTTAGTTTTTGCAGACTCTTTACCAGGGAGTATTTTAGTTGATTTCTTTAAAAAGCGTTTATGTATTGGATCTTGGGAAGTTTCACAGGTAAGTGGAACAATAAAAAAAGCTAAACAACAGGATTTATTTTCAGTGAAACCTAAAAAACAAAATAATATAAATTGTGAAATTTTTAAAAATACTTTCGAAACAAAAAAAGTATATGAATATTTAACATTAAATGCATTACCTGCGGCAGTATGCTTTGGTTCGCAAATGGGGGTAAAAGGTTTTTATGAGGAGTATTATGCTCAAATACAAGAGTATGCCTTCCTTTTTACTCAATCAGCTTCAGGAGGAAGTAATAAGATTTTCAATAATTTTAAAATTTACGAAGAAAGTATTTTATTAGTGACGAATAAGTTTGTTTTAAAGTATTTAGAAAATCCTTTAGCCCAAGTTCGAGGTATTAACGTCAAAACCTTGGTTGTTAATCACTTGCCTTTTGATGTATTTACCCATCCTTATCAGAAAGCTGTATCTAATTTGTTCGAAAATCCATTTTTAGAGTACAGTCTGCCCCGTGCTGTCTATAACTTTCATAAAGTTTTGGGTTTCTTTTTAAATTCTTCTTTGGAAAATTTGTATATAGCAGATTCCAAGACCAGTAAGGATTATTTTTGGGTATTCAAGGATTATTTAGAAGCTATTCCAGCAATAAAATTGAAAAGTGAATAAATTTTACTTATCCACAACATAATTTTTTTATAAAAGTTTGGAAAAAAAATTTAAAAAATAAATAAATACCCAATAAATATTGGATAAGAGTTTGTTGTTACGGCACAAACTTGACAGAATGACAATTGCTTGCTATGATATCTGTACAGTAAATAAGTGAGCGAGTAGAAACCCAAGTAGAATTCTTTCAGTCTCTACTGGGCACACAAATAGTTCTTTGAAAATTCAATCTGCGCTAAAGGAAAACTGTTCTGGAGACTTTTCGAGAATAGTTTTCCTTTAAACTTCTCGTCATAGCCTTCTTCCAATCTAAGGCTGTTTGAAAAACAAAAACAAAAATGTAGCTTACTTTTTATAAAGTATGGATATATTTCAAAATAAAATATATCAAAGTTTTAAGGTCTTCACTGACCATAAGAGAAGTTTAGAGTGCAGTTTGAAAAACGATTGGGCTTCAAACGCTTCTCCTGAATTAATTTTCGGGAAGGCTTGAATTACCAGAGTGTTACTCTCTGCCGGAGCTTTAGAGCCGAACAAGGTTTGGCTCTGTATTTCCGGCGGACAGCAACCGAGTAATTCGGGCTAAGCGCCCTTCCGCCACATTATACCAATTTTGGGCGCCGCAGGGCGCTTTTTTATTTGTCTTTTTACCCATGAATTACTAATATCACGAATGCCATCAAATGGTTAGTGTGATTAGTAAATTAGTGGACAGCAATTGTTAATTGCTGGTTAATATTATATACTTTACATATAAGTAATTTAAAAAATATGCACTCAAAAGAATTTATAGCTAGCATGAAAGCGAAGCTTGAGGGTCAAAAAGCTAAGCTAGAAGAAGATTTAAAAAATCATTCTAAGCATACGGAGATGGGTACTGACCAGGGTGAGAACGCTGAAGAGGTGGAGTTGGACGAAGTTAATAGCGATGTCAGAGCAACATTTAAAGCAGACTTAGAAAAAATAGATAAAGCATTGGCAAAAATAGAAAATGGCACATATGGAATAGACGATGATGGAAAAGAAATTTCAGAAGAAAGGCTTATGGCATTGCCTTGGGCTGATAAAGCTTTGTAAAATTTTGTGTTTACTCAAAGCTTAAAAAACCATTTAAGCCAAAAAAACGAAAATCTCTTTGTGAGTGTTTTCGTTTTTTTGTTTTTAGTAGCAGTTGATCAAGTCTCAAAATTTTATGCAAGTAATATTTTTAATAATTTTTATTTTGCTTTTAGTCTTCCTGTTCCTAAAGTTTTAATGTATTTAATTTATGCACTGGTTTTGTTTTTTGCTTTAAAATACTTTTTAAAAAATTATAGTAATTTTAGCCGGTTAAGTTTTTATTCTTGGACTTTAATTTTTGCCGGAGCAGTTTCTAATTTAGGAGAAAGAATTTATTTAGGCTATGTTAGGGACTTTATTTATATTTGGAATGGAGTTTTAAATTTTGCTGATTTTTATATAATACTTGGTGTTTTGTTATTGCTTGTATTTTCTAGGTCAAAAGCAATGTACTAAAAAGTTGTATTTGTAATTAAATTAAAAATATGATTGCAAAAGTTTTCTCCGCAGCTGTTACCGGTTTAGAAGCAGAGTTGGTGGAGGTAGAAGCTATGGTTTCTAATGGGCTACCTAATACAATTATAGTTGGTTTGCCTGATACTGCTGTTCAAGAGTCGAAAGAACGAGTTAAAAATGCTATAAAAAATTCCGAGTGTACTTATCCTTTAACTCGGGTTTCTTTAAATTTAGCTCCAGCAGACGTGCCAAAATTAGGTACTCATTTTGACTTACCTATTGCTTTAGCGATTATTTTAGCATCCGAGCAGGTTTTTTTTAATACTCAAGATAAGATGTTTTTAGGGGAATTGTCTTTAGATGGTCATTTACGGGCTGTTCCGGGAGTTTTAGCTATTACTTTAAAAGCCCGTAGTTTAGGCTTAAAAGAAATTTATGTTCCTAAATTAAATGAAAAGGAAGCAGCTTTGGTTTCAGGTATAAAAGTATATGCTGTAGAAAGTTTAAGTGAAATTTTAAAACATTTACTTGGTCAAAGTTTGATTTTACCTTCAGAAACTGTGGTAATAACAGATTTTCTGCAAGAAGTAAAAGCGGATTTAGACATGCAAGATGTTGCTGGTCAGGAGCTGGCTAAGCGTGCGTTGGAGGTTGCTGCTGCTGGTTCTCACAACCTGCTTTTATACGGCCCGCCCGGAAGCGGAAAGACTTTACTAGCAAGAGCAATGGCCGGAATTTTACCAAATTTGAATTTAGACGAAGTTTTAGAGTTAACAAAAATTTACAGCATTGCCGGGCAAGTAAAAGAAAAATTTATTTCTAAACGCCCAGTGCGGAGCCCTCACCACACTACTTCCAACGTAGCTTTAGTAGGTGGCGGTACTAATCCAAAACCTGGGGAGATAACCTTGTCTCACCGAGGGATTTTGTTTATGGATGAATTTCCGGAATTCCCTAGAAATGTTTTAGAAGCTTTGCGCCAGCCGTTGGAAGACGGGGTGGTGACCGTGGCTCGGGCTTCGGGTAGTTTTACTTTTCCAGCAAAGTTTACTTTAGTGGCAGCTCAAAACCCGTGTCCTTGCGGTTATTATGGTGACCCAAATAAATCCTGTCAGTGTACTCCAGCGCAAATTTTTAAATATCAAAAAAAAGTTTCAGGTCCCTTACTTGACCGTATTGACTTACATGTTGAAGTGCCAAGGCTTTCTTTCGAAAAAATGAACGAAATGACAAATAGAGAAACTTCTAAAGAAATTAAGTTAAGAGTTGAAAAAGCCCGAGCTGTACAACAAAAACGTTTTGGTAAAAGTAAAACAAATAGTGAAATGAATTTGGTTGAGGTAAAAACATTTTGTAAGTTGGAGATTCCGGAGCAGGAACTTTTTAAAGCTATGACAAAGAAATACAACTTTTCAGGTAGAAGCCTCCATCGAATATTAAAAGTTGCTAGAACTATTGCCGACTTAAATGGAAGTGAAAAAATTACTTCCAATCATTTGGCTGAAGCTATTCAATATAGACCAAAGAGCGAATAATGTAGAAAAATTAACCTAATTATACTAATTTCTAATTAACCTAAAATAAAGATTTTTTAGAATAATTACTTGCCTATTGGCAAGACAGGGAGCGCATCCGACTAAGCAATCTAGCAACCTAAGATCGCTTCGGTACCCTCGCAATGACATCTGCAGTTGATAGCTCATCAGTTTTATCGCAAGGAATCTCATTTCGTATTTAGTAGAGATTATTGTATAATGCTTGTATGAAAAAAATTAGAAAAGCAATAATTCCTGCCGCAGGTTACGGAACAAGGTTTTTACCGGCAACTAAAGCTCAGCCTAAAGAAATGCTTCCCGTAGTGGATAAGCCAATTATCCAATATGTTGTAGAAGACGCTGTTAGTGCCGGTATTGAGGACGTTATTATAGTAACTGGATGGTCAAAACGTAGTATTGAGGACCATTTTGACTATCCGTTTGAATTAGAAAAACGTTTAGAAGAGTCTGGAAAGCATGAAGAATTGGAGGAAATTCGTCGGATTGCTAATTTGGCTAACTTTTATTATGTTAGGCAGCGCGGGCCTTTAGGTAACGCAACTCCAATTTGGAACGCAAGACATATAGTAGGCGACGAACCCTTTTTAGTTTTATGGGGAGACGAGTTTGTTACGGCAAGTCCCAGCCGCTCTCAGCAGTTAGTTAAGGCATATGAAAAACATGGTGGTAGTGCGACTTTGGCTTCAATTCGTATGAACAAACCCGAAGACTATAAGCGTTACGGGTATGTCACCGGTAAAAAAGAGTCGGATCATGTTTTAAAAATAGATCAAATGATAGAAAAACCAGGGTTAGGCCGCATTGACTCTGACTTTGCAATTATTGGGGGAGCAGTGTATCAACCGGAAATGTTTGGAGCAATAGAAGAAGCTATGAAAAGAAAAGCTGAAAACAACACTCCCGGTGAAGTGGTTTATGTAGACGCCCTTAATATTTTACTAGAACAAAAAAAAGACTGTTATGCGGTGGAGATTGAAGGGGGAAAATTCCATGACTGCGGTAACAAACTTGAATATTTAAAAACCGTAGTAGAGTTTGGCCTTAAACATGAGGACTTAAGTAAAGAGTTTGGTGAGTATCTTAAAGACCTTAAAATATAAAAAACAAAAATCATGAATACGGATATGCCCCGCGAAGCGGGGTCCCGCTCTGCGGGAACACAAAAATATAAAATAAAAAAAATAGTTATAGTAATTATTGGCTTGATTTTTTTAGCGGCAGGTTGTGGGGGCGGAGGAAACACTGTAAATAACGGCCCAATAATTTTAACTGTTTGGAAAACTTTTGAAGACAGTCAGAATTTACAACCACTTTTTGACATGTATACTCAAAAGCATCCAAACGTGCAAATTGTTTATAGTAAGAAAAATTACGAAACTTACGAACAAGACTTACTTAATGCGCTTGCTTCAGGTCAAGGTCCGGATATTTTTTCCATTCATAATGACTGGTTACCGAAGTTTTTAGACAAAACAACTCCAGCTCCGGAAAAAACCTTTTCTTTAAGGGATTATAAAACCGACTTTGTAGACGTGGTGGTGGAAGATTTTACCCATGAGGATAAAATTTATGGCACAGCTTTAGCTGTGGATTCTTTAGGACTTTACTATAACAAGGATATTTTAGGTTCAGTTGGTATTGCTACTCCGCCTAAAACTTGGGGTGAACTTTCCAGTCAGGTGCAGAGAATAAAAAAAGCTGATGGTAGGGGCTATTTTACTACGAGTGGAGTGGCTATGGGAAATACTTCTAATATTAACCGAGCTGTAGATATTTTATATTTACTCATGTTGCAAAAAAGGGTTCAGGCTTATACTCCGGATAAGCAAAGACCCAGTTTTGCAGATAGCTTTCAGGATAAAAACAATAATTACACAAACCCTGGTTTAACTGCTTTAACTTTTTATACTTCATTTGCCAACCCTTCTAGTATTAACTATAACTGGAATGCTAGAAGTGATTATTCGGTAGACGCGTTTACTAACGGTCGGGCAGCTTTTATGTTTAGTTATGCTTACATGGCTCAGACTATAAAGTTAAAAAATGCCAATTTAAATTTTGATGTTGCTCCAGTACCTCAGCCCTCTTTGGAAGAAACCAGTGTGAACTTTTCTAATTATTGGGGGGAAGTGGTTTCTAAGCAAAGCAAAAACCAAGAAGCAGCTTGGGAATTTCTAAAGTTTATTACTAGTAAAGAAGCCTTAGACAGTTACTATGCTCAAAACAAACAACCTTCTAGTAGGAAAGATTTAATTGAGCTTCAAATTCAAGATCCACAAATTGGAGTGTTTGCTCATGCAAACTTAACCGCGAAAGCTTTTTACAAGCCGGATCAGGAAAAAATAGATAGTATTTTTGGGAAAATGATAGACAACGTAATTTTAAGCGGTTTTTCTGAAGAAGACGCACTTTCCCAGGCTCAAGCACAGGCCGCCACTTTAATTAATAGATAACTTGGAGGCAAAAACCCTCCGCCTGCTGGCGGATAGGGTTTTCTCCTCCAACGCTCTGCCGCCTTTGGCGGCATCGCTGCCTCCTCTTTCCATGGAACCTTTCGGTCAGGGGAACCCTGACCTTAAGGTGTCATTAAAAATAAAGTAACAATCAAAGTTGTGATATAGTTAAAAGACAATGAATATAAAAATATTTCGCAAAGCGGAATCCCGTTTTACGGAAAAAAAACAAACTTTATTTTTTCTTGGATTATTGGTTCTGGTTTTGCTGTTGCCAAACTTTTCTCAAGCAGCCGGCTTGGTTCCTTGCGGAGGTGATGCCGAGGCTTTTTGTACAGTAGAAGATGTTTTTATTTTAATTGCCAGAACGACTAACTGGCTTTTGTCTATTGCCGGTATTTATGCGGCTTACAAAATTGCCGGTGCGGGCTTTTGGTTGGTTGTAACCAGTGGTAATGAAGAAAAAATTACTCAGCAAAAAAGTGCACTTTCAAACGCTGTAGTAGGTTTTGTTTTAGCCATGATGGGTTACTTGTTTGTAAACACAGTGGTTAACTATATTTTCTTAAGAGGCTATGGTAACAATCCGGCATATTCACAGTGTAAAGTGGATTTAGCTAGTCCTTTAACTTATGTTACTGTGGACTATGACAAACTTTATCTTTGTAAAAACGCACTTCGTGCGGAAAAAGAACAAGCCCCGCAGTAAACAGTGAAAACTATTACTATAAGCGGAATAATTAATTTGAAATTAACCTAAATTAAAATAAAAGTATATATGTTAAAAAAAATAAAAATATTTTTACTTCTTATTACAATCAGCGTGCTTTTAGGGGCATCTTCAGTTCAAGCTGCCGCGCCTAGAAAGACAGCACAAGAAAGGTGTGATGCTTTTGTAAAAATGTTTCAGATTAGCAATTCAAAAATTAACGCTGTAGAAGGTTTGCCGAAGTACTGTACCGCCAGTGGGTTGATTATGACCTTAATAAACATATCTCTTATTTTTGCCGGCACCATTGCGGTTTTGTTTATTATAGTAGGTGGTTTTTGGTACATGACTTCAGCAGGGGACGAAGAACAGGCAGAGAAGGGTAGGAAAACTTTAACCAATGCAGTAATTGGGTTGGTAGTAATCATTATGTCTTTTGCCATAGTCAGAATTGTTGCAAACACTGTAACCGGAGGCGAGGGAACCGGAGGCACAACACCAACGACACAAAACTCAGGTTCAAACAATAGTAACAACAATAGTAACAACAATAACAATCCAAGCAGTGTAGATTTGTTAAATGCAATTAATTTCCCAAATAGCGTTGCTCCAGGAAGCACGGCTTTAGTAGTTTTTTCAATTAAAGCTTCTACAGAAGGAGAGCTTGCAAATGCTAAGCAGGCTATTTCAGAAGCTTGCGCCGGGGCAGCGTTTAACAACGCTACTTTTAATATTTCGGTAAACGGTGTTAAAGCAGGAAGTGCTAAATTTACAGCTAGTAACTCGGGAATAAATTCTGGTGTGAGTGTAGTTATACCTGTAGGACAAACCGAGACAGACCTTTCGGCAGATATTTGTGGAAATTTTATTGCCAACGCAGTTTATTAGTAAATTTTAAAAAAACTAAAAAATATAGTATAATAAATAAAGTAAATAAATCCTTACCCTAAATCCCCTCCTTTTTAAAAAAAGAGGGAGCAGGGGTTTAAGGGAACGGAGAGGGGGTGAAGAGAATTGAAACAAATATTAAAGAAAATCAACAAAAGAAGAATTGGTGAAATTATGTTTGGTATTGGTATGGCCACTGCTCCAAGTTTAGCCATGGCACAAGGTTTTTTAAGACCTAACTGTCCTCAAGGGCTTCGCTGTACTGACCAAAACATTAACGAGCTTATTGCTTACGTCATCAACATTCTTTTGGGTGTTGCTTTCGGTATAGCCGTGTTGTTTTTGATCATTGGTGGTTTTTGGTATATAACTTCAGCCGGTAACGAAGAAACTGCTGAAAAAGGCAAGAACACCGCAGTGAACGCAATTATTGGTATAGTAATTATTATTCTCTCTTACGTAATTGTGAACGTTGTATCCAGATTAGTTGCTGGAGGTAACGCAGGGGGAACTCCGTAAGTTTTTTTAAAGCCCTTTATCTTTAAATTAGATAAAGGGCTTTTCCCTTGAGTTTAAAAGTTTGAACTTAAAGGAAAAGTGTATTTACCAACTACCAATCTGTACCAATATACTAATACCAATAAAAGTATTTAAATAATTCGTATTAATTAGTAATTAGTAAAAAATGAAATTAATTCAAAAACTTTCTTTGTTTTTAAGTCTAGCTTGGCTTATACCTGCTTTTGTAAAAGCGCAAAGTGGTGGTGTACAAGGTGGTCTTTCCGGTTTAGGAACTTTGTTTCCTAGTTTTGGTGGAATAGCCAGCTCCAGAACTTTAACTGGTCCTGCTGGGCTTATTTATAATATTATTAACATAATGCTTTTAGTTGGTGGGGCTATTGCTGTTTTGTTTATCATCATCGGCGGTTTTCAGTACATAACTTCAGCGGGTAACGAAGAGCAGGCGGAAAAAGGTAGGAATACTTTGGTAAATGCTGTAATTGGTATAGTTTTAATTTTACTTTCTTACGTAATTATCAACGTAGTTGTAAACGCCGTAACCAGCGGTAGACCGTAAAGTAATTGATCACGATTGACCAAGATTTAAATGATTTCAAAAATAAAAAACATATTTTTAATCTCAACTTTACTAGGTGTTTTTTTGTTTACTCTTACAGCGAATGCTCAAACGTATAGTAGTTATGACGCGTGTTTGCAAGATGTTTTTTCGAATGGAAAAAATGAAGCTGAATGTTGTAAACAGTTTCCTAATTCTTGTCCTCAAGGATTTGTACCAGCCGAAAGGACAGATACAAGCCAGCAGAATTTAGATTCACCAAACGGTGGAGGTAGTTTAAGTTGTCCTTCCGGTACTACTTTGCAAAATGGTTTGTGTGTTCCCCAAGGTGGACCCACGGGAGGTTTTGCAAATTCAAAAACCTTAATGGGACTTTTAACGGAAATTTTAAAATATCTTTTGTATTTAGCGGGAGCAATAGCAGTTCTTTTTATAGTTATTGGTGGTTTCCAATACATAACCTCGGCTGGTAACGAAGAACAGGCAGAGAAAGGTAGAAATACTTTGGTAAATGCAATTATTGGTTTAGTTGTGATAATAATGTCCTATGCAATTATTCAGGTAATAGCAAATGCAGTAACGAAAACGCCAGGGACATAAAAATTTTTTTGATTAAGTCAGGAATAATAAAAAAATACATTAGAAAAGGCCGGTCTCGTGAGAGGCCGGCCTGTTTCGTTGACGTCTTGGTGACGTCGTCCTTGTTTAGCGGACACGTGGTCCGCCATAGCCGTTGTTGTCGCGTCGCTCCCTGGGAAGCGGGCGGTCGTGGGGGTCCAGCCGGGCGGATACTTGCCCGTTTTTCATGTACACATCTCCACTCCTGCCGGTTTCGGCGGCCGTGCGATAGACTTCGGCGGCAGTGCGGTTGCGATCCATCTCGACCTGTGCCGAGATCTGATCGCGAGCAATGCGTTCCTGGGACGCCGTCTGGCGATCCCATGAGTCGGCTTGCCTTTCGGCAATCCGCTCCTGGGTGCGGTTCGTGTGAACCGCAATGACCACGCTGCTGGCCTGGTAGCCAGCGTCACGGATGATCCACGCGGTGTTGTTCTGGGCGTGCGCCTGTGCCCCGAGGGACACGAACGCCGCGAAAGCTGCTAACAAGGTAAGGTTTTTCATGGTGCCTCCTTAGGGCTGTTCGGTTTTTGTGTTATCCAGTTTTTGGCTGGATCTGGCCACTTTCCTTGCGAAAAGTGGACATAATTAAGCCAAAATACTTACTTTTATTTAAGTATTATTATAGCAGAAAACAGGGTACTTGTCAAGAGAGGGGTGAAAATGCTACAATTGATAAAGTTCTAGTGAAAGAATTGAAAAACGTGTGTATTTGCTGGGCAAGTGGCGGAATTGGCATACGCGCTAGCCTTAGGAGCTAGTGCCCGCAAGGGCTTGAGGGTTCAACTCCCTCCTTGCCCACCAAATGTATATGTTTTAGAGCATTGAAAATATATTAAAACTAAAATATAATTCATAAACCACTATTAAACAAATAAACAGATATGGGAAAAATTGCAAAAAATATTATATTTATCCTCATTGGATTTTTAATTGTCTCTTGGGTGTTCTCAAGTTTTTCTACGCCTGCGAATACTACTCAAGTTAAACTTTCAGAAATTGTAAATTTGATTGATCAAGAAAAAGTTCAATTAACCGAAAAGACAAATGACAAAGTTACTGTAAAACTAAAAGATTCAGAAACTACACAGTGGGCACCAATTGCCCAGTCTACAGACCTGTACGAAGTTTTAGACAAAAACGGAATTTCAGCAGAAAAAATTCGTAAAGCAAACATAGAGGACAAACCTGCAAGTTTTGCTTCTGGTTTAGCCGGAGCGGTTTTGCCTTTTTTGTTGCCCTTCTTGTTAATTTCTTTGTTTATATATTTTCTCATGCGCCAAGTACAAGGTACCAACAACCGCGCCATGAGCTTTGGGCAAAGTTCAGTTAAACTTTCTGACGAAAGAAAAAACAAAGTAAAGTTTACAGACGTGGCTGGGGCGAAAGAAGCTAAGGAAGAGTTAAAAGAAGTTGTGGACTTTTTAAAATTCCCGCAAAAGTTTTTGTCTATGGGTGCTAAAATTCCAAAAGGTGTTTTACTTTTAGGTTCTCCCGGTGTAGGTAAGACTTTACTTGCTCGAGCTGTTGCCGGGGAAGCCAATGTACCTTTCTTTCATATTAGTGGTAGTGAGTTTGTAGAAATGTTTGTAGGTGTGGGAGCTTCACGTGTTAGGGATTTGTTTAAAAAAGCAAAAAAGAACGCTCCTTGTATTGTGTTTATAGACGAAATAGATGCAGTGGGCAGACAGAGAGGAGCAGGTTTGGGCGGGGGACATGACGAACGTGAACAAACTTTAAACCAAATTTTGGTTGAAATGGACGGTTTTGAAACAGAAACAAACGTAATTGTTATGGCTGCAACCAACAGGCCAGATGTTTTAGACCCAGCGCTCTTAAGGCCGGGACGCTTTGACCGCCAAGTGGTTTTAGACTTGCCTGACATTAAAGATAGAGAAGAAATTTTAAAAGTTCATTCAAAGAACAAGCCTTTTGAAAAGGATGTAAATTTAAGAAGGGTTGCAGAAAGAACCCCGGGTTTTTCTGGCGCGGATTTGGCTAACCTTATAAACGAAGCGGCAATTATGGCTGCAAGACACGATAAAAAAGAAATTTCCGAAACGCATTTAAAAGAATCTATTGAAAAAGTTTTACTGGGTCCGCAAAGAAAAAGCCATATACTTTCAGACAAAGAAAAAGAAGTAACAGCTTATCATGAAGGTGGGCATGCTTTAGTTGGGGCTGTGCTTTTGGAGTCAGATCCGGTTCATAAAGTTTCTATTATTTCCAGAGGTAGGGCAGCCGGTTACACCATGAAATTACCAGCAGAGGACAAGCATTTGCACACCCGCCAAGGTTTTTTGGACGAGATTGCTGCTTTGCTTGCAGGTAACGCTGCTGAAAGATTGGTGTTTAGTGAAATAACTACTGGTGCTTCTAACGATCTTAAGGTTGCAACTCAAATGGCAAGACGGTTGGTTATGTCTTACGGTATGAGCGAATCTTTAGGTCCAATTGCTTTGGGCGAACAGCACGACATGGTTTTCTTAGGCAGAGAAATAAGTGAACAGAGAAATTATAGTGAAGACACAGCAAAAAAAATTGACGAAGAAGTTGCGCGTATTATGCGTGAGGGTTATGAAAGAGCAACAGAGACTTTAAAGAAGCATAAGTCTTATTTAGACATTATTGCTAAAAGGTTAACAACTGAAGAAACTTTAGAGCAGGAACAGTTCGATGAAATTGTTAAAGACATTGTTCCAAAAGAAAAAAAACGTGTACCAGAGTTTGAAAATTCAAAAATTGTAGAAATTAGCCCTGATTCTGCCGTTGAAGTATAAAAATATGGGATTGGTAAAACAAATATTGCAAAAAACTTGGGAATACTCAAAGCAGGAAAAAAAGTGGAGGTTTTGGGCACTGCTTCAGACCTTGGCCTTGTTTTTAATAGCTGATACTGTAAGTTTTGGGATTTTAAAATTACCACCAAGCTTCTGGCTTTTTTTGTTCATGTTTGGGGTGTTTAGTTTTGTAACAGTTCATTTTTGGTTGGAAATCCAAAAAAAAGAACAAGCTGTACTTGACCCAACTTTGGAGTTGGTTATAAAAAAACAGTTTTGGAATTTGCAGTTTCGTTTTGCAGTTGTTGCTGTGCTTGCTTTCTTGTTATATTTTATACTAAAAGTAAATATTGAAGCTTGGTCAGTAAGTATCTTTTTTTCGAGTTTAATAATTCTTTTAGGTGCCAGCGTTATGCTTTTTGTGGTTTTGGTTAGAGAGAGTTTAATGCGTTCCTTAATCCTGACAAGAGATTTGTGGGTAAAGAGGATTTCACTAGTGGTTTTTTTCTGGCTAGGTTTATTAGCATTAAACGCCGTGTGTTTTGTGTTAGCTCAAATTGGCGACTCAGGTTTAAGGCGATTAAAGGAAAGTTTTGTTGTTTCTTATAACTTTGTTACAATATGGGCAATACCTTCAGGTATTTTATTAGTTGGAACGCTATTTCTATTACTGGTAAATGTTTTTTTAGTCTTAGGTTTTTTGGAGCTAATAAAAACCCTGCGCTTACAAGTTAGGGTTGAGCCAGAAAAAGAAGTAACACCTGCTTTTATAAGTTAAGATAATGGGCACTTAGCTCAGTTGGTAGAGCATTGTCTTGACGTGACAAGGGTCAGAGGTTCGAATCCTCTAGTGCCCACCATTATCAGATATACTAAATAATAGTGGTACCTGCCTGCCGGCAGGCAGGGAGTATCTCTTTGACCCCAGTAGCACAACCTAAAGGTTGGCTACGGGGTAAACTCCGAGAGGGTCGGGGGCTTGCCCAGTTTGCCAGCGAACAAAGTGAGTTGTGCTGCTGGGTTCGATCCCACCATCGTCCACCATAAAAATTAAAAATGTAAATATCAAAATGTAAAGTTATTGTTTAAATTCAAATAATTCATAATTTTTATTTTTGATTTTTTCATTTTCAAATATTAAAGTGCCAACATTAAAAAAAGAAGAGTTAGAAGAAATTCTTCAAACCAAAATTAATGACCCTGACGTTTATTTGTCAGCTTTTACCCACCGGTCTTACTTAAACGAGAACCGGAGTTTTCATTTGCCTCATAACGAACGCTTGGAGTTTTTAGGTGACGCAGTTTTAGAACTGGCTTCAACTGAGTATTTATACAAGAATTACCCGCACCCGGAAGGGGAATTGACTAACTTTAGGTCTTCCTTAGTTAACTATAAAATTCTTTCAGAAATTGCAAAGCGTTTAGGTTTTGAGAAATTTCTTTTAATGTCTAAAGGAGAAGCTAAAGACAAAGGCCGTGCCAGACAGGTAATTTTAGCTAACTGTATTGAAGCGGTTATTGGAGCTATGTATTTAGACGGCGGTTACCAAGCCTGCACAAACTTTATTGGTAGAGAAATTTTAGTAGAGCTTCCAAAGATTATTGAAGGTGAAACTTACCTTGACCCCAAGAGTCGACTGCAAGAAATAGTTCAGGAAAAACGAGGTGTTACCCCTACCTACGGTGTAGTTTCAGAAAGCGGCCCTGATCATAATAAAACTTTTGTAGTAGCAGCGTTTGTAGGTAACGAAGAAGTGGGTACTGGCACAGGACCTTCTAAACAAGAAGCCGAAATCTCCGCTGCCGAAAATGCACTTAAACAAAATAATTTTTAGTAAGACAAAAAAGAAATAAGGCGGATTAAAACAAAAATGTATTTAAAAAGATTAGAGATACACGGATTTAAATCTTTCGCACAAAAAACTACCTTGGAATTTAACCAAGGGATTATTGCTATTGTGGGACCCAACGGCAGCGGTAAAAGCAACGTGGCAGACTCTTTAAGGTGGGTTTTAGGTGAACAGTCAGCAAAAATGATTCGTGGGAAAAAAAGTGATGACGTAATTTTTGCAGGGAGCGAAAAGAAAACCAAAATGGGTTTTGCGGAAGTTTTTGCAACTTTTGACAACCGCGACAGAAGAATTCCCGTAGACGCTGCTGAGGTTTCAATTGGCAGAAGAATAGATCGTAGTGGAGAAAGTGAGTATTTAATAAACAATCAAAAAGTTAGGCTTTTAGACGTTGTAGATTTGGTTTTAAAAAGTAACATTGGAACTTCTCGCTATACGGTTATAGGGCAAGGTACCATTGACCAAATGATTCTTGCCGGTCCTTCTGAGGTTAAAAATTTACTGGACGAAGCGAGTGGGGTTAAAAGTTATTATATAAAAAGGGAAAGAACTTTAAGGCGTTTGGAACAAACCGCGCAAAATCTTATGCGGGCGGAAGACTTAATTGCAGAAATTGAACCTCGGCTTAAGAGCTTAAGAAGACAGGCAAAGAAAATGGAAGCCAGAGCGGAAATAGAAGGTGAGTTGAAAATCTTACAAAGAGAATTTTTTGGAAATACATACTGGCAGCTGAAAGAACAGCTTGATGTTTTTTTAAGTAAGCTTACGACTTTAGAAGAGTCAAAACTTGCTTTGGAAGTTACTTCAAAAGATTTACGGGGCAGAGCAGAAATAATTGAAAAAAATGATGCAGGCGCAATTGAAGCTTTTAGAAATATTCAAAACTCTTTAGAAAACCTACAGAAGCAGAAAAATGCGCTTTTGGAAGACTTGAGTTTGGTAAGGGGTAAAATGCAAAGCCAAAAAACGGCTTTGCCGGGAGATGCTAAAACTTTACAAGTGGAAGCACATGGAGTGGCCAAAAAGATAGAAGAAACCTCAGCTTCAATTGCTAAAACTGAAAGTGAAATTAAAGAACAAAAAGCTAAGCTTTCTGAAAAGCAGGCTTTACTTACTCAAATTAAGCAAAAGCTAGATGCGCTTTTTGCAAAATTGCAGTCTCCGGGTCAAATGGACTGGTCAAGTTTTGAGCAAGAATTTGCTAGTTTGGATACCCTCACTTCTAGTTTTTATGAAAAGTTAGACAGTAAAGCTCCATGGCCTGAAGTAGAAGCTTTAGCTATGCAGTTAAGGGAGCAGTATAAAAAGTTTAAAGCAATTGTAAAAAACTCGCTTTTAGATCCACAAGGTTCTGTGTTAACTCAAAAACAAAATATGGAGTTACAAAAGGAGAAAGACAGTGTGGATGCAAGCGTGCAAAGTTTGTCTTTGGATTTGTCAAAGTCTGAGATATATTTAAACTTTTTACAAAAAGATTTAAGTGTTTTAGAACAACAAAAGTTGCACTTGGATTTAGAACTAAAAAAAGCCCAGAGCAATTCTTTGGACGACTTTTGGAATGATCTTATAAAAGAAGAGGATAGGATAAAAAAAGAGGTTGAAAAACAAGTTGCTGAAATTTCTAAAGTAGAGAGCTTGTTTAAAGAGCAACAATTAAGTCAGAGTTCCAAGCAAAAAGAACTTCACTCAACCGAAATGGCTTTTCGTGACGAACAAGAAAAACTCTCTAAAGTTAAAGACCAGATTTCAATGGTTCAAATTGAAAAAGCCAAAGTAGACACACAAATGGAAGTTTTGGAGCAGGAGATTTTTAAAATTTTAGGTCAGGAAGTTTACCAAAATATTCAAGAAAAGAAAATTATCTTAAATACTCCGGATGCAGAAAATAGAATTTTAAAACTTAGAGCCCAATTAGAGGTTATTGGGGGTATGGATGAGTTGACTTTAAAGGAATACCAAGAAACAGAAAGCAGGTATACAAGTTTGTCGACTCAGGTAGAAGACTTGAAAAAATCCATGCAGGATTTAAGAAGTATTATGGACGAGCTAGACGAACATATTAGACAAAAGTTTAATGAATCTTTCCATAAAATAAACGAAAAGTTCGAACATTATTTTCGAATATTGTTTAACGGTGGCAGGGCAGTGTTAAGTCTGGTTAAACAGGAAGACGAGGAGTCTGCCGCCGCTAACTTGTCCGACGAAGCCTTGGCTTCGGCGGAAACTTCAGAGGATTTAAGGCCCGAAGAAAAAATTGTAAAGAAATATGAAAAAGGTGCTTTAAATATTGTTGGTATAGACATTAAAGCTACCCCACCAAACAAGAAACTCACCCATATTCAAGCTCTTTCGGGTGGGGAGAGAAGCTTAACTTCTATTGCTTTACTTTGTAGTCTTTTAACCTGCTTCCCTTCACCTTTTGTGGTTTTGGATGAAGTAGACGCAGCTTTAGACGACGCCAACACTATTCGCTTTGGACAAATTTTAGGCACACTTTCACACCAAACTCAGTTTGTAACTATTACGCATAACCGAGAAACCATGTCTCAGGCTAACATACTATACGGGGTGACCATGGGTGACGACGGTGTTTCTAAACTTTTAAGTGTTAAACTAGACCAGGCTAAGACTTACGCGAAATAACATCAAAATTATTCTAATTGCTCTAATTATCCTAATTGACCTAAAAGCAGTTACATTTTTAGAATAATTAGAAATTAGGTTAATTAGGTTAATTTATTTTATGATTGAAAACATTTTTTCTATTCTTACGGGGTTTATTGTAAACGTAATTTCAACTTTTGGTTATCCAGGCATAGCTTTATTAATGGGAATTCAAACTGTTGCTGTACCTATTCCGAGTGAAATAATTTTACCCTTTGCAGGGTATTTAGTCTTTACCGGTAGGTTTGAAATTTGGTTCGTAGCTTTAGTTGGTGCTGTTGGAAGCTGTTTGGGGTCTTTAGTTGCTTATTTTATTGGTAAGGCCGGAGGTAGGCCGTTGGTTCAAAAATACGGTAAATGGGTTTTAATTTCTAAGCATGACTTGAATTTGGCAGATAATTTTTTTCGCAAACACGGAAATAAGGCCGTGTTTTTTGGTATGATGTTGCCAATTTTTAGGAGTTTTATTTCTTTTCCGGCTGGTGTTGCTAAGGTGCCGGTTAAGAAGTTTGTTACCTATGTATTTTTAGGGTCGTTTATTTGGGGAGTATTTTTGTCTTTTATTGGCATGAAATTGGGGGAAAATTGGAATACGCTTAGAATAAAATTTCAAGGTTTTGAAACAGCGTTATTTGTATTGGCAGTTTTCGCGGGAATATATTGGGTCTACAGACATATTAAAATGAGCAAAAGTGACATAAATGAGCAAAAGTGACATAAATGGTTTTTATTTATTTTTAAATTTTCGTCGTTTTTGTCATTTTTTCTTGGGTTGACTTGAGTGTATATAAATGATAAACTGTCCCTACGCTCAAAACGTTTAAGTTTATAAAATCATTATTAAGTGATCGCATCTGTGTCATCAGTGCAATCAATGAATCTGTGTACTATTTATGTTAACAATTCGTTTACAGAGAACAGGCAAAAAGAATCAAGCTGACTTCCGTATAGTTTTAGCGGAAAAAGAAGCCCCGGTAAATAAAAAATTTGTAGAAGTTTTGGGTGGTTATAACCCTAGAAAGAAAGCTTTCCATGTTAAGCAAGACAGAGTCAGTTATTGGATTGCCCAAAATATTGAAATGAGTCCTACCGTACATAATTTGTTTGTCACAAACAAATTAATGGACAAAGCCAAGGTTAAGGCTTTCAATACACCAAAAAAACCAGCCGAACCAGTTGTAGAAGCCAAGCCTGCTGAAGCTGTTCCGAAGTCCACTGAAAGTGGAGACGAGAGCGCAACGACCGCAAGCGTCGGAGCAGAAACTCCTTCGACTGAGAGTGTCGAAGCAAAGTCTGAAACTCCTGAAGTTATTGCTTAATTTATTTTTTTAAAACCCCGCCCCTGTAAAAGGGCGGGGTTTTAAATTGACACTAAAATTAGATAGCGTATAATTATCCTAAGATAGCTAAAAGCAATTGAATGAAAAAGGTCGAGCTGTTATAGAAGCTATCACAAGAAACAACTGAAATACTATGAGCATGGAACAAGACCAGCAGTTTGTTGAATACGTTGTCAAAGCTTTGGTTGATCATCCTGAGGATGTGAAAACCGAGCGCGTGGTTGACGAGATGGGTGTTTTAATCACTCTTCACTTAAACCCTGCTGACATGGGCCAAGTTATTGGTCGTATGGGTCAAACTGCAAAAGCAATTCGTACTTTACTTCGCGTAGTTGGTGCTAAGCACAAAGCTCGCGTAAACTTAAAAATTTACGAACCAGAAGGTTCTCACAGAGGACCAAGCCGTCATGAAGGTGGTCATCACCAAAGTTCAGCACCTGCAAGCGACATGGGCAGTGACTCAATTGACGACTTCAAACTTTAAAGACGCTGATCTAACGCGGAAATTACTGCAATCGCAGAGCACACGCGGATAGATTGAATTTAAAATAATAACCCCGCATAAGTGCTAACAAGCCCTAGGTGGGGTTATTTTAATACAATTATGCCTAAGCATAAGTTAACAATAAAAATTATTACTTTATTCCCAAAGTTTATAGAAAATTTTGTGGAAAGTTTTGGTATTGTAAAAAGGGCAATAAAGTTAAAACTTTTAGAAATAAAAGCAGTAGACTTAAGAAAGTTTGGTCTTGGGCAAAGACAAGTAGTAGATGACAGGCCTTACGGTGGTGGGGTGGGAATGGTCTTAAGACCTGATGTGCTTTATAAAGCAATTGATTCAGTAAAAAAATCAAAAATTAAAAATCAAAAATTAAAAATTCGCACAATTTTGCTTACACCACAAGGCAAGAAGTTTCACCAAAGCGACGCTAAGCGTTTAAGTAAATATGATCAGTTAATTTTGGTTTGTGGGAGGTATGAAGGTTTTGACGAACGAATTAGAAGTTTTGTTGACGAAGAAATTTCTGTGGGTGATTACGTGCTCATGGGCGGGGAATTACCAGCTTTGATTTTAAGTGAAGCTATTATGCGTTTGCGTTCCGGGATTTTAGGGAAAGACAAGTCTTCTCACGCTGAGTCTTTTTCTGATTCTATGCTCGAGTATCCGCAGTATACTAAGCCGGAAGTGTTAAGTGCTAAGGGGTTAGGGCTAAGGGCTAAAGTAATGAGAGTGCCGAAAGTTTTGCTAACTGGGCACCATAAAAATATTGAAAATTTTAGGAAAGAAGAAGCGGTAAAACGGACAAAGAAACGTAGGCCGGACCTATTTGAATTGAACAAAAATAAATGAAATGACATAAGTGACAAAATTTACTCATAAACAATTCAAAGTTGAGAATTTAAAAACGCGTTTAGACAAGTATTTAGCAGAACAACTGCCACAGATTTCACGTAGCCAAATTCAGAGAGAAATAGAGTTGGGTTTGGTTTTGGTAAATGGCAAAAAAGTTCAGGAAAGTAAACATGTTGTAAGATTGGGTGATACAGTTGTTTATAATCAATCAATAAATCATAAAATCAATAAATCTGAAATTGTTCCTCCCAACACTCCTTTAAAAATTTTATATAACAATCACGGACTTTTAATTATAGACAAACCACCGGGTTTAACCGTTCACCCAGGCGCGGGGTTTAAAGGCGAGACTTTGGTGTCTGCCTTACTTTTTCAATTTAAGGAAATAAAAACTGTGGGAGAAGAACACCGTCCCGGTATTGTTCACAGGTTAGACAAAGACACGAGTGGGGTTATGTTAGTGGCAAAAACTCAAGAGATGTATGAGCATTTAAAAGAAGGTTTTGCTCAAAAAAAGATAAAAAAAACCTATATTGCTTTAGTTTTAGGCAGAGTGGAAAAACCTCATGGGTTTATTGATCTTAGTATAGGTCAAAGTAAGACAGACTTTAGAAAGCAAACAACCAAAAATCCAAAAGAAGCTAAAGAGGCATTAACTGAGTATCAGGTCTTAGAGTATTTACAAAGCGGGGTTGACATTTATACCCTAATTAGGGTAAAATTGCATTCAGGCAGAACTCATCAGATAAGAGTTCATATGAGTGCTTTAGGTCACCCACTTTTAGGAGACTCGCTTTATGGTCATCGACTCCGAGGTCGCTCAGACTCGAGGAGGGGTAAGAAAACTGAGCTTAAGGGTTTAAAAAGACAGTTTTTACACGCTAAAAGTATAGAGGTACAGTTGCCTGAGAAAACTTGGATAGAAGCAGAGAGTGAATTACCAAGCGATTTAAAAGAGATACTAGTTAATTTAAACAGTAAAGTAGTAAACAATCTTTAATAATTCTATGCCTATAGTTAAAAACATTACAGCCTCACAAGTTAGAACCGATCTCCCTTTAATTCGTCCTGGTAACACTGTAAAGGTTCACCAGAAAGTTATAGAAAGACTGGAAGATAAGAAGACAGGTAAGGTTACAATTAAAGAAAGAGTTCAAATCTTTGAAGGTTTGGTTATTGCCAAAAAAGGCGGTAACGGAGTAAATTCAAGCTTTACGGTTAGAAAAATTGCTTCGGGGGTAGGTGTAGAAAGAATTTATCCTTTACACTCTCCAAACATTGTGAAAATTGAAATTACCAAAAATCCAGTTGTAAACCGTGCTAAACTTTACTACGTCAGAGGGCGCCAAGACAATACTCCAAGAACTCGTAAGAACAAAACTAGCAAATAAATCCGCTTATTAAAAACCCGCCAAGTCGGCGGGTTTTATTATTTGTGTAATTTGTGTGCTATTCGTATATTTAGTGTCGTTATATTAGCTTTAGTAAGTTCCAAAAAGCTTCTATATAATCAGGTCTCTTGTTTTGATATTTTAAGTAGTAGGCGTGTTCCCAAACGTCTAAGCCAAACATGGGTTGGTGCCCGGTTAAAGCTGGGGAGTCTTGGTTCGGTAAATTTAAAATAACTAATTTAGAAGTCTTACCGTCACGAGCAAGCCAAGTCCAACCGCTTCCGAAAACTTTCGTTGCGGATTCACTAAATTGTTTTTTAAATTCATCTATTGACCCGAAAGTAGAAATAATTTCCTTTGAAAGCAATTCGTCTTTGGAATTTTTTGGGTCTAAATATTTCCAAAATAAAGTATGGTTTAAGTGGCCGCCTCCGTGGTTTTGGATGAGTTTTCTGTCTGGTTCTTCTACTTTTAAATTTGGTAAGTCAGCTAAGAGTTCTTCTACCGGTCTACCTTGTAAGTCCGGGTATTTTTCTAAAACCCCATTGAGTTTATCCACGTAAGTTTGATGGTGTTTGGTATGGTGGATTTCCATGGTTTTAGTATCGAAGTAAGGTTCTAAGGCAGAGTAGTCATAATTCAATTCGGGGAGTGTGTGTTTCATATAAACGATTTTAATAATCAATATACTTTAATCGTACATGTGTTTGACTTGGAAGGCAAATTGTTGTATCCTGCAGTTAGTTGAATTATTGATTAACTTTCTTAGAGTAAGGCTGAAAATGGTAAGTAATGAACGTTTATAAGCTTTTTAGATCCTATAATTCTGTGAATTTTTCCGTACTAAATTCGCATAGGTCAGGGGAACTTATAAAGTTGGCACTTTTTTAAAAGCCGACTGCTTTACTTATTTGTTTTAGGCCTTACATAAAGATTTGTAAGGTATTTATGAATTTATTATATGTTTTAGTGGGGGTAGGTGCCGGACTAGTTGTCGGTTATTTTGTGCGTCAGCTTCTAGCTGCCAAAAAAATTGGCGGAGCTGAAAGCCGCGCAGAAAAGATTTTAGAAGAAGCACATAGAAAAGAAAAAGAATTGCTTTTAGACGCAAAGTCTAGAAGTATGGAAATAATTGACCAAGCAAAAAAGCAGGAGCAAGATTTTAGAAGTCAAATAGTACGTTTTGAAGACCGCATAGACAGAAAAGAAAAAGAATTAGATTCAAAAGCGGTTTTATTAGACAAGCAAAAAGCAGACATTGAAAGAAAAGGTGAAGAAATTAAACTGATTCAGGAAGAAATTAAAGCTTTAAAGCAAAAACAGCTGGAAAATTTGGAAAAAATTGCCGGCATGAACAAAGAAGAAGCTGCTCAGGTTTTAATGCAAGCTGCGGAAAAAGGCATTAAAGAAGAAATGCTGGCTTTGCATAAAAAACTTTTGGCAGAAACCCATGAAAATGCAGAAAAAGAAGGTAGAAACATTGTGGCTCAAGCTATTGAACGTGTTGCCGGGGAAGTCACTAGTGAAACTACTACAACAACCGTGCAAATACCTTCCGAAGAAATGAAAGGTAGAATTATTGGAAAAGAGGGTAGGAATATTCGTGCTTTTGAACAAATGATGGGTGTTGAAATTCTCATAGACGATAGTCCAGACACTGTGGTTATTTCGGGCTTTAACTCTATTCGCAGACACATAGCCAAACTGACCTTAGAAAAGTTGGTTTCTGACGGACGCATTCATCCGGCACGTATAGAAGAAGCTTACGAAAAAAGCAAAGCAGAAATTAACGAGCAAATTAAACAGGCTGGTGAACAAGCGGTTTATGAACTTGGGATTACTAACTTTCCACCAAAGCTTATTCATTTAATTGGTAGACTTTTGTTTAGGACTTCTTACGGACAAAATATTTTAAGGCACTCTGTAGAAATGGCCAAGCTAGCAGCTTTAATGGCTGAAGAGTTGGGTGCAGATGTTGCCATAACTAAGCAAGGCGCACTACTTCATGACATTGGTAAAGCTTTAGACCAGGATTTGGAAGGGACTCACGTTGAGCTTGGTAAAAAGGTAGCGGAAAAGTTTGGTTTGGATAAAAGAATTGTGGAAGCTATTGCCAGTCATCACCATGACACTGACGTAACCGGCAAGAGTGAAGCCGCACAAAGCGTGGAAGCAATTATTGTGGATGCTTGTGACAACATTTCTGGTGCCAGACCGGGAGCCAGAAAAGACACGCTTGAAAACTACATTAAGCGTTTAACTGACTTAGAAAATATTGCTAACTCTTACGACGGTGTAGAAAAAACCTACGCTATTCAAGGTGGTCGAGAAATTCGTGTGTTTGTAACTCCGGCTAAGTTAGACGACCTTGCTTGCCAAAAGCTAGCAAGAGAAATTGCTAACCGTTTGGAAAACGAACTTAAATTTCCGGGTGAAATTAAAGTTCACGTAATTCGTGAGACTAGGGTAATTGAATACGCACGTTAAACTGAATCATGAAGTATGAATTTAGAATTGTGCTTTGAAATAAAATATAATTCTATTTAGTATGACAAAAGAAAGACCAACGCAATTTGGAAAAGGTTTTGAAAGTTTGGCAGGGTTTCGTCCTAGAATAGAAAAAATACAACCCGAACAGTCAGAATCACATAATCAAGAAACAGTGAATGCCTCCAAACCTGATATAGGTTCTAAGAATGTAGATGTAAAAAGTGTTGAGAAGGCAGAAACCGAATCTGAAGATTTTAAATTAGCAAGTAGAATAGTTGAACTGGTAAATAAGAAAACATTAGAAATCTATAACAATGATTTCCGTCTTGCTCGTAAACATTTAGTAGCCATGAATCACGGACAAATAAAAAAATATAGCGGGATTGCTGGTATAGTCTTCGGTTCAAATACAAGAGATGTGTCTGCTGAGATTGATAGGTGGTTAAAGTATGACCGGGATATTAAAGAAGTTGATGAGATTTGCAAAACGCTTATATTAAAAGGGTATAAATCTCAAGCTTTGACTTGGATTAAATCTTTAAGCCCAAAGGAAATGCAATATGGTTCGATTCCGGGAAACTCAAAGCCAACATCAGAAGAAAAAAGAAGTTATAGGCTAAAAGAAGCAAGGCGCTTTGCAGAGTTGGCTAATACTACAGTTGAGGACTTGGCTAAAGAAAACAATTTAACAAGTTTATTAAATGAGTAAAATCCTGTTTATTGGTGACGTGGTAGGGAAGCCTGGGCGAAAAGCATTGGCCCAGGTGTTGCCAATGTGGAAAGAAAAATACAAACCAGATGTAACAATTGTTAATGTGGAAAATTTAGCTCATGGTAAAGGTGTAACGCCTATTACTTTAGCGGAAGTGGACGCTTTAGGCGTGGACTGTTTTACCGGGGGAAACCATAGTTTTGACAAGGAAGATATGGCTAGGGCGTGTTTTGAGAAATATCATAAGTTAATTCGTCCGGCTAACTTGCAAGGAAGCTACGACGGACATGGTTATTACCGTTTTGAAGTAAAAGGCCAGCAATATTTGGTTATAAATTTACATGGGCAGGCTTTTTGTGAGAAGTTTTTTAGCGGTAATTTAACTAACCCTTTTGTGGTGGTGGGCGAGCTTTTAAAACAGGAGGCTCAAAAAGGTGATATAATATTTATAGACTTCCACGCTGAAGCTACCAGTGAAAAAAAGACTTTTGGGTACTATGTAGACGGTAGGGTTGCGGTGGTAGCTGGAACTCATACCCATGTTCCAACAGCAGACGCCCATGTAATGCCAAAAGGCACGGCATATATTTCCGATGTGGGCATGGTAGGCACTTTAGAAAGCGCTTTGGGAACAAAGTTTGAAAATGCTTTAACCAAGTTTTTAGACCCAAGCCAAAAGTTTAAGAGTGAAGTGGAAGAAGAAGGAGTTTGTCAGGTAAATGGAGTGCTAATAGAAACAGGTGACAAACAACAAGCTACAAGTATTGAAAAACTTTATCAAGAAGTTTAGAAATTAACCTAATTAAATATTTTGTCTAAATTTATCAATCCATCTTTAGTTATGGCGCAGGCCGGAGTTATGCAAGGGGAAACCGTTGCAGACTTAGGCTGTGGTAACGGGTTCTATGTTCTCCCTGCCGCCCAGTTAGTGGGTAATACTGGTACAGTTATGGCTGTGGATGTGGTAGAGTCAAAACTTGCGGCCACTGTTTCCATAGCTAACCAGTTTGGTTACAAAAATGTTAGAATTGTTCAGGCAGACTTGGCTAAGCCACTTTTAGAAATACCAGAGCATGCATGTGATGTAGTAATTATTGGTAATATTTTGCATGAAATTCCTAACAAAGAACAGCTTTTAAAAAACGCATACAGAATTTTAAAAAGTCCGGGCAAACTTTTAGTGGTTGAGTGGAAAAAAACCGCTACACCTTTTGGTCCAAGTTTGGAAAGGCGCATAGACCAACAGAAGCTAGAAATAATGCTCATGCAGTTTGGTTTAAGGAAGTTGAAAGAGTTAGAAACCGACGGATATCATTACGCAGTTTTATTTGAAAAAAACTAGTTAACGCAGATTTACGCAGATCTTTAACCGCAGCCGCGAATCTACACGCGGATCAGCGTGAGTATCTGCGTATAAGATCCGCGAGAATATTAGCGTTCACATATATGAAAGAAATATTTACCTACAAATTTTTGTTTGAAGTTAATAGGATTATGTTAGAAAAGTCTGACAAAGTTTTTTTAATGATTGGCGCACTTTTAGTGGTGTTGGCTATAGTTTTTAAAATTGCTGCCAAGTTGGCACCAAGTGAAGTAGATTCAAAATACAGAAACAAGCTTTTTAGCTTATTTTTGTACATTGGTTTTGCAAAAGTGATTTGGTTTGGGCTTAGGTATCAAAATATAAAGTTTTTTGGCAGTCACTTTGTTGCCATGTTAGTTTTACTTATTGGTTTAGTTTGGTTTGTGTATTTATTGGTGAGAATGTTTAAGAACTACGGACAAGAAAAAATTGTTTGGGAAAAGGAACAGGTTAGACAGAAATACCTACCTCAATGACATAAATTAAATAAATGACAAAATTGAGCAAAAATTATTTTTGTCATTTGCGTCGTTCTTGTCATTTTTGTTCATTTCTAAATAATGTTTAATTTATTCAAAAAGCCAACTGTTATTGAAAAGCCTAAAACACTAGGACAGCTTGGTGAGGAGTTTGCCCAAAAAATCTATGAAGAAAAAGGGTATGAAATTTTGGGAGCCAATGTTTTTAACAAGAAAGGTTTAAGAAAAGGGGAAATAGACTTTATAGCTAAAAACAAAACTGAAATAGTTTTTGTGGAAGTAAAAACCAGGGCAAATGTAGAAACTGGAAAGTTTGGAAGTGCGGCAGAGTCGGTAAATATGTTTAAACAAGCTAAGTTTTTAAGGGCGGTAAAGTTGTACTTACTAAGTAACCCTCAATATCAAGACTTAAGACCAAGAATAGACGTATGTTTGGTTGAGCAAAACGGGGTTGACTATTCCCTAAAATGTGCTAAAATAATAGCGAATGCAGTTGAAGATTGGAGTTAATGACCGCAGATAGACTGATATGGAACAGATAACGCAGATATTTAGAAGGTAATGGATGAGCGATAGCTCGTCTTTTTTTTACCCCCACACCATTAGCTAATAAAAAATCGTTTGGTGGGGATGAGTTTATAAAAATATTATTAATTAAAATTTAATAACAATTAAATATCTATAGCTTCTTACCGAGTGGATTTACTCCAGCGGTAAGAAAACTATATAGGAAAAAGGATAAGTATTGAAAAGGAAAAAACCTTGGTTTTGTCCTTTTAAAATCAACTCTTATGAACGAACAATTAGAACAAGCATTAGACCAAATAGCAGAAGAAAAAGGTATTAGCAAAGAAGAAATTATCTCCATGATAGAGGTGTCTTTAGCCGCGGCTTTTAGAAAAGACTACGGTGAAAAAGACCAAAACATTGTAGTTGAATTTGACCCGGAAACCATGAGCAGTAAAGTTTTTGACGTAAAAAAAGTTGTAGCTACTCCTGAAGAAGCTGCGGAAGATCCTCAAAAATTTGTTGAATTAGAAAATGCTCAAGAACTTAAAAAAGGTGTTAAAGTTGGTGACGAAATTAAAACCGACATTACTCCAAAGTCAGGCACTAACTACGGACGTATAGCCGCACAAACTGCGAAGCAGGTTATTATCCAAAAACTTAGAGAAGCAGAAAGAAATGTTCAGTTCTCCGACTTTAAAGCAAAAGAAAGAACTTTGCAAAACGGTTTGGTGCAGCGTATAGAAGGTGACACAGTTTTAATTGACATGGGTAAGTCTACAGGCGTGCTTTTTCCTTCAGAACAAATTCGTGGTGAAAAGTATACAATTGGCCAAAGGTTAAAGGTACTTATTTTGCACGTTGAACCGGCAACCAAAGGTCCTAAAATTACACTTTCACGTTCTCATCCGGACATGGTAAGAAAACTTTTTGAACTTGAAGTACCGGAAATTTTTAGTGGTAGTGTAGAAATTAAAGCTGTAGCTAGGGAAGCGGGAAGCAGAAGTAAAATAGCGGTCTCTTCCAACCAAGACGGCATAGACCCAATTGGCGCATGTGTCGGCCAAAGAGGTAGTCGTGTACAAACAGTTATGAACGAACTTGGTGGCGAAAAAATAGACATTATTGAATGGAGTGATGACTCTGTTAAGTTAATAGCTAACGCTCTTTCTCCGGCGAAAATTTTAAACGTACAATTAGACGAAGAAAACAAAGAAGCTAAGGTGGGTGTTTTGGAAGACCAGTTGTCTTTAGCCATTGGTAAAGCCGGGCAGAATGTGCGTTTAGCCGCCCGTTTAACAGGTTGGAAAATAGACATAAATGGCGAAAAGCTTACTAGTGACTCAGAAGCACCTGTTGAAACAACAAGTGAAGAAGTTGTAACAGAAGAAGCAAAGCCTGAGGAATCAGAAGAAGCAACAAATTCCTAATTAACCTAATTATTCTAAGTGCCCTAAACAAATCCAAAATTTAGAAAAACATATGCAATTAGGAAAAAGAATTATTATGGGTTTTGGAGCTTTGATTGCAGGAATTATATTAATGATGCCATTTGGCAAATATTTTACTGCCGACAATCCAGACAATATTCTGAGAGTTAAGATAGGTTGGGTTATTTTGGGTGTCCTTTTTGTTTTAGGTTTTATCTTCCCAAATATTGGTGGAAGATTGTTTGTTACTTCAAGTTGGGGTCGTGAACCAGGTTTAACTAATGTTCAAAACCCGCAGCAAAATGTTAAGATTCGTTATTTGTTTCTTGTTTTGGTTTTATTTATTCTATTCCTTACATACCTTGTTTTTGAAATGCGTTGTAACGGGATAATTAACTGTTTTAAGTAGAGATTAACTATTGTGAGAGTATTAATTTAGAAATTAGGTCAATTAGAATAATTAGAAATTTAAACAAACCCTCACCCGCCCTTCGCTTATAGCTCGGGCACCCTCTTCTTGAGAGGCGAGGGAAAAAGGAAAAACTACTATGCCTTTAGTTCCGATGGTAATAGAGAAGTCTAGTATGGGGGAAAGAGCTTACGACATTTACAGTCGTCTTTTAAAAGAAAGAATTATTTTCTTAGGCGAACCCATAGACGACGCTGTTGCAAATACGCTCATTGCTCAATTACTTTTCTTAGACGCAGAAAACAATAAAGAAGACATTAAGCTTTACATTAACTCCCCGGGCGGGAGTGTTACTTCCGCTTTGGCTTTGTACGACACAATGCAACATGTGAAAGCTAACGTTTCTACTATTTGTATTGGCCAGGCTGCTTCTGCCGCCGCGGTGCTTCTGGCTTGTGGAAGTAAGGGAAAGCGTTTTGCTCTCCCTAACTCACGAGTACTTATCCATCAAGTCATGGGTGGGGTAGAAGGCCAGCAAAAGGATGTAGAAATCCAAGCCAGGGAAATGTTGAGAATTAAAAATCAGCTTAACCAAATTTTGGCTAAACATACTGGCCAGTCCATTTCTAAGCTGGAAAAAGACACAGACAGAGACTATTTCTTAACTGCTGAAGAAGCCAAGAAATATGGAATTATAGATAAAATCATCCAATAATTTGGATGATTTTCTTTTTTATGATATAATAACTGGGTAAAAAGTTTTTTGAAAAGAAACTAAATGAAATAAAATGAAAATATCATATAGACAAAAGGGATTTACCCTTATTGAGCTTTTGGTGGTTATTGCTATTATTGGTCTTTTGGCATCCGTGGTTTTAGTTGCTTTAAACGGAGCGCGTCAAAAAGCTAGGGACGCAAAAAGAGTATCTGACATCAACCAAATGGCTAAGGCGTTTGAGCTCTTTTTTAATCAGGCAAATTCATACCCAACCGGAACCGGAGCTGCTGGATCTGGGTATACGGCTGCTGGAGGGGCACGTTTAGGAAGTATACAAATGAGGGCTATAACTTCCGCAGGTACTTTTGATTTTACCCCGACTTATGTGACCGATACGCCAGACGCACCAACTCCAGTTGATAACGTGACCGGATCGGTATGTACTCCGGCTAATAATACCTACATGTATGAAGCAGCAGCAAACGGCAGAACTTATACTTTAACTTTTTGTTTAGGCGGAGCAACTGGCGGCGGTGCTGGTCTACAGGCAGGTATCCGAAGGCTTACTCCAGCAGGATTTCAATAGAAAAAATTATATAAAACCCCTCTTTTAAGAGGGGTTTTATTATGTTATTTTGTGACTTGACATACTTTTCAAAAACCTTTAATATTAGTGAGGATTTACAGCAAGGATTAAACCTTAAATAAGTCTAGGAGCTTAACAAAAGTAATAAACATTTAAGAGTCCAATTTTGCTCTTTATGTATCTTTAAGTCTTATAGGGATTTAAAGAGATTATAAAGGGATCCCCGTTGTGGGGAGGCAGGACACTTTAAAAGCTAAAAAAGTTTTTAAGTGTTTTTTATTCGCTCTAGAGAGTTTTGAGGTCAACGGATTTATTCCGGGGCCGAAAATAAAAAAAGGATGAGTATTGAGAAGGAAAACCGACAAGGTTTGCCTTTTCAAAAATTCGTTCTTTAACAGTTAAATAGTGGTTAGAACTTGTGCCTTAAAAACACAAGACTAAGTACAAAACCATCGCGTCACAATAAACTTAAACCTTATTGTGATGCATAAGTTACGTCAATTTTTTGAGTTCAATGATATTCTGTGAAAACAGAAAAATGTTTTGATAATTTACATTTTACAAAAATAAATTATCGCCAGCCGATTTACCCCGCACTGCGGGGTGGGTCAACAACTAAGTACAGACTATGTCCGGTTTTTACTAGACTATAAAGTTTATACTTTTTATTAAGAGTTTGATCCTGGCTCAGGATGAACGCTGGCGGCGTGCCTAAGAC
>CAZFTX010000006.1:0-60630 GCA_964521955.1 uncultured Candidatus Saccharibacteria bacterium | reverse complement strand
GGTTTTCATGCCGGAAAAGGAAACCCCGGGCTTTAGCCCGGGGAGGAGGTCATTTGTTTGTAAAAAGAAAATCCGGGGCGCGACTGGTGTGTCGCGTCCCGGGTCGGGGTGCAAGCGTGCTTGCTTGCGAAGTTTTTGGTGTTCCTTTGCGCTACGGGCGCGCAAAGTTTGAACCGATTGTCTGAAAGCCTTCAGAGATTTGTCGACAGCCGTATTCTCAAGGATTTGGCGTGCGTCAGATTCGTATTCCGGCCACATCATGTCCGCTTCCGCTTTTTCTCTTTCTTCCCGGCTTTCGGCGAGAATCTTCTTTGCAACATCAACGGCAAGTAGGTTGACGGCGAGGACTGCTTCAAGTCGAGCCTGCTTGACGGCTTCTGAGATGGCGTAGATTTTCAAGTCAACAGACCTGAAGCAGTGCTCTGCTTCATCGCCGCTCTTCTTGTAAAGCTGAACACAGAGCATAGCCTCTTTCAAGAGTACAGGCTGTGCCTCGTACCCTACCATCACCCACTGTTTGTAGGCTTGGGAGTGAATTTGAGCCGGCTTGATGGCTTCGACCCCTCTTTGGAACAGAGCCATGTGGGGTGCTGTATACACTTTCCACTCCATTGGGGTCGAGGCAAGTTTGCCGTTGATTTCGTCTGCGGTTGCTGGCAGGACTAGGCATGCCAGAATTACGTAACTGCAAAGTGCTTTCATCCTGATCCTCCTGACCAAAGATTGTGGATACTGAAATAGCTAAAAACTTTAACCATTTCACTATTCACAATTTAACAAAAATCTAATTATCTGGAGCCGATGTCCGGAATTGAACCGGAGACCTACTCCTTACCATGGAGTTGCTCTACCAGCTGAGCTACATCGGCAGAAAATAATTAGATTTTTATTATTTCTTTAAACTTGCCAAAGCCTCTTTGTACTTGGCGTTTCCGCTTTCCATCTCTACAGCTTTTTGCAAAGCCAAGCGGCTTTCCGCGTATCTCTTTAAGTGTTTTAAACCTAAACCTAGGTTATAATAGCGGTTTGGGTGGGAGGAATCAAGAGCTAAGGATTTTTGGTAATGGTTAATTGAAGTTTCGTATTCTTTAAGTTGGTAGCAGGCGTAGGCAAGTTTGGCATGGTATTCGCTGTTGTCAGAGTCGTGTTTAACTAGGTAAAGAAAAATATCCCGTGAGTCGGTGAAGTTTCTTTGTTCCTGATAAAGCTTGCCTAAGGACTCGTAATGAGCAAGATTCTTCGGCTCTTTTTTTATTGCTTCCAAAAAGTAAGCCTCGTCCATTACGGGTTTTGCAATGATTTCTGGGTTTTCGGGTTTTTGGGATTCGTTTGCTTTTTGAGTTTGTTTGGTAAATTTAAAAAGTTTACGAATTTGGTAATTACCCTTAAAGCCTGGTTTTAAGTCTTTGGCTTCCAGCATGAACTGCCAGAGTTTGCCTATTCTGAAAGTTAAAAAAGACTTAATTTTGGAGATGGTGACTGTTGGAAGCCCTTTTGCTTTGAGTTTTTCCTCCACAGGCATTTTAAAACTTTCCTGCTCCAGGCTTTCTGCCTTGGTTGCTTCAGGAAGACGTCTGAGAATTATGAGAATAATTCCTAAGACAGCCAATATGAAAAGTATGTTTGGCAGAATTTGGTAAGACAAGAGAGTGAATACAAATAATTAAACTTTAACTAATGTAATAATAACACATAATGTTTGTTATTAGTTATTAATTATTTGTTATAAGAAAGTAGCGGTCAGTTAGTTCTTAGTTAGTTACCTAGAACAAAGCGAGAAAATCTTTTTATTACGATATTCTCCCCCATTTTTGCAGTTGCCTGACCAATAACTTCTTTAATTGTAGTTTCAGGGTTTTTTACAAAAGCCTGTTCAAGTAAGCAAATTTCTTGAAAGTATTTTGCAATTTTACCTTCAAGAATTTTATTTAAAATCTCTTCTGAAGGTTGCTTGTCCGCCGAAGCTTGAGCGGCGGCGGATTCTTTGTAGATTTCTTTTTCTTTTTCAATTATTTCTGCCGGAACTTGTTCGGAAGAAACATACAAAGGGTTAGAAGCGGCAATGTGCAAAGCCAAGTCCTTGGCTAAGCTTTTAAAGTCGTCGGTTCTGGCTACGAAGTCGGTTTCGCAGTTAAGTTCAACAATTACTCCAACTTTTCCGCCCGGATGAATGTAAGCTTCTACAATCCCTTCTTTAGCGGCCCGGTCAGACTTTTTGCCAAACTTTAAGGAGCCTTTTTTTCTTAGGATCTCAATGGCTTTTTCTTTGTCTCCGCCGGCCTCTTCCAATGCTTTTTTTACTTCTACTATTCCTGTGCCGGTGGCTTCGCGAATTTCTTTTATTAAATCTTTCATATTTTTATATTTTATGATACTGATATACGAATTTGAATACTAATGATACGGATAATACTGATAAATTTCTATCAATACTAAATTAATTTGTTGGAGCTACAACGACTGGACTAACTGTGGACTTACCTTCAACAATAGCTTCTGAGGCAGCGGTCGCAATTAGTTCAACAGCTTTAGTAGCATCGTCGTTGCAAGGGATAACGAAGTTTACGTTTTCCGGACTGCTGTTAGTGTCTACTAAGCCTACAACGCTTACTCGGCTTTTTTTTGCTTCTTTAACAGCAATGTCTTCATGTTTTACGTCGGTAACAAAAATTGCTTCCGGTAATTTTTTCATGTTAACAATACCTTCAAAGAGCTTTTTCATTTTTTCAATTTCTCTTTCAACCAAAAGTCTTTCTTTTTTAGTGTAGTGGCTTTCCAACTCGCCTGTAGCTTTTAGGTTTTCCAGTTTCTCTAACTTGCGGATAGTCTTTTGTATAGTTTTAAAGTTGGTAAAAGTACCACCTAACCACCTTACGTTAATGTAAGGCATACCACAGTTGACAGCGGCGTTTTTAACTATTTCCTTAGTTTGTCTTTTAGTACCCACGAACAAAACTGTCCCACCTTTAGCCACGACACTTTTTAAGTAAGTCAGAGCTTCGGTTAGGGCTTTCTTGGTCTTTTCCAAATCCAATATGTGGATGTTGTTTCTGACCGTGAAAATATAGGGCTTCATTTTTGGGTTCCACCTGGAGGTGTTATGACCAAAATGGGCTCCACTTTTAAGGAGCTCTAAGAGAGTAATCTCTTTCATTTGTTTATCCTTTTCTCGTCTACCCCTTATAGGCCTTAAAACTCTATTAAAGCAAGGATAAGTAAGGAGTATGTTAGGTTATTTATTACTAGGAAACATTATAACAAAGCTTGACTGTTTTTGCAAGAGCTGATACAATGAAATGACAAAAATAATTAAAAATGAACAAAATTGAGCAAAAATTAGATTATGTTTTAAGATAAAGTCACTTATGTCATTTTTTTAAATTTTGATCATTTATGTCGTTGAAATAATGAAGCCAACTATTCACCCAAAATTTTATACTAACACTAAGGTTTCCTGTGCTTGTGGAAACGTTTTTGTGACCGGTTCCACATTGGAAGACTTAAAAACTGAAATTTGCAGCAACTGTCACCCTTTTTACACCGGTAAACAAAAACTTATTGACGCTACCGGTTCGGTTGACCGCTTTAAAAAGCGTTCCGCTTTGGCCATTAAGCTTAAAAGTGAAGCTAAGCCTAAAAAGGCCAGAAAAACCAGAGACAAAAAGTAACCTATTTTTTACGAATTACTAATTAGTACGAATATACGAATTCGTACTTTTTTAGTTTAGGTTTATACTCTATAATAATCTTAAAGGTATGAAAGCAGAATATACTCGAATTCAAGAAGAATATAAAACTATCAACGCGCAATTGAGTAGCGGTGAGTCTGTTGACTATGCTGTTTTAGGGAAAAGGTTTAACCAGCTAAAACCAATTGCAGAAAAAATAGAAAATTTAGAACTTTTAGAGCACATGATTGCGGACGCTACTACAACTCCTTCAGATAAAACCGCCTTTTTAAAGGAAGCCGAAAAAACTATTGAAGAAATAGACGAGCTATTAATTCCTACCGATTCTAACGACGAGAAAAATGTCATAGTGGAAATTCGTGCCGGTGCCGGGGGCGACGAAGCCACTCTTTTTGTAAGTGAAATGTTTAGGGCTTATGCAAAATTTGCCGAAAGCAATAAGTGGAAGTCTTACATAGTTTCCAGTTCCAAAAGCGACGCCGGAGGTTTTAAAGAAGTTATTTTTGAGGTTCACGGTACTGGAAACCCCGGTCCTTATAGCAAGTTTAAATATGAGTCTGGTGTTCACAGGGTGCAAAGGGTTCCGGAAACTGAAAAAAGCGGTCGCGTACATACTTCTACAATAACTGTAGCGGTTTTGCCGGAGCTGGAGGAGAAAGACTACTCTATTGACCCTAAAGATTTAAACATAGAAGCGACTACTTCTTCCGGCCATGGCGGACAGAGTGTTAACACCACTTATTCAGCTATACGCATTACTCACTTGCCTACCGGGATTACCGCTCAGTGTCAGGATGAAAGAAGTCAGGCGCAAAACCGTGAAAAAGCCATGGCGGTTATTCGCGCGCGTGTCGCTGCTCACTACTTAGAAATTGAAAGTAAAAAAATTCGTGACTTAACCAAAAGCCAAATTGGCACCGGTGACAGGAGTGAAAAAATTCGCACTTACAATTTTCCTCAGGATCGTGTGACTGACCACAGAATTAACCAAAATTTTAATCAAATTAACCTTATTATGGAAGGTGAGTTTTCTTTAATTTTCGACGCACTTGCTAAAGCCGATGTTCAGGCTAAGAAAGAAGCTTTGAAGCATTGACCAAAAATGTCCAAGATTGATCAAAATTGACAAAAATTATGACGATCAAAGAATCTTTAGGAAAATACAAAAAAATTGAAATTGAGTTGTTGCTCGCCCACGTCCTTGGTCAATCCAAGGAATTTTTGTATGCTAATCCAAAGAAAAAGTTATCAAGTTTTCAAGTTATAAAGTTATCAAGTTTGGTAAAAAGAAGGTTAAAAGGTGAGCCGGTTGCCTACCTGGTAGGTTATAAAGACTTTTATGGATTAAGGTTTAAGGTTACTAAAAATACATTAATCCCCCGCCCTGAAACGGAAGAATTGGTGGAATTAGTAAAAAATCAAATATTAAAAATCAAAAATAAAAATTTAAAACCTATTAGAATATTAGACATTGGTACTGGCAGTGGGTGTATTATGGTCAGTCTTGCAAAAGGGCTAAGTGCTAAGGGGCAAGAAAAAACAAGTACATTTTTTGCAACAGATGTTTCAAAAAAAGCTTTAAAGGTGGCAAAAGAAAACGCTAAAGCAAACGGTGTTAATGTTAAACTTATACATTCTGATATTCTTGAGAATGTGAGAATGGACTTTGATGTTTTAGTAGCTAATTTGCCTTACTTAAGTAAAGAATGGAAGACGAAGAGTATAAAGCATGAACCAAAGTTAGCATTATTTACAAAAGAAAAAGGTTTGTTTTTAATCCATGAACTTTTAGAGCAAATTGCTAATAAAAAGATACCACCGAAGTTTGTCTTTTTGGAATTTGATCCAAGGCAAAAAATACTTCTAAGTAAGCTAATTAAAAAAACCTTGCCTAACAGCAGGCAAAAGTTTTACAAAGACTTAACAGGAAAATGGAGAATTGTGGAAATTAGTCTAAACTGATAAAATCAGCCACTCTAAAGCAAGGAATTATTGTATAGCGTTTTTGAAGGCTTCAAGGTTGTAGCTACCCCCAATTTTAATCCTAGGTATTTCCAGAAGTTTTTCAAGGTCAATTAAATTACCAATGTTAGTAGTCACCCCTAACTCAAAGCCTGCTTCTTTGACTAGTTTTAAATACTTTTCGTTGTAACGTCCAAAAGGATAAATAATTATTGGAACTGTTGTCCCTAAGTTCTTCTTAATATCTTCTTGGGAATCATTTAAATTTCTTAAAATAAAACCGTCGTCGTATTTTGAACTTGTGCCGTCAAAATGGTCTTGGGTTTGGGAAATTATCTCCATGCCCAAAGTCTTAGCCTTTTTAATTGTTGACCAAGATGCATAGGAGTTTTCTTCGTATTTAAATCCTGGAAATTGGGTTATGATTCCAAAACTGCCCACAAAACCATATTTTTTCAAGATTGGCACAGCGTTTTCAAATGCGTCTTCGTAACCGTCATTGAAAGTAATAACAATAGGTTTTTCGGGTGGTAAGGCCAAACCTTTAGAATACAGTAAAATATCGTTTAAACTTATTGACTCATAACCCTGGCCTTTGAGCCAGGCAACTTGTAGTTCAAAATTTTCCGGAGTCACAGTTAAACTTTTTTTACTTTCTGTATTGTTAAATGATAAGTCATTTATATGGTGGTAAGTTAAAATAGGAATGTTAATTTTCCCCGTACTGGCTATTTTTTGAGCGGTTGCTAACGCGCTTGTGTTTGGTTTATTTGTAACTGTTAACTTATGCCTTTGAAGTTCTGACCAGTTACCCTCACTTTGAACGGAAGACAAAAGCCAAAATACAACAAAAACTAGGACTATGCTTAAAGCCAAAAGCCCCAGTAAAAGTTCGTTAGAAATAACTTTGTAACGTTTCATTAAATTTTGTTTTTTAATACAGCCCTAATTTTTTTAGGGCTGTAAAAAGTTTACTCTTTTTTTGTTTCTTCAGCAGATTCTTCTTCTGTCGGTTTTTCGGTAGAAGCGGCAATAACAGCTTCAACGTCTTCTTTAATTTCAGTCTTAAGTTCAGCTTCAACGTCACGAGGAGGCTGGATTTTGGCGATCATTTCTTCAGGTTTGGTTAAAATTTCCACTTTAGAGGAAACACTTAAATCTTTGACATGAATTGAGTCTTGGAAAGTTTCAAGTTTAGAAATATCTACTTCAATGTTATGAGGGAGGTCAGCTGGTAAACACTGTACTTCTATTTCGTTTAAGGTTTTAACTAAAACACCGCCAAGTTGTTTTACAGCTTTGGCTTCACCTATAAACTCTAAAGCAACTTTAGCCTTGAGTTTTTCTGTCATGCTAACTTCGTAAAAGTCTACGTGAGTGGGTTTAGAAGTTAAGTGGTGGAACTGAACATCTTGGATAAGTACCGAATGTTTTTTGCCGTCAGTAGCTTCAAGGTTTACAATGGTGCTTTCGCCTGCTTTTTTATAAGTTTTTTCAAACTCACCTAAGTTTAAAGTTAAAAGCAAGTTTTTAATGTTGTGACCGTAAAGTACAGCAGGAATTAAACCTTGCTTTCTTAGTTTATCCGCCTGGCTAGTTGTTTCTCTGATTTGTGCTTTAAGTTCAATAGTTTCTTTAGAACCTGTCATATTTGTGAATAAATATTATAAATTAACTTAAAAATTATACATTAGTTTGGGTTTTTTGGCAAGAGGCTGTTGAATAATCAAAATGTGATAAAACAAAAAAAGTTCCCTGAAGATTCAAGGTCTTTTTTAAGTGAGCATGCTTGAAATTAACCTAATTGTTCTAATTACCCTAAACTTTAGAACAATTAGAAATTAGGTCAATTAGAATAATTTGTTTTTTATTGCTTGCCTTTAAGGAGTTCTGCCAAGTTTCCTTTAAAGCCTTTTAGAGCTTTGTGGATACCAATAACTTCGTTGGGAGAAATGGGTGCTTTATTTTTAAAGGTAGCACTGTCTTTTTGGGTGAGGTCCGTTACCATACCAACACTGAAAACTTCCGGACCGCGTATTTCAATGTTAAACATTACTGAGCTTTTACACTTACTACAGTCGGAATGGATTAGAATTTGAGCTTCTCCAAAATTTTCATTTTGTTCGGTTTCCATTATTTTGGTGTGCTCGGTTTTATATTTGTTTCCACAAATTGGGCATTTTAAAACTAAACCTAGCCATTCCATAACTTTTTTTAGATCAAATCCGTTTATCATCCTAAGTATATCAACCCGTGTAGAATCTCTCTAAGAGCTCTACCTAGGTAAACCCTTCATTCCAAGCGTAAATAATACTCTACGCATTGGTGATCAATTATATATTTATTATACAGGAGCTATATATGTAGTCAATTTATTTCAAAAGCCCATTTGTTTGCCGGCTTTTAAAATCTTAAAACTTTAGATTGCATTGCTACGTTTTGGGCTACGCCTAATGCGGCGAAGGTTAAAATAAGGGAGCTACCACCGGCGCTCATAAAAGGCAAAGGTATACCGGTCACAGGTAAGATACCTACATTCATGCCAATGTTTATGAGAACATGAAAAAATAAAAAGAAAAACACTCCTCCTGCTATGTACATACCCAGGTCGTCTTTGGCTCGACGCATTATTACCAAAAGTCTATAAAGTAAAAAGAAATATAAAAATATAATAGAAAAACTGCCAACAAAACCCACTTCTTCACTGGCGGCGGCAAAAATAAAGTCAGTTTGTCTTTCCGGTAAGAACTTGTTTTGACTTTGAAGGCCATTTCCTAAACCTCTTCCAAACAACTGTCCACTGCCTACGGCAATAGCTGCCTGTCTAACGTTGTACCCTCTACCACGGGGGTCTAGTTCCGGATTTATAAAAACCATAATACGGTCTTTTTGAAAGTCTTTTAAAAAGAATTTCCAAGTTGTGCCGCTGGCTATCACAAAACACAGAAAAATTATGACTAAAAACTTTTTTTTAATAGGGCTGATAAGTAGAACTCCTGCCCATATACCAAAAATAATCAAAGCCGAACCTAAGTCAGGTTCTAACAAAACCAGGCCCGCGGGGATGGCAACATAAATAAATGACCAAATAATATTTTTCCAGGAATTAATTTGTCCTCGGCGTAAGTAAAGTAGTCTGGCTAAGCCTAGGATGATAGCAAGTTTAACAAATTCTGCCGGCTGAAAGCGAAAAAATCCTAAGTCTATCCATCTTCTACCTCCTCGGATTAGGGACCCGAAAATTAGCAAGTAGGTCAAAATCCCAATCATAAATACATAGTAGATTCGGTTAGTTTTAGCTAAAGTGTGATAGTTAAAGAAAGAAAAAAACAGGTAAACAAAAATACCTGCGACAAAAAAAACAACCTGTCTCCAGAACAGTTGTGTGTTTTCGCTTGAAAGAGAAGAACTGTAAAGTAAGGCGAGGCCTGCAAAAGAAAGTAAAAGAATGTCTAAGAGTAAAGGTGAGTCGAAATACTTAAGTTTTGAGAAAAGTTTTAACATTAGAAGGGGTTAATATTAGGTCTGTCTAGATCGGAAGAGTTGTTTGTGGAATTATTTTTAGGCGCTTCTAAATTTTCCGAATTTAAACTTTCTGTTTCAGCAAAAACGTCGACTTTAAAGGCAGAATTGGTGTAAAAACCCGGCCAGTCTTGTTTAACAGTCCTTCTTTCATAGGGTTTCATAGAAAATTCTTCTCTTCTACTGACTGCAATGACTTTACCGAACCTGTCGTAAACTAAAAACTTTAAACTCACCTGTTTTAAACTATAAGGGCTTTGATTAACGAGAGAGGCTTCAACGGAAAAGTTTAAAGGAATAAGCTGACTACTAAAGTTAGAAGCTGTGGCAGTCAGTTGTACTTTAGGGATCTCAAGTTTTTTTTGCCACAAGGGTTTACCAATAATTTCTAGTTTGGTAACGGCTATGTTTTCTAAAGAAGTAATTCTAGGAGCAATAATATATTTTGATTGGTTTGGCAAAAGCTCAAGACTTCCTTTTTCCGAACCACTTATCGGAAAAATTTCCTGGTTTTGTGAGTTGTAGAATTTGAATTCGTAGTTTAGGTTTTTAATAGATAAATCCAAGTTTGGGTTTTCAATAAAGGCTAAGGCAGAATAAAAACCCTGCCCGAGTATGATTACTTGGTTTTTTGAGATCTTTACTTCTTGGCTTTCTGTAAAACTGGGCTTGGCTTCTACCAGATATTGTTTGTATTCGTTTTTATAGTAAGCATAAGAAATATACTTGGCACTAAAATATCCCGGAATAAGCCCTAATATACAAATTAAAACAACTGCTTTTATCCAAGCAGGAAATTGAATAAACTGATTTTGGATTTTCAGTTCAGTTTCTTGAACTTCTAATTCAATTTTGTCTTTAAGTAACGACATGACATAATCCTAATGATTCGAATTATATACTAATTCTCCGAATAAAACATTAGTATCATTCGGACAGAATTAGGATTATTCGTATTATGTATTTATTATAGCAAGATCAGTCTATTTTTGGTATGCTATCCACAGATCTTTAATCACTGATAATCACTGATAGTTACTTTTATATCAGTGTAATCTGCGTAAATCTGTGTACCTGCGGTCATGCCTTTTACCCACCTTCATTGCCATACTCATTTTTCTCTTTTAGACGGTCTTTCCAAGATTGACCCGCTTGTTAGTCGTGCTAAGGAGTTAGGTATGAATGCTTTAGCAATGACCGACCATGGGGTTATGTATGGGGCTTTAGAGTTCTATAATCGTTGTAAGGAGGAAGGTATTAAGCCTATTATTGGTTTAGAGGCCTATATTTCCATTCGCTCCATGGCAGACAAAGAATCAAAAATTGACAATGACTATTACCACCTAACACTTCTTTCAAAAAACGAACAAGGTTACCAGAATTTATTAATACTAACCACCAAAGCTCATTTGGACGGTTTTTATTACAAACCTCGTTTTGATTTAGAGACTTTAAAGACTTATAGTCAGGGCTTAATTTGTCTTTCAGGCTGTCAAAGAGGCGAGATTGCAAGAGCTGCTTTGAATGGTAATGGCGAAAAGCTTCAAGAAACTTTAGAAAAATATTTAAATATTTTTGGTAAAGAAAATTTATACATAGAATTACAGCGCAATTCAAGAGAAAAAGACGAAAAAGAAGAACTTTTAAATCAGAGGTTAATGGTTTTAGCAAAAAATAATAATTTAGACGTTGTTGCCACATCTGACTGTCATTATATTTACCCGGAAGACTCGGAAGCCCAGGATGTTATGGTTTGTATTGGAACAGGTAGAACTGTAACTGACCTCAACCGTTTAGACATGCGTGGCTACGACTTGTCTTTGAAAAGTGAAAGTAGAATGTTGGAACTTTTTTCCGACATACCTGAAGCTGTGAGTAACACGCAAAAAATTGCCGATTTATGCAGTATGGAAATAAAGACTGACCAACGTTATTTCCCAAAAGTTGAAGTTCCTACTGGTAAAACTACTCAGCAGTTTTTAATAGAACAAACTTACGAGAAGGCATTGCCTTTGTATGGTAAGGACGGTGTCATTCCGCCGGAAATAAAGACCCGAATAGACTATGAGTTGAATATTATTTGTCAAAAAGGTTTTGACACTTACTTTTTGATGGTGGCAGATATTGTTGAAGGTGCTCACAAAGTTGGTGCTATTACTAACACAAGAGGTAGCGCTGCCGGAAGTATTGTGGGAAAAATTTTGGGTATTACGAATGTTGATCCGCTGTATTACGAATTGCCTTTTGAACGTTTTTTAACCATGCATAGACCCACTCCCCCGGATATCGACTTGGACATTGCGGATAATCGCAGGGATGAAGCTATTTCTTATATAACAAATCGCTATGGCAAAGAAAAGGTGGCACAGATTATAACTTTCGGAACCATGATGGCAAGGGCAGCGGTTAGAGACGTTGGCCGGGCTTTGGGAGTTTCTTATTCAAAATGTGACCGAATAGCAAAAATGATTCCTTTGGGCAAACAAGGCTTTCAGATGACTATAGAAAAAGCTTTGGGTATAAACAAAGAACTAAAAGAAGTTTATGAGTTTGACCCGGAGACTAAGCATGTTATTGATATTGCAAAAAAATTAGAAGGTTGTGCCAGGCATGCCTCGGTTCATGCTGCAGGTTTGGTAATTACACCAACAGACTTAACTGACTATATGCCGCTTCAAAAAGAGCCTGATGGGGAAAGAATTATAACTCAGTACGACATGTATGCCCTAGATGTGAATGCTAACACTAAGGCTATTGGTGTGGTTAAAATGGATTTGTTAGGTATTCGCAACCTTTCCATTTTGGAAGCCGCGGTTAACCAGGTAAGATTTAGACACCAAAAAGAGGTGGATATTTACAATCTCCCCCATCCTGACAAAAAAACTTTCGAACTTTTGTCTAAAGGATTAACTTTTGGTGTTTTTCAAATGGGTTCTTCAGGTATGACGAGGTACTTAAGGGAATTAAAACCAAGTTCAATTTTTGACGTTATGGCCATGATCGCCCTTTACCGTCCGGGTCCAATGCAGTTTATTCCGGATTATATTAAGCGAAAACATAATCCCAAAGCTATTCGTTATCTAGATCCGGCTTTGGAAAAGATTCTACATCGTACTTCCGGGGTTTTAATATATCAAGACGACCTTTTAACTATTGCTCATGACTTGGCAGGTTATACTTGGGAAGAGGTCGACAAGTTTAGAAAAGCGGTTGGTAAGAAAATTCCAGAAGAAATGGCTAAACAGAAAATTAAGTTTATCCAAGGGTGTATGAAGACTTCTAACTGGAGCCATGCTAAGGCAGATGAAATTTGGGCCTGGATAGAACCTTTTGCTGCATATGGTTTTAACAAAGCTCACTCTGCTTCTTACGCAGTGGTTTCTTACCAAACCGCTTACATGAAAGCCAACTTTCCTGTGGAATTTATGGCAGCTTTAATGACTGCGGAAAGCGGTGATGAAGACAAAATTAACGAAGCGGTAGAAGAGTGTAAACAGCTTAAAATACAAGTGTTACCGCCGGACGTTAGCGAGTCTTTTTCCGACTTTACTGTTGTAAATGAAAAGACTATTCGGTTTGGTTTAAATGCAGTTAAAAATTTAGGCAGTGACGTTATTGCAAAAATTATTAGTGCCAGAAAAATTGAAGACTCTGCCCAGTTAAAACCTTTTGAATCCTTAGAAGACTTTCTAATTCGTTGCCATGTTAAAAGTTTTAACAAACGTTCTTGGGAAGCCTTAGTAAAGTCCGGAGCTTTGGACGCTTTTGGTGAAAGGGGTAAACTTTTAGGCAACACCGAAGAAGCTTTGGCTTTTGTGCGTGAACACTACAAAAGCCAGGATGCCGGTCAGAGTTCGCTTTTTAGTAAAGATATTCAGTTTGGTAGGCTAACTTTGAGGGAAGTTCCTCCGGCAACTAAAGAAGAAAAACTTGCTTGGGAAAAAGAGCACTTAGGTATGTTTGTTTCCGCTCATCCATTGGATAGCTATATGACCGTGTTTTCAGCTATGGATAACATTAAAGCTTTAACTGAGGGTCAAATAGGCGCACAGGTAAAACTTGGGGGAATTATTTCAAAACTTAAAAGAACAATGACTAAAAAAAACGAACCTATGGCATTTTTTACGTTGGCAGACCGTACGGGTAGTTTAGAGGTTTTGGTTTTTCCAAAAATTATAGAAAAAGCTTCAGCCTTTTTAGAAAATGACAAAATAATCGAAGTTACAGGGAGGCTTTCAGAAAAAGATGAGGAGTTTAAACTCATTGCGGACGAAGTTAGGGAGTTACCAAATGACGAGGTTTATAAAAGCGCGCTTTCTGAAAAAGAAAAAACTATTAAATTAACTATTTTTGTGTCTAGTCTTTCTAATATGGATGCTTTAAATGAAATAAAAAATATTTTGTTAAAATTTCCAGGCCAAGCCCCGGTTTACTTGTCAGTCGGGATTGGGCAAAATGCAAAAATCATAAAAACTCAAAGCCAAGTTCGCGCCAGTACTGAACTTGTGGCTGAGCTTAGAAAAGTAAGTACGGTAAGTAAGGTTGAAGTCATGTAGCCACTGATACACTGATTAAAAACAGATACACTGATGTAATGAAAAAATAAGAACCGCAACCGTCCCTTCTGCTTTGCCTTAAGCCAAGCAGATGAGATAGCTGCGGGTCTTCCCCAAGTGTAGTTTCTTGGGGATGCGGTTTGTTTTAGTTTTCGTGGAGTGTTTCCTCCTACGTTAGTTTGATCCAGCCATGCTTGACGGCGATTGTCATCAAAAAAACACCAATTGATGCAAGCATCACCAACGCGAATGACTTATTGCTTATTGGTTGTGACATTGAGTCACCTCTGTCTCCTCTCTCGCCCAGACTAGCGTGGGGAGTAAAAAAAGTCAAATAAGTAAGAGGAATTTATAAAAAACCATGTGGAAAACTATACTTGATATGGGAATACTACTATGTTATAATATTTTTAAGTTTCAAGCGCTAATACCTTAGGCTTACCAACTTAAGGGAGTTTGAAAACAAGTGAATCAATAAATCTGAACTTTTCTAGAGACTGTTCAGATGAAAAGTCTTGTTCTTCACGAGCAAGAAAACTGGGACGGAAACGTCTCGCAGAGCGAGACCCCAGGATTAGGTTATTATTTGTTTAATAATCTTATCCTGGGGTTTTCCTTTTAGACCGACACAAAATTACGAATATACGCGAATGACACGAATAAATTTAGTGTTGTTAGTGTGAAATTTGTAACATTAGTGTCTCGTAAAATATATGGAAAATGAAAAACTTTCAAAAATAAGACATTCTCTCGCCCATTTGTTTGCTGCAGCGCTTTTAGACTTGCACCCTAAGGCCAAAATTACCATTGGTCCTCCTGTGGACAACGGGTTTTACTATGACTTTGAATTGGAAGAATCTTTGACCCCAATGGATTTGCTTAAGCTTGAAAAGCAGATGAAAAAATTGCTTACAACTTGGGATAGGTTTGAAAAAATAGAAGTTACTCCCGCTGAGGCTAATGAGCATTGGGCAGGTAACCCTTATAAACTTGAACTTATTGAAGAACTAGAAAAGAAAGGTGAGCAAATTACTTTTTATAAATCCGGGAAGTTTACCGACCTTTGTCGCGGTGGACACGTGGAAAGTATGAAAGAAATTCATCCTGAAAGTTTTAAATTACACAAGCTTGCGGGTGCTTACTGGCGTGGAGACGAAAAAAACAAAATGCTAACCCGAGTTTATGGCTTGGCTTTTGAAACTAAGGAAGAGTTAGAAGCCCATTTAAAGATGTTAGAAGAAGCGGAAAAAAGGGATCATAAAGTTTTGGGTCCTAAATTGGAGCTTTTTATGTTTCATCATACTTCTCCGGGTATGCCTTATTGGTTACCAAAGGGTATGGTTTTGTATAATCAATTGATTGATTTTTGGAGAAAAGAACATAAGGTTCGCAATTATCAGGAAATAGTTTCTCCGCTTTTAAATAAAAAAGAGTTATACATAACTTCGGGGCATTTTGAACACTATTGGCCGGATATGTTTGTAGCCGACATGGGTAAGGGTGAAGAGTACGGGATTAAAGCTATGAATTGTCCAAATGCCATGGTGGTTTTTGGTCACAAGCTCAGATCCTACAAAGACTTGCCTTTAAGGTTTTCTGACACAGACATGTTACATCGCTACGAAGGCTCCGGTTCTTTGAACGGACTTTTGAGAGTAAGAGAGTTTAGGCAGGACGACGCTCACTGTTTTGTGAGCGAAGAACAGATTGAGTCTGAATATGAAAATATTTTTGAAATTACCAAACTTTTTTACGGAATTTTCGGACTTGAGTATAGTTATAGACTTGGCACCCGGCCTGAAAAATTTATGGGTGAAAAGGAGACTTGGGACAAAGCCGAAGATTCTTTAAAGAAAATTTTAGAAAAAAGCGGGCGTGAGTTTACCGTTGCCGAAGGCGACGGGGCTTTTTACGGACCCAAAGTGGATATTCTCATGAAAGACGCTCTAGGTAGAGAATGGCAAATGGGTACGATACAGTTAGACTTTCAACAACCATTACGATTTAATTTAGAATACATTGCCGAAGACGGTAGTAGAAAAACCCCTGTTGCTATTCACAGAGTTATTTATGGTTCTTTGGAAAGATTTATCGGGCTTTTAATAGAACACTATGCCGGAGCTTTTCCTTTATGGCTCTCCCCTGTTCAAATTTCTATTTTACCAATTTCGGAAAACCAGGCGGATTATGCTCAAAAAGTTTACGAGCAGTTAATGGCTGAAAACGAAGACTTAAGAATTGAAATAAACGCTAAGCCGGAATCTATAGGTAAAAAAATTCGTGAATCTTCCATGCAAAAAGTTCCCTACCAAGTAATTGTAGGGCAAAAGGAAGCCGACTCCGGACAGGTTAGTTTAAGAACCCGCGGAGGCGAAGACTTAGGTCAAATGTCTGTGGAAGAACTTTTTAAAAAGATTAATACTGAAATAAAAGAAAAAAAGTAGATGTAAGCATGTTTAAATGTTTAAGTCAGTATTTTGCAGCCTGTCTTGGTAACTGCAATAGTGTGTTCAAAGTGGGCAGAAAGGGAGTGGTCCTTGGTGGAAATGGTCCAGCCGTCGGGTTCGTAAGTTAAAAAATACTCCCCCGAGCAAATCATGGGTTCTATAGCTAAAACCATGTTTTCTTTTAAAGCTATGCCTTGGCCTTTTTTCCCGTAACAAGGAACACTAGGGTCTTCGTGAACTGCATAGCCAACACCGTGGCCAACAAGGTCGCGCACTACTGAAAAGCCTGCGTCTTCGGCAGTTTTTTGAATTATGTAGCCAATGTCCCCTATTTTGACACCCTCTTTAATTACTTTTAAAGCCAAATCTAAACATTTTTTAGTGATTTCAATAAGTTTTTGTGCCTGAGAATTTATTTCTCCAACCGGTACAGTAATGGCAGTGTCAGTAAAGAAACCTTTATATTCCATACCAATGTCTAGCCCTATAATATCACCGTTTTTTAAAAAAACAGATTTAGAGGGTATGCCGTGAACCACCACTGAGTTAACCGAAGTACAAAGTCCGGCAGGAAAAGGATTTTTTTTTGGCCCGTAATTTTTAAAACTTGGTACACCTCCGGCTTTTTCAATTTCGTTTTCCGCAAATTCGTTTAATTCCCATGTAGAAATGCCCGAACGAACTAGTCCTGCAGTTTTGCGTAAAATGTCGTGTAAAATACGACCACCTTCTGCAATAGTTTCAATTTCTTTTTGAGTTTTAATTAACCCTTGCTTCATTAAAAAAATTCTCAGTTATAAATTATTTGTTATCAGTATTACCCAAGTGTTTTTCTATTAAGTTGACTAATATTTTTCGCACCTTTGGTACTGGAGCATTGGAAGAAATTTTTTTAAAATTGTAGATTTTTCTAAAAAACTTTACTACTTCGGAAATATTATTTCGGTAGTATTTAACTCGGTTTTGCAAGGCTTTGGCGTCGTCGTCTGCTCTTTTGCCGAATTTGCCGGCAAAATCTTCTTTTCGCATAGTCATTCTTCTTACCGTTTCTTTTGCCGGAATTGACATGTAAACTACTAAAGGGTTGGAGCGTTTTTCATTTTTTAGCCATTTGGTAACCAGTTTGGCTTCCCCAATCATTTTTGGAGTACCGTCAAAAAGGATACCTTTGCTTTTAGGAGTAGCATGGATTTTCTCAAATAAAATATTTCTGACAACATTGGTAGGTGTTAGTTTACCTTTGTCTAGAGTTTTGCTTAGTATATTTTTTACTTTTGTTTGTCGGCTGGCGGATTGATTTTTGATTTTTCTAAGTTCTTTTCCCATGTCTAAATCGTACATATTAAAACGTTCGCAAAGGTATTTTGCGTGGGTCGCTTTGCCCGCTGCCGGGTCACCTAAAAGTATGAGATTTATGGGTTTATTTGAATTCATTTAGAATACTGATTTTAGATATTTAATTTTTGAAATATATCGGTGGTAACCTTATTTACCTCTTGGTTGCCGTTAATTTCAAAAAATTCCGTCTTGTTTTTTAGAAAATCCAAAACCGGCACAGTGTCTTCCTGGTACTGCTTAAGTCTAAGTTCAATTTTTTCTTTAGTGTCGTCCGCTCTGTGTTCTTTTTCAGCTCGTAATAAAAGTCTTTTTAAACTTTCTTCTTTAGGTAAATCTACAAAAAATGTAACTAGATTTTTTCTGCCTAAATCTTTTAAAGCATTAAGTAAAAATTCAGCTTGGCCCAAGCGTCTGGGTACACCGTCGAAAATTACTCCCTTATTGCTTGGAATTTCGGAAAGTTTAAGTTTAACAACTTCAAGCAAGACTTCGTCGGTTAAAAGAATGCCTTGGTCAATGGTTTCGGTAACCTTTTTAGCTAATGGTGTGGATTCAGTTCTCATTGCTCTGAGTATGCCGCCCATTTCCCAATAAAAAAAACCCAAGCGCTCTGAAAGAAGCTTGGCTTGCGTGCCTTTGCCGGAACCTTGGGGACCAATGAAAAATATAGAATCAATTACCATAACTTTCTAAATTATAATGATTTTATGGGTTTTTTGCAAGTTTTAATTATTATTTGTTATAATGGTAAAAAGTTTAAAGTTTTTAGAAACATAAATTAAAAAATTTGGAATATAGTTTATTTTATGAAATAGCCCTAGTGCTTTTGGTTGCGGGTGTCATAGCAATTTTAATTTCTTGGTTAAAACAGCCAAGCGTTTTAGCTTATATTTTAACCGGAGTTATTGTGGGCCCTTTGGGATACTATCGTTTACAGCAAAGTCATTCTTTGGAAGCTTTGGGGCAAATTGGTATTGCCATGCTTTTGTTTATGGTCGGCTTGGAGCTAGACTTTAAACGGGTTAAACAATTGGGTAAAACTGCATTGTTGACAGGTATAGGCCAAATTTTAGTATCGGTAATAGTTGGTTTTTTTGTTGCTAAGGCTTTAGGCTTTAGCAACATAGCCGGTTTGTATATTGCCGTAGCTTTGTCTTTTTCTTCAACAATAATAGTTGTTAAACTGCTGACTGAAAAAAAAGACATGCAGAGCTTGTATGCTCGTATTTGCGTTGGGTTTTTGATAGTTCAGGACTTTGCTGCAATGGGTATACTTTTGTTTTTAGGTGGCGCCGGCACGCAGGGTGATTTTTTTGGAATTCCAGGCTGGCAGATATTTATTTTTACTTTAGTTAAAGCATTGTTTTTGTTTTTAATTTTGTTTTATCTTTCCAATAAAGTTTTCCCTCGGTTGCTTTTACGTTTAGGTAAGTCAGAAGACTTGCTTTTAATTTTTTCAATGGCATGGGCGTTAGGTCTTGCGGCTTTTGCAAGTTTGCCTTGGGTTGGTTTTAGTATAGAAATAGGGGCTTTTTTAGCTGGCTTAGCCCTAGCTAACAGCCAGGTGCATTTTGAAATTCAAGCCAAAATTAGACCAATTAGGGATTTATTTATTATTTTGTTTTTCATAGTCTTTGGTGCAAATTTGGGTTTGGGAAGTTTAGGAAGCTTTGTTTGGCCAGCATTAATTTTCTCGGCAGTTGTTTTAATAATAAACCCCTTAAGCGTGTTTTTGGTCATGAGCTTTTTAGGGTATAAGCCCCGAACTTCTTTTTTTGCATCTGTCACTGTTGCACAAATTTCAGAATTTAGTTTTATACTTGTGGTTTTGGGAAGAAAACTTGGTCATGTTTCCGACGAAGTTTTAGGAATGGTTACTTTAGTCGGGCTGGTAACCATTACCGCCTCTTCCTATATGATTTTGCATACAAGAAAGATTTTTGAGTACTTCAGGCCTTTGCTTGTAAAATTTGATTTTAAAAAAGGCTCAGCCGAACATAAGTCCGGTGACTTAGTTCTAAAAAACCACGTTGTACTTATTGGAGTTAACCGTCTAGGTTCGCATTTGATAAACTCTTTAGATAAAAGTTCATTGGTTGTTGTTGACTTTGACCCGGAAGTTGCTCAAAAGTTTTCTGAAGCCGGATTTGTAACAATTTGTGGTGACATAACTGACCCGTTTATACAAGAACAGGCAAATTTAAAAGACGCAAAATTAATTATTTCTACGGTGCCGGACTTTGAGGACAATTTGGCTTTGTTGGATGGGGTTAAAAAACTTTCTAAAAAAGGGAAAGTTAAATCTAAACTTATTTTTGCCGCGCAAAATGAACAGGAAGCAAAGTTAATGTATGAAAAGGAAATTGACTATGCCCTCTCCCCTCACTTTATTAGCGGAACTCATTTAAGCCATATTTTAGAAAAAGACTTTAATTTAAATAATCTAAAAAAGCTAAAAAAGCAGCACTTACAGGTTTTGGGGAAGTAAAATTTAATAGTAATTATTTTCCGACATGAATTGACGGCCGTCAAAATGTGATACCGATAGATTTTATGTAATATTAGATAGATTGATTTTAAGCTATGGGAAAAAGTGTCAAACTTAAAATTACTGAAGATATTTTACTTTACTTTTATAAAGCTTTTTCTGAAACCTTCGGTCAGAGTTATCAAAAAGTAAAACAAAAGCACCCTACTTTATCTAAGGAGTATTTTAAGACGGCTATTAACCGTCTTGCCAACAGTGGCTACCTAAAACTAGTTAGGCAAAATGGGGTTTTGTTTTTAGAAATTACGAAACAAGGAGAGATTAAGACTTTGATGCATCAAGCGGTTTTACAAAGGCCTAAGAACTGGGATGGTAAATGGAGGGTGATAATTTTTGACATCCCCGAAAATTCAAGAAACACAAGAGCGCAGTTACGGTATTTGTTAAAAAGAAATGATTTTTACAAACTTCAAGCCAGTGTTTTTATCTCCCCTTATTCTTTGAATCGGCAAGCCATTGATTATTTGAAAGAAACCGGATTAATTAAGTTTATTAGAATTTTAAGAGTAGATGAGGTAGATGATGATTCCGATTTGAAAAAGAGATTTAACTTAAAATAGCTTAGTATCATATTTTGACGGCCGTCAAAATATGATAAAACTAAAGTATACCAAAATTAAGGTCTTTGATATAATACACTCATGTTGAAATTATATAATACTCTTACTAAGAAAGTTGAGGAGCTTGCTCCAATAAATAACGAAACTGTTCAGCTATATGCTTGTGGGCCGACTGTTTATGACTTTGCTCATATTGGCAATTTAAGAACATATATTTTTGAAGATATTTTGCATCGTGCTTTGCAATACAATGGCTATGAAGTTAATCATGCCATGAATATCACTGACGTAGGTCATTTGGTTGGTGATGGTGACGAAGGTCAGGATAAGATGGAAGTTGGTGCTAAGCGTGAGGGTCTGTCCCCTCTTGATGTTGCGAAAAAATATGAGGGAAAGTTTTTTAAGGATTTGGCAGAATTAAATATAATTAAACCTAATCAAGTTCTTCGAGCAACCGATAGTATTAACGAACAGATTGATATTATTAAAATATTATTAGATAAGGGATTTGCTTATAAAGGTGATCAAGCAATATATTTTGATACTTCAAAATTTCCTGATTATGGAAAACTTTCTGGTCAGAAACTTTTGGAAAAAAAGACAGGTGCGCGTGAAGATGTTATTGTCGATAAAGATAAAAAAAATCCAACTGACTTCGCTTTATGGTTTTTTTTAGTTGGACGATATAAAAATCACATTTTGCATTGGACAAGCCCATGGGGCGAAGGGTTCCCTGGCTGGCATATAGAATGTAGTGCAATATCTAGAAAACTACTTGGACAACCTTTTGATATTCATACAGGTGGTGTAGATCATATTGGTACGCATCATACAAATGAAATTGCTCAAAGCGAAGCTGCTTTTGAAACTCCACTAGCGAACATTTGGATGCACGGAGAATTTTTAATTTTACCACCTTATAAATGTTTTAATTGTGGTCATTTGTTTTCAACACACTCAAGTATAGTAAAGGTTGAGATTGCTAAAGTCGAAGATAATTATGGAAAGTGCCCAAAATGTGGTGAATCTGACAATTTAAAGATGTCAAAATCTTTGGGAAAATTTATCACACTTGATATGTTAAAAGAAAAAGGATTTAATTCTTTAGATTTTCGTTATTTGTGTTTACAAGCTCACTATCGCACCCAATTAAATTTTACTTGGGAAGCTTTAGAGTCAGCTCGAATTGCTAGGCTTAGACTATATGATATTGATTTTTATGCGGATGTACCTATCGGGAATGTAGATGAGGATGTAGATGAGGATTTTAATCAAGCAATTAATAATGATCTAAATATACCTAAAGCGTTGGCTGTTTTGTGGAGATTTGTAGACAATAAGTTGATATCATTAGAAATAAAAAAAGCCACAATTTTAAAATTTGATAAAGTTTTAGGTTTAAACTTAGCTAGCTCAAAACAAAAAGAACAAGATATACCAGAAGAAATCCAGAATTTGTTAAATGAAAGGGAGATAATTAAACAGCAAAAGGATTTTAAAAAATCCGATGAGTTAAGAAAAGAAATAGAAGACCTAGGATATGAAGTTATGGACACTCCCGAAGGTCAAAGAGTTAAAAAGAAAATAAGTATATAAAAAATTCAAAGGGCCGCCTAAAGTACTGCTAGGGCGGCCCTCGTTTTTGCTTCATGCGTTCCTCCTTCAATTGGTGCTTGGTTTTTAGCCGCAGGAGAGGCGGTAGACTGCTGTCCCCATCCAGGCGAGTGTTGCTAGATACGCCAACACGGCTACAATTGGCAGACCGATGTCTGTTAGCCAGATTTTCATGACCCCCCTCTTTTCATGCCAGGCGCATCTTCGCCTGGGCTGGTGTCCGTTGTTGCTTGTGGTGTGGATTTCGGTGATCCAACCACCAGATGATAAATACGAAGAAAGACAATATCAGAGCCATTGCCATAAAGGTAATGGCCTTCTTAGCTGTTGGCATTGTACCCCCTATCGCAAGAACGTCGCCTCCAGAGCTGCTGCGAGAATGACCAGTTTCAGAAGCACATTCACCAGAGTGAACATGATGATGGCTCCTATTGTCTCGATCCAGAATTTTTCTTCGTTACTTCCCAAAAAGCCTTCGGGTCGAACTTCCCAGAATTTTTCCACTTTTTACCTCCCTGTTTGTGGTTGAGATTACTGGCGATTTGATTTCCCAGTAAAAAGAATTAGAGCATGTATTTAAGAATAAGACAAGGCCTAATTTGAAAAAAGTTAAATATCGCTTTAATTTTAAAAGAATAATGTAAAAACTGGCGATAATTATAGCACAAAAAGTAAGTTTTGTCAATACTAAAGATCTATCCCCACTATCCCCTTGATGTGGATTTGCCCAATTTACTTATTGCACCTAAAATGACTACAGAACATCTGTAATAAGCCACAGATGACTACAGAATTTCAAACATTTAATTCTTATAGCTCCGCAGCTCGGGTTTATCCATCCAAGTATCATTCTATGGACAACTCTACTATTGCAAGATTGACCCCCCAAAACACTGAAGCTGAAGTTTCGGTTTTAGGCAGTTTAATGTTAGACAAAGACGCAATTATTAAAGTTGCGGATTTAATTGTGGCCGATGATTTTTACGAAAACCGCCATAAACAAATTTACGAATGTATTTTGTCTTTGTTTGCAAAAAATACTTCCATAGACATTTTGACTTTAACGAATGTTTTGGAAGAAAAAAAACTTTTGGATAAAATTGGCGGTTCTAGCTATTTAACCGAACTAGTAAATGCCGTACCCACTGCTTCCAATGTGGTTCATTATGCTTTTATTGTTAGAAAAAAAGGTACACTAAGAAGGCTTATTCAAACTGCCGGTGATATTTCTAACTTGGCCTATGAAGAGCAAAACGAAATTGAAGACATTTTAGACAAAGCTGAACAAAGGTTGTTTGCTGTTTCGCAGCAGCATTTAAAACAAAATTTTGTTTCCATTAACACTATTTTGTCGACAACTTTTGAAAGAATAGATGAACTGCACCGTGACCAAGGAAAATTACGTGGTTTGGCCAGTGGATTTATTGACTTGGACCAAAAACTTGGTGGTTTACAAAAATCTGATTTGGTAATTTTGGCTGCAAGGCCTTCCATGGGAAAAACTTCTTTGGCCTTAGATATTATTCGCCATGTAGGTGTGAGTTTGAAAGTTCCGGTTGGAATATTTTCTTTGGAAATGAGCAAAGACCAACTGGTAGACAGGTTGCTTTCAGCGCAAAGCGACGTTAACTTATGGAAGATTCGAACCGGACATTTAAATGATCAAGATTTTGAAAAAATTGGCGAAGCAATGGGTGTGCTTTCAGAAAGTCCAATTTTTATAGATGACGCGGCGGGAAGTAATATTATGGAAATAAGGACAAAGGCGAGAAGACTGCAAAGTGAGCATGGTGTGGGGCTTTTAGTAGTTGACTATTTACAACTTATGTCTGGGCGCAGTACTGATAATCGTGTTCAGGAAGTTTCAGAAATTTCCAGGTCTTTGAAAATTTTGGCCAGAGAGCTAAATATTCCTGTCTTAGCTTTGTCCCAGCTTTCACGTGGTGTGGAAAACAGGCCGGACAAAGTTCCGCAATTAGCCGACCTTAGAGAGTCGGGTTCCATTGAGCAAGATGCTGACGTGGTTATGTTTATTTATCGCGAAGACATGTATAAAGGTAAGGATTCCAGAAGGCCAAATGTGGCTGAAATTCACATTAAAAAGCACAGAAACGGTCCTACTGGTCAGGTGGATTTGTTCTTTGACGCAGACAAAACCAGCTTTAAGAATTTGGATAAAACTTTCGACGTTTCCCCTTCCAATGTCATGGAAGGAGTTGTTGATGAATCAACAAATTAACCTAATTGACCTAATTTCAAATTATCCTAAAGTATTTTAGAGTAATTAGAGCAATTAGAATAATTTTGAATTTTTATGTTAAAACTTCCAAATAGTCTACAAAAATTAATTAATGAACTTTCCCGTTTGCCCGGAATTGGACCTAAGAGCGCTCAGCGCTTAGCTTTTTTTCTGTTGAAAAAAGACAATTTAGACATTAATTCTTTAGCGTCTGCAGTTTCTAACTTAAAAACCGGGGTGGTGTTTTGTGGAGTATGTCATAACATGTCTGAAGCTGACCCATGTAATATTTGTACAGATTCGCAAAGAGATCAAAGTTTAATTTGTGTGGTAGAAGAATCTTTGGACGCATTGGCTATAGACAAAAGCGGAAAATATAAAGGTGTTTTTCACGTTTTAGGCGGAGTTTTAAACCCGCTTGAAGGAATAGGTCCAGAGAATTTAAATGTAGATAGTTTAGTCTCGCGAATCAGCCAATCAATAAATCAGCCAATCAAAGAAATTATTATTGCGACCAACCCTTCTTTAGAGGGTGAAACCACCGCCATGCATTTGGCCAAAGTTATAAAAGCTTTAAACCAAGATGTGGTTATTTCTAGAATTGCCAGAGGTTTGCCTATGGGTGGCGATTTGGAATATGCGGACGACATTACTTTAAGTAAAGCTATGGAAGGTAGAAGAGAATTTTAAGTAAGAACTTAAGCACCGCTGCTTATTGGCCAGGCAAAGCCTGAGCTTTCAAGCAGCTTTGGTCAATTTCTTCGTTAAAATATTCCAGGCTTTCTCACCGTAGTTCAACTACGGCTTTAAAATCTCCTCATATTTTGCCTCGAACTTGGCGCAATGCTTAAAGTTCTTTCCTAAATTTAAATAGAAAAAATCCCGCCGAGGGCGGGATTTTTAAATTAGACTTTGGTAATTTCTATTTCAGTGTACTGCTGTCTGTGACCGATTTTTCTGCGGTACTTAGATTTAGATTTGTATTTTAAAACGTGGATTTTTTTGCCTTTGCCTTGTTTTAAAACTTTACCTTCAACGGACTTAGACGCTAAGTAAGGCTTGCCAACTTCTACAGACTTACCGTCGGAAGTTAAAAGCACATTTTCAAATTTTATGGTGCTACCTGGTTCGCCAACGAGTTTTTCTATTTGGATTTTTTCACCTTTGGTAACCAGGTACTGTTTACCGCCTGTTTCAAATATTGCGATCATACAAACAAAATTAAAATTTAAATATCAAAAACTAAAATTAACAACTCAGCTATTTTAACATAAAGACCCTTCTTTGACAAGGGTTATTTAACCTTGTCAAAGAGGTCAGGGATATGGGGATGCTGTTTTTTGTAGATTATTACCGCAGAAATAGCCAAGGCCAGCATAACGCAAAATAGCATAATTAAAGCTATAAGTTTGCCTAGGGACTGTAAAAACACAGCCGTAAAGCCAAAGAATGCCGAAATGCCGTAAAGGGCTAAAACTGCCTGTTTTTGGCTTAAGCCAATGTCCATGAGCCTGTGGTGCAAATGGCTTCTATCGGCCTTAAAAGGGCTGGTTTTGTACCATAGGCGGCGAATAATTGCCCAGGCTACGTCTAAAATGGGTATGCCCATAACCAAAAGCGCTGTGGCAATTTTTCCCCCTAAAATTATGGAAAGCACACCTAACATAAAACCCAAAAAAGTACTCCCCGACTCCCCCAAGAATATGCTTGCCGGGTTGAAGTTAAAAAACAAAAAACCCAAAACACTGCCGGAAAAAATTATTGCCAAACTGGCGGTGATGGGTTGATTTACATTTTCTGTTAAAGACAGGACAAATAAAGTTATGCCTCCAATAAAAGAAATGCCCGCGCAAAGTCCGTCTAAGCCGTCTAAGAATTTGGTAGTGAAAATCATACCCATAAGCCAAAGCCACATGACAATTCCTGAAAAAGGAAAAATGCCAAATGAATAGTCTAAAGAAATTGGTGCTCCAAAAGGATTGCTAATTTCTTTTATACCAACACCAATACCCGAAGCAACTACAATCAAAGAAGCAATTGCGGGAAAAATCCATAAAATTTTAGGCGGTAAGTTGTACTTGTCGTCTAACAAACCGCCAATTATTAGAACAAGCCCTCCGAAGATAATTCCACAAAAAAACTTTACAGGTACTACATGAAAGTTTGGCTGTTCAAAAAATATGTAAAGCAGTAAAGTTAAAAGAAAAGAAAAATATATTGCCACCCCACCTAAAAAAGGCACCGGTTGAGAATGGATTTTGCGGGGCTGGTTAGGTATGTCGTAGATTTTGTATTTTGCAGCCAGGCGAATGACCGGCTTAATTAGCAAAATACTTAATCCCGAGGAAAGTAAAAAATATAGTAGGTAGTTCATTGTTTGTTAAAGCTTATTATGCTTGTGGTGCGGAAGCATTGGAAATTTTTGCAACGAGGACTGTTTGAGTAAGCGTAAGCGAGCGAGTTCCGCAGTAAAAAAATTTTCGATGGTTTCGCACTTTTCATTCTGGTTGTTCCCTCCAAGCTGATGTTATACCCCTTTCATTTCCTTCATGGTTAATCCGGTGTTCTCCCCTTTTCTGGCTTTTGGTGTAACCCAAAATTCTAAATATTTTCCTAGCATTAAACGGGTTTGAGCTTCAATTGCCGGAAGACTACCAAAAATGATTGAGGCTAAAGGTACTAAAAACCATTGTAAATACATCATGACTGAACGACTGACTCCGTACTTTTTTGGTCTTGGCGGGAGCAGTACCATGTTAATATATACGCTGAAAATTAAAAAGAACAAAGCAATGTTCATGAGTGTTTTAGTAATAAACGGGAGGTTAAAGGCTAGCACGCTTTCTTGAAAAGCTTGGTTGCCAATAAACAAAGGCAGCCAGCCTAGAGTTGAAATCATAATACTTGCAGTAGCCCAGTTAAAGTTGCCCTCAACGTATTGAAAAATTTTTAAACATTTATCCCACAGAGGACTTTGGAGTTTAATAAGTTTGGGTAATAGATGTGGGTAGTATTCAACGTTGTAAGCCCAGCGTCTTTTCTGTTTGTATTGATTTTTTAAAGTTTGCCAGGTAGTCTCAGCTAAACAAGTGTCCAAGGAAATTGGAACAAATAAAGGAGCGACCCAGTATTTACTTTTGAAATGTAAATAACATTGCCAATAAATATAACCATCTTCGTTTACAATGTCCTTTTTGTAAAAACCTACCTCCACTAAGGCTTTTAAAGTCATAGTGTGTGACGAAAAAGTTCTAAGACGGTCGGGGCGACTACTTTCTGTAAATTGCCAAAAGGAATTTGAAACGCTAATGACTCGGATTAGAGCTGGAGAGTCCCAAATGTTGTTATTATAAATAGCAATAGGTTGATAGCTTGTTTGGTATGGATGCTCTGCTGTTAGAAATGCGTAAGTGACACGGGCAAAATATTGAGGATGAATAATGGTGTCTGAATCAAAGTTTGAGACCAAAACTTGGTCAATTTTAATTTGAAGTTTTTCTAACTCAGGTAAAATTGATTCAATTGCCCAAGTTGCATTCGCGCTTTTACCTTTAATTTCATTAGGTAAACCGTCCGGGTGTATGGTAACAAAAAATTTATAAAAGAAAGCTTCGTATTTTACTTTTATTTTTTCCGCTACGTCTTTTGACTTTTGGCCAGCTCTTTCTTCTCTGGCTAAAACTAATATAATTTTTTCTTTGGGGTAAGTATTCCCTGCTATGGCGCTAAGACTGGAATCTAGGACTTCAAAACTTTCATCAACAAATGGGATTAAGACCAGGTGGTACATGGTGGAAGGGTCCCATTTTCTTTCGGGGTTTGAGATAAGTTTTTCCAGTTTAACAATTTCGTCTTTATAAAATTTTCTTTCAACCCGATTTTTTGTAGTTGATATTTTATTTTTTAAAAATTCTATAAATTTTTTTGGTTCCGAAAGTCTTTGTGTATAATCCAGCCAATTTAAAGAGACAAAAACTTTGAATTTTCTATAACTAGAGATTAAATGACTTGCAACATTAACTGCTTTTAGAACCCAATATAAGTCAAAACAAATAATAAACAAAGCAGCCCAGATTGGTTTAAAGTAAGAAAGAAAAATAGCACCAATAAAAACCGTCCAGAATTGCAAGCCTGGAAGTATTTCCCAAAAACGTTCTTGGATTGTTCTTTTTCTAAACATGAATTAGTTAACTTGCATTAAAAAAACAATGCCCGAAAGAAGAATAATTTGAACAATTAAAGTGGCGAATGCTGTAAGTGTAGCTAAGAAAGGCCCGTTATTTTTAAGTGATCTAAATAAAACGAAATTAATAACAAGTATAAAAAAACCGACAACAGGAATTAAATAAAGATTCTTGCCTTGCCCAAACCATTCCACGCCTGAAATAATGTTGTATTTTAGCGCAACTGAGTTCTCTGAATTCCCTCCAAGTTTGTACCTCACAACTAAAACTGTTATAATGTTTAACAGAAGAGAAACAGGCCAGAGAAATAAAAAAAGCCGCGTATTTACATAGTTTTTCATGAAAACAGTATAGCCTTTTCAGGGTTTTCTATCAACCAAGGTTATTTTAGTTTTTAAAATAAAATGAGCCAAAATCAAAAAATAGTTCTTGCTTTAGTAATTTTTTTAGCCATCTTTTTTCGTTTTTTTCAAATAACCCAAATGCCCGGGGGTCTTTTTCCCGATGAAGCTGCCAATGGTTTAGATATAAATTCCATGCAGCAGGGTCAGTTACAGCCTTTTTATGAAAGAGGTAACGGCCGGGAGGCATTGTTTTTCTACATGCTTTGGGGAAGTGTAGAGGTTTTTGGTAAAGGTGCTTGGCAACACCACGCTGTTTCAGCTTTGGTCGGGGTTTTGTCAGTATTAACCTGTTTTTTGGTTACAAGAAGGCTGTTTTCGATGAATTATGAACAAGAAGAAACAGGTTTTCAAGAAAAATATTTTAAAGCTACCAACATCGCCCTTCTCGCATCCTTTATAATGGTGGTTTCTTCTTGGCATACTGTGCTTTCTAGAACGGCATTTAGAGCTAATTTGATTCCCTTGTTTTCCGCCCTAACAATTTATTTTTTACTTGCAACGTACCAAGCAGCAACAAATAAGAAAAGAGTTATTTTTTCTTTGTTGACTGGAGCAGCTTTTGCACTTGGTTTTTACACTTACATTGCTTATAGAATTTTAGTGCCAATTTTAGCTATGGCTATAGTTTGGCCTTTTTTGTTCAATGGTTTAGTTTTTAACATAAAACGTTTTTGGAAAAACTTTTTACTATTTATAGTAGCTTTTGTAATTTTTATTTATCCTTTAGCTCATTATTTTTATACTCATCCTGGTTCTTTTATTGGCCGCAGCGGCCAAGTAAGTGTTTTTAACCCAAGCCTTTACACTATAGACGGTCAGAGTTTTACCGGAGTTCCTCCCACCGGGGTTGTGGTTAAAGTTGTTGGTGAAGTCTTAAAGCTTTCAATTTTGGGTTACTTTACTGTTGGTGATTTGAATTGGAGACATAACATTTCGGGTGAACCTTTTCTTTCAAGTATTGTTAGTCCTTTCTTTGGTGTTTCTTTGCTTGTAATTACACTACTTGCTGTTTGGTACATGTTTTTTCCGCGTAAAAAAAGTGAGTATTGGAAATATTTTTTGTTAGTGGGTTGGTTTTGGGGAATGCTTTTACCGGTGGTAACTACAGCAGAAGGCATTCCGCACGGCTTGAGGGCAATTGGTACTATTCCCGTAGTTTTTATTATTTCCGCTTTGGGGATATATAAAGTTCACGAGCTTTTTGTAAAAGTTTACGAAAAGTTTAAAGCCTACCAGTCGGAGTTTAGTCAAAAGTTAGTTAAGGCAGGATATAAACTTGTAGTTTTTTGTTTTGCTTTTGCATTAATTTCTCAAACCTATGTCTTGTATTTTGTTTATGCAGCCAATAGTCCGGAAAATTATTATGCTTTTAGGTCTGACTTAACTCCTGTAAATGAGTATTTAATTAAGCGGTGCATGAAGGACAGTACTTACTTAGTTTTAGATAAATTTTCTGTGCAGACTCCTGACTATGTAACCATGGTAGATGGAAGAAACTTAGATAATCCTTGTAATCAACCTTATAAACAAGTGGATCCGGAAAATGTTTGGGAGTTAAAAGGATTACGCCAAGGCGACGAGGTAATTTTTACTCAAAGTAGTATTTTTGACATTGCTAAGTTTAAGAAGTTTCATCCGGAAGCTGCTTTGGTTTTAGAATATAGAAATAAGTTTGGCCAGGCAATTATGGCGGTGTATAGAATTTCGAATTAGGGATTTTGAATTATGAATTATGGTTTTTCCCATGATTCTTAATACTTAATTCATATTTCAAATTTCAACATGAAAAAATACTTCTGGATAAGTTTAATATTGTTGTTGGCTTTGGTTTTGCGTTTTTACAATAATTTAGGCATTTCTTTGTGGCACGATGAGGCTTTTTCGGCCTTGCTCATTAAATACAACTGGGGTGAAATGATGTACAGAATTGGGTTAGATGTACATCCCCCGGCTTACTATGTGTTTTTAAGAATTTGGCATTACGTTTTTGGGGACTCTTTATTGGCTTTGCGCGGTATGACTGTTTTCTTTGGAGTTGGAACAGTTTGGGCTGTTTGGATGTTTGTCAGGACTGCCTTTAAGCAAGAAAATTGGGCTTTATGGGTAGCTTTGTTAGTTGCGTTAAACCCTTTTCAGGTTCAGTATGCTACCGAAGCTAGAATGTATACCATGGGAGCTTTTTTCGCCGTTTTGTCAGCATATTTTTTGACAAAGGCTTTGCATAGTCAAAAAGCTTTTTTTGAGAAGCTGTCTTTGAATATGCCTCATCTACCTGAAAGCTTAAGTCTTAAAAGAAACATGTACTTAAATTATTTAGGTTTTACGCTTTCCTCAATTATTTTAATTTACACTCATTATTATCTTTTATTTACAGTTGCGGCAATTTGTTTTTATGGCGTTGTTTTTTTGTTTTTTCACCACGAAGGCAAATTTTTGCAAAAATTTAAGTGGTTGTTTTTGTCATTCATCGTTATTGCTCTTGCTTATGTTCCTTGGCTAAAAACTTTTATGTTTCAGTACAAGCAAGTGGGTGCTGGGTATTGGATACCACCTATGGATAAGTGGAGCGTGCCTTCTACTTTGTGGACGTTACTTGTAGGTGTTGGGCATGACGTCAATAACCCAACTACTCAAAAAATGTTAGTGGTGTTTTTTCTCTTTTGTCTGTTTTTTCTATATAAATTTTTACGCAAAACCCAAAGCTTTGAAAAATGGCTGGTACTTTTAGCTACGCTTGCCCCTTTTGCTGGAGCCGTTTTGTTTTATGTATTAGCCAAGCTTAAAGGTAGTAATTCATCAGTTTATTTAGTGAGGTATTTTATTTATACGGCTGCTTTTTTAAGTGTGGCTTTGGTTTTGTGGATAAAACAAATTTCTTCTAAGTGGTTAAGCAGGATTTTAATTGGGGTTTACTGTTTGGTTAGTTTTTTTGCTTTAGTTAACTTTTGGAATGAGTTAGACGTAAAGACTAAACCCGGTATGTCCGCTGCTAGTAAGTATTTAAAAGCTAACATGCAGCCCCAACATAAGCTTTATGTAGGCAGTAGTTTTATGTTTTTTAATTTAAAATATTATGCCGGTCAAGAAAATTTTACTAACACTCCCCTGCTTTTTTCCGGTGGCAACAGGGACACTAAGAACATGCCCCACTTTGCAGGCACGGCAATTTTAACCAATGAAGACTTGCTTCCGGACTTTAACGAAACTGTAAAAAACAGTGATACGGTTTGGCTGGTTTGGACAAACGGTTTTGGCGGCCAAAAGCCCGAAACTCCAAACAATTGGACTTTGGTAGATGAGAAGGCTTACGCAGAAATACGTCCTTACATAGGAACTTACGTGTACGTTAGCCAGTATAAAGTTAATTAATATTCATTTTTAAAATACTCCGCCTTTGTACAGGGTGGAGTATTTTATTGACCATTTGTTGGTAAAAAGATATTATATTTTGTGTGATATTGATTTAACGAGGAGGATTTGATGATGGCAAAATTGTCCGAGAGGTTTATCGATTTTGGAGCTTCTCTTGTATTGGTTGTTTTGTTTTTCTGGATTCGTAAGGATCTGGAACTACCACAGTTGCCTGAAGAGAGGAGGTAGACGTGCTAATGAAGAAAGTAAAGCAACTAATCAGGTGGTTGCAGAACATTTGGAATTCAGTAGGTCTTACAGCAAAGCTGTTCCGATGAAGTCCGCAAGACTACCGAAAAAATCCAAGAGTCGGTCCCATTCTTTTCCCCAAAGGGGAAGAGTAAATGGAATCGGCTTTTATTTTTTATTTAATACTTACTGTATAACGGTTCCTTTAAAGGGTTGGCCGTTTAAAATGTTATTTAGATTTTTAAAGTTCGCAATAATAACTTTAACTTTGTTTTCTTGTGCGGTTTTGGCAGCGGTTGGGTCGAAAGGTAAATTCTTTCCGGGAATCCATTTGTTCCCGGTTATTTTCCTAAAGTTTTTCCATGAAATTGATTCTATTTTTTTGGCGTTTTTGTGTTTTTTCGGGTCTTTGTCGTAAACATAGTCTATATTGCTTAAGTTTATTATGACCTTAGCCCCGTAAGTTTTAGCCAGTCTTACAGCACAGTCATCAGTGCTTCGCCCAGGCTTCCAACCTCCACTGATTAAAATACTTTCATTGAAATTTAACTTTTTGTTTGGGTCAGTTGCAATTTCTTTGTGAGCCTTTTTACCAAAACTGATTTGGACTAGTTTGGCGTTTAACCTAGTGGCTTCTATGCCCATCCAGTCTAGGTTGTCGTTAGAAGTATTGTTTAAGGTCTTTAAGGCAGTTATGTATTTTCTTGCGGTAGTTCCGCCACCTACAACTAAAATAAACTTTTTATTTAAAGCAATGTGTTTTAAAATGAGTTTTTTAAACTCAGATAAAAACTTGGTATCAATTTCCCCCGGAATAATTAACGAACCGCCTAAAGAAATAACTATTGGTGTTATTTGCATATAATACTATTCTAAATTAATTGGTGTTGAACTTGCATTATCTAATGGAATTTGTAATTCTTGAGCGCAAGGGGTGTTTTGGTAGCAAACAAAAGCTTTATCTTTAGCTGTTAAGTCTATGTATTTAAGTGTAGCCTTTTGGGAGGGTTCTAAGTGCGACAAAAGTAGCTGGAGCTGTTTTAAAGCCGCCTGAGTGTCGTTATTTAGATTAAAAATGGCATTGTAGCCGTTTTGGGTGTTAACAGTTAATTCTGGGATTTTAATACTTTTTAAATTCATGTTTAGGCTAGGGTTTTTAAGAACATCTTTAAAAAAATTAAATAACTCTAAAGACTTTTGGGCATAAATAAAATTGTCTTTTACTTTTATTTCTTCTTTTTCTTTTAGGTTTATTTTCAAAAGCGAAATATCAGTATTGGTTGAGTTGCTGGCTTCCATAACAAAACCATCCTCTCCGAGTATATAAAATGTATTAGCGTTTTCTAAAACGAATTTCGGTTCTCGAGTTTCAATTTCTAAGGTAAGTTTATTTGGAAAATTCTTTTTAACAATAATGTTTTTCACACTAATCAAGTCATGTTGTAAAATGTCATTTAAAACTGCTTTTTTGGAAAGAAGTAACCAATTATTTTTTGGGTAAGGTGTTTTGGTTTTTAATAATTCATTAATAATAGTTTCAACTTCATTTTTAGCTTTATCAGTTTTGGAAGTGTAAGAAACAGTTTTAATTGTAAACCAGTTTGGAAAAAAAACTAAATAAACAATAAAAACTAAAATTAAGGCAAAAAATATTTTTGCCCAAATAGTTCCGAGTCCTACGGTGTTTAAAAAAATTCCCAAACTAGTTTCGGGAATTTTTTTAGTTTGGCGTTTGTAGTTGCGGGCTTCTTCTAAGTTTCTTCTAAAGCCACTTTTTTGAAACCGAATTTTTGGATCAACTTTCATTATAAATTTATTCCTTATAGATTCCTTCTCCTGGCGAGGAGAAGGTTAGGATGAGGTTGTTGGTTTTTATTTTCCACTCGCTTTAATAACATCTTTTCCAACCAAAGGTTTTAATATATCAGGAACTAGTACAGAGCCGTCTTTTTGTTGGTAGTTTTCTAAAATTGCAATTAGAATTCTAGGGCTGGCAATGACCGTATTATTTAAGGTAAATACATGTTTGGTTTTACCGTCAGCAGCTTTGTATTTAATGTTTAGTCTTCTTGCTTGCCAGTCGGTTAGGTTTGAGTCAGAATGGGTTTCACCAAAAGCTTTTCTAGCCGGCATCCAGGTTTCAATGTCATACATTTTATATTTACCCGCTCCCATGTCTCCGGTGCAAATGTTTAAAACACGGTATGGCAGTTTAAGTTCCTGCAGCATTTCTTCAGCTATTTCTCTTAAAGCTTCTAGCCATTTGTCCCCTTCTAAAATGTCAGCTTTGCAAAGCACAACTTGTTCAACTTTCATAAATTCATGTACGCGGTAGATGCCTTTAGTGTCTTTGCCATAGCTACCAATTTCACCTCTAAAACAGCTGGAGACCCCACAAACTTTTATTGGTAAGTCTTTTTCTTCTAAAGTTTTGTCCGCAAAATAAGCTAAAAGGCTTGGTTCGGAAGTACCAGCTAAGTAGACTGGGTCAGTAATACCTTTACCCATTTGGTCTTCTGTTAAAACTTGGTATTGGTCGCTTTTGCCAAAAGGAAAATGTCCGCTACCGTAGAAAGCAAATTCTCTGTCTAAAACTGGCGGAATCATGAGCTCAAAACCTTTAGCTTGCATTTTCTTTAGGGCATGCCAAATAAGCCCGTATTGCATGAGCACGGCTTCGTTTTTTAGGTAGTAACCTCTAAAGCCAGAAGTTTTGGTTCCAGCTTCGGTATCAATAAGGTTTAAGTTTTTACCTAGAGTGGCATGGTCTAAAGGTTCAAATTCAAACCTAGTTGGTACCTGGGAAACTTTGTCGTTTTCTTTTGGGTCCACGTGACCAATGCTTGGAGACCAGTAACTCCAAGGTACGTTTGCGGATTCGTCTGGACCAATTGGGGTTTCTGGACTTGGAATGTTTGGAACTAAATATAGAAGCAGTTCGTACTGGGACTCAATGTCTTTGAGTTTAGTTTTTAATTCACTGGCTTTTTCGTCCACTTCTTTCATTTCTAAAAACTTGGCTTTCTTTTCTGTTTCAGAAAGTTTGGAAATTTCTTTGGAGACTGCATTTTTGGTGGCTTGTAAACTTTCAAATTCAGTAATTAAGTCTCTTCTTTTTATGTCCAAGTCTAAAAGCTCTTCCACATTTAAGTCGATTCTTTTGTTTTTTACCGCTTCTTTGATTTTGTCTACGTTTTCACGAACGAATTTTATATCTAACATGGAAGTTGAGTTATTAGTGAGTAGTGCTAAGTGTATAGTTAGTAGAGTTGATATTTATCTGTAAGCTCTTTTACCACTGATTCTTTTCCAAAAATTAAAACGCCGTAATGTTCTATTTCTGAGTAGTTCTTACCAGAAGTCCACTCAATAACTTTTTTATCGCTCGTGGACTCTATCATTTCTTTAGTAAATTCTGCTACTTCTAATCCCCTTGCTTTTCCTTCGGTGGCAAGATGCTTTAGTTCTTCGTTTGAGTCTGAAGTCTTAACCATAATGGCATGCTGGATATTTAGATTTATGCCATGCCCGTCTTTAGAATGAATTTCGTTTTGGTAAAAAAGATCTCTACCTTTTTTTGTTTGTCTAGCACCAAAGGCAGCATTTAAGTGCGCCATTGTGTTAAGTTCTTTCCACGCCTCCATGCCGGCTGCTTTGTTTATGATTGCTACGGCCATAAGGTTTTCTTTGCGTTTTTGTTCAACTGAGCCACTTTCTTTCATGGGTGGGAACACAACGGTTTCTCTGACTGACTTGTCGGCCAAAATAGCAAAAAGTCTTTCTGAAAGTCCAAAACCAGCTGCGGGGGGCATACCGTATTCCATGGCTTCTACATAAGACTCGTCTAACATTTGAGCTTCTTCATCCCCTTTTTCTCTTAAGCTTGACTGTTCTTCAAAACGGGAGCGTTGGTCTAAAGGATCGTTTAACTCGCCAAAACCTTTCCCCAGCTCTGTGCCATAGGCCAAAATTTGCATTCTTTGAACGAGTTTAGGATTATTTGGGTCACGCTTGGCTAAAGGTTCTAACTCTACCGGTTGGTCAACTAAAAACACAGGTTTTTGAGTAGGGATATTTCCTCTTACTTTTTTGAAAATGAGGTCAATAAGCCTACCTCGACCGGCGTAAGGTTCGTGTTTTATACTATTTTGATTACAGTATTTTTTTAGTTCATCGTCACTAGCTGACAGAAGGTCAATGCTTGTATATTTTTTAAAAATTTCGATATAACTTATTTTTTCCCAATTTCCGGACCAATCAACAGTAATGTCACCATTTTTGATTTCCAAAGTGCCAAATGTATCCATTATTACTTTTTGATACATTTCACGAACTAAGTTCATCATGTCGTCAAAACTTGCATAGGCCCAGTAAAATTCCATTTGGGTGTAGTCTTGTAAATGTTCTGTGGAGATGCCTTCGTTTCTAAAAATTCTGCCTATTTCAAAAACTTTTTCAAAACCCGCAACTAACATTTTCTTTAAAGGTAATTCCAAAGAAATGCGCAGGAAAAAGTCTTTGTCTAAAGCGTTGTGGTGGGTTACAAACGGCCTGGCTTCAGCGCCACCTGGAACCGACTCAAGTATGGGCATGTCCATGTGTAAAAAACCTTTGCTTTCTAAAAAGTTGCGCATGGAATTCCAAAAACGAGCTTTTTTCACAAAGAGTTCTTTGGTGTTTGGGTCTAAGAGTATGTCTAAATATCTTTTTCTGAGCTTTGCTTCTTCGTCTTGTAGTCCAAAATGTTCGCTGGGTAGAGGTAACAAGCTTTTAGCCAATAACTTGAATTTTTTTACCTGGATAGTTTTTTCTTCGGTTTTTGTTTTAAAAAGCGCACCGGTAACTTGTAGGAAGTCGCCAATATCTATGTTTTTAATTAAAAAATTAAACTCACTCTCTCCGACTTCGTCCTTTTTAAACAAAGCTTGAATTTTGGCAGTTCCGTCTTCTATGTGAATAAAAGCCAACTTGCCCATGTCTCTAAAGCTTCTAACTCTTCCTACTGCAGTAACTTCAGCAGAAGTTAGGGAATCAAAATTCTCTAAAATTTCGGAGTTTGTGTGGGTTCTTTCGGTAACCGAAGGGTAGGCAGAAAGGCCAGACTGCTTAATTGCCTCTAACTTATTTTTTCTACCCGCAATAATGTCTTCTAAGCGTTCGGACATGGAGGTGTAAATATAACTATGACCATAACAATAACAAAATTTAAATTTTGTCCTGCTATAGTTTTAATAATTGTTATTGTTAAGTTAGTATTATTATAACAAAAAACAGCCCTTTTAGGCAAAAGGCTGTTAATGTTCACAAATTTGTTATTCCATGGAAACGATTTCGTAATCCATTTCCCCTGCTGGTGTAGTCACTTTAAACTTTTCTGCCACTTTCTTTCCAAGTAAAGCTCTTCCAACTAAAGATTCGTTAGAAATCTTGCCTTCTTTTGGGTTAGCTTCGTTGGAGCCGACAATGGTGTATTTTTTGTCTTGTCCGTTGGCTTTAATATGTACAGTGCTGCCAATGTTTACAGTTGAGCCGTGGTTGCTGGTAGTAATAATCTCAGCGTTTTTAATAACATCTTCAATTTCTTGAATACGGCCTTCAATAAAACTCTGTTCTTCACGAGCTTGGGCATAGTCGGCGTTTTCACTTAAGTCGCCGTGTGCTGCGGCTTCGCGGATTCTTTCAATGACTTCTTTGCGCTTGTCGTTAATTAAAAACTTAAGTTCTTCGTTAAGTTTAATTAAACCTTCCTTGGTGAGTAGATATTTTTTTGACATGAGATAAATTAGTGTTTAAATACTGTGATAGTCTAGAACATTTAAGCCGCTAAGTCAATTAATAGCTGTCTGGAGGCTCAGGATTCATTCCTGGCCGCAGGACACAGTATGGAAAAGGGAGGCCGAGCGTAAGCGAGGGTTTGGAAGGGAAAAACCTAAATCGGGGTTCCCCAAAATTCGAAGAATTTTAGGGGTGGTCATAGGTTGGTCCCTCCAAGTGATTTAGATATCTAAGTTTTTTACAGTTTTAGCATGGGAAGTGATAAAACGTTTTCTTGGTGCAACTTCGTCGCCCATGAGGGTTTCAAAAATCTCAGAGACTTTTTCCGCATCTTCAATTTTAACCTGAAGCATGACGCGACTTTCAGGGTTCATGGTGGTTTCCCAAAGTTGTTCCGGATTCATTTCTCCTAAACCCTTGTAGCGTTGGATGGAGTATTTTACACCATCAATCGCACCCCCTGTGGTTTCTTCTACGGTAGATGCTTCTTCTGTTTCTTCACTTGGAGTTTCTTCGGAGCTACCTTTTGTTGGTTTTGCCTTTTTATTTGCTTTTACTTGGGTAACTAATTCTTTTAAGACTTTGTCCCTTTGGTCTTCTGAAAAAGCGTATTCTGAGTTTTTACCAACTTTTACCTGAAACAAAGGTGGCTGGGCAATATAAAGGTAGCCATTTTTAATTAAGTCAGGGAAATATCGGTAAAACAAAGTTAACAAAAGTGTTCGAATGTGAGCACCGTCCACATCAGCATCGGTCATAATGATAACTCTGTGGTACCTAAGTTTGGTTACGTCATAAAGTTCTCCGATGCCAGTACCAAATGCAATAATCACGTTTTTAATTTGTTCGGAAGAGAGCATTTTGTCCAAGCGGGCGCGTTCTACATTTAGAATTTTTCCTCTCAAAGGTAGTACAGCTTGAAACCTTCGGTCCCGGCCTTGTTTTGCGCTACCGCCTGCACTGTCTCCCTCAACTATATAAAGTTCACATTTGCTTGGGTCGGATTCGCTGCAGTCAGCTAGTTTTCCCGGCAAAGCAAGGCCGTCTAAAACGCCTTTGCGAATAACTGAATCTCGGGCAGCACGAGCTGCTAATCTGGCTTTTGCAGCTAAAATTACTTTTTCAATTATTTTTCCCGCATCCTGAGGGTGTTCTTCTAAATATGTTTCCAAAGCTTCGCTGACAACCTGCTCAACAGCAGTTCTAACTTCGGGGTTACCAAGTTTAGCCTTGGTTTGACCTTCAAACTGTGGATTTGGGAGTTTGACCGAAATAATGGCAGAAAGACCTTCGCGCATGTCTTCTCCCGTAAGTTTTTCACTTTCTTTAACGTATCCGTTTTTAGTGGCGTAGTTGTTAATGCAACGAGTTAAAGCCGTCCTAAAACCGGTTACATGCATACCACCTTCAGGTGTGTATACATTGTTAGCGTAAGAAAGAATTCGTTCTTCGTAATCGTCAGTATATTGTATGGCTACTTCTAAAGCCACGTCTTCTACCTGTTTAGTCATGTAAATAGCAGAAGATTTGGCTTTTTTGTTTCTATTGAATTGTTTTAGATAGCTTAAAATTCCGCCTTCGAAAAAATACTGGTAGGTGAGCGCTTCTTCTTCGTCCGTTATAACAAAATGTAAACCCTTAGTGAGGTATGCTTGGCTACGAAGATGTTCAAGGATGGTTTTGAAGTTGAATTTAACTGTTTCAAAAATGCTGCCATCTGGGTAAAAAGTAATTCGGGTTCCGTGTTGAATGGGTTCGTTTTTGTCTAATTTACCCACTACTTTTATTTGTCCTTGAGGCTTGCCGATTTTGTAGCTTTGTTCATAAATTTTTCCATCTTTATAAACCTGTGCAACCAATTTTGTAGACAAGGCATTAACTACGCTCGCTCCCACACCATGAAGACCACCTGAAACTTTATAGCCAGACGCTTCTCCACCAAATTTACCACCAGCATGAAGAACAGTAAGAACTGTTTCTAAGCCTGACTTTTTGGTTGTTTTGTGTACGTCTACCGGAATACCACGTCCATTGTCTAAAACGCTTATGCCACCGTCTTTTTGCATAAGTAGCCATACTTTGTCAGCATGTCCGGCCATGGCTTCGTCTACCGCGTTGTCTACTATTTCCCAAACTAAGTGATGAAGTCCTGTTACTGAAGTGGAACCAATATACATACCCGGACGTTTTCTAACCGGGTCTAAGCCTTCTAAGACTGTTATGTTTTCTGAAGTATATCCTGATTTTCCGGATGGAGTTTCGGATCCCGCTTTGCGGGGCTTTACCTTTTCTTCTTTCGCCATGGTATCTAAAAAGTTGAATTTATGATCAAAACTTTGTTTAAATTTATAATGGAATTATAGCATAAAACACACAAAAACACCATAGAAAATTCTAGTAATTTCGCTCTTATTTAAGAGTTAAAATGGCCCTAACGAAGTTCAGCGTTATAAACAGTTTTTGTTTGTTCATAAAGCTTGTTTTGCAAGGGGTCTACCTCTTCGGATTTTAAGGTCCTTTCAGGACTTCGGTACACAACTCTGTAGGTGTAACTTACTTTGTTTTTACCAAATTTTGCTTCATTTTCGTACTTGTCTAAAAGTTCAACTTGTTCAACTAAGTCCCCACCAATTTCACGTATAAGGTCAAAATAATTGTTCGGTACAAAAGTATTTTCAACTATAAAAGAAATATCTCTAGTAATTGGAGGGAACTTGCTTACTTCCACAAACTTTTGCCCTAATTTTAGTTGTTTAATTACTCTTTCGTCTTCGCTCCATAGCAGGCGAATGTCAGGCAGTTGCATGCTAACTATAGCTAGTCTTTCTAAACCAAAACCAAAAGCCCAGCCTGTATATTTAGAAGAGTCTACCCCTAATTTGTCTAAAACACTTCCTTTGACTACTCCGCTGCCTAAAACTTCTACCCATTTGTCGTTTATTTCTATTTCCATTTCTAAGGAAGGGTCCGTATATGGGAAAGTGTCTTTGTTGAATCTGTAATTAATTTCTGGACCAAAGACTGCCTTTGCAATATTGGACAAAACATTTTCCAAGTCTTTTTGACCAATAATTTTTTGGTCTTTTGGGGAGAGGTACCAGCCGTCTATTTGGTGAAAAACATTCATGTGATGCCTGTCAATTTCGTCTTTTCTATATACTTTACCGTAGCACAAACTTCCCACTGCTTGGTTGTTTTTAATTTTTTCTTTTACAGCGATGTCATTTAAAAAATAGTACCACATAACTGTTGTGTGGGTGCGCAAAATGTTTTTTTCATCAATATAGTAAGTGTCGGACTTGCTTCTGGCCGGGTGGTCTTTAGGAAAGTCAAACAAGTCAAAACTAATATCTGCTGGAACAATTTCAGGAATTTTTATGTCGTCTAAAGCTTGAAAGTCTGGAATACTTAAAATGTTTTTTACCATTTGGTGAAGCGGGCTCCCCTCTTTTCTTGAGAGGTCAGGCATGCTTAAATACCGCTTTATCCTTAAAGCTTCAAAGTCGGTCCTTTTTTCTAACTCTTTTTTTAAACGAATTTCTTCAGAATTATCAATAACAATTTCACTCATGTTTTTATGTATTCGGTTTAAGTAATGTTAAATATAACATACGGTCAAATTTGTGGAAAGAGAAAGGTGAGGAAGAAACTATATTTAAAAACCCAACTAATTATTTTTAATATCAATAATTGTATCTGACATCTTTTTCAGTTCTTAAGAATATCAAATCATTACATAATTTTAATAAGAAAAGATATAACTTTTTCAATTACCCATTATATTAAAAAAGGTGTGGTCAGAAGTCAATTTATCTGGGCATTACAACAGACCCATTATTAATTAAGTGAATCGATATATCCTTATATTGATTCTGGTATTTATAAATTCTGTCCTCTTGTCCATTGTAAGTTATGTTAACTTGGTTTGGATTTAACCACTCAACTATTACTGACTCTACGTTTTCATTACTAATAAAATTTCCTCTAATATTAACAACTATTTCTTCAGTATTTAATGTTAAATCTTTTAATTTCATTTGGGTTGCGTAGTCTGATGTAGCACCGCAATTAAGAATGTAATACTCTAACTCAAATTTTTGATTAGAAGATTGTGCTTTATTTACATCATACTTACCACACTCACCTAATAAATTAAATTCATATGTAAAATAATAGTAGCCGTAAGCTAATAATACTAAAATTATAATCAGAGCTATTTTTTTCTTATTATTCATATTTAACACTGCTTTACCATAATTTGTAGAATAAACTAATACCTAATTTTATGAAATACTGGTCAGTTGGATCATCTCCGTAGTAGTCTTTCTTCCATTCAGTTTTACTCTTTCCTTCAGCAATCTGCGCCTTACCGGCTTCTTTCAGTAGAAGTTTAGACCAAGACCAGAAAGCTCCTGACCCTACGAACCCGTAATGAATATTACCAGGGGCATCATATCTTATTCTGTTTCCGCTGTAGACAAAACCATCTAGGTACTTATCGGAATTAAATTCTTCGGTATTTTTTAAATCCCATACACCTCCTTTTTTAACTGCATCACGGAACCACCAAGGGTTGTTAATACGGATATCACTGGAGTGCTCAATCATTATTGAATTCAGTTTATTAGTGATATCGGGAACTTTATTATTTGGAACTAAAGTCTGGCCTTCATAAATCCAGCTAGGATTATTATTTAAGCTTTTTACAGTATCAATGGAATAATTGACTCCGTAAGCTTGATTTATGGCTGTGGTTATACTATCCCAAGAATCACTTAACTCAACCTTGCCAGTCTCAATAATAAACATACCCAGAAGATCAACAAAATTCAAGGGATTATTCCTAGCATAGCTATAACTATTCCACTGTTGAGGGTCTTCAATATATTCTTCCGGTGTTTCCCAAAACATCGGATCCTGACTAACAAACCTCCCACTACCACCATTATAATACCTTGCATTAGCATATGTTAGTCCTGTGTCAGTATCATACTCATGCCCACTTATACCCTTCCTTTGTTCACTTAACCCAGACTGCTCGTCTAGTCTTAAAGTACCATAAGGGTAGGTATCTACAAGTTGGGCTACTTCCGCAGAGTCATTTGTGGCAACTCCTATACCCCCTAAATGCTCAGTATGTATGTAACTTACAGTTGTAGATGTTCCTGTACCTACTATTGTAGCTATCATGGTTCCATTTGGTAGGAAGATGTGTTTAGTAGGAGTAGACCCTGTTATATTATACCCCTTACTTGGATAGTAAGTAGTTGTTTGAGAAGAAGTACCTGTTACATACTTAGCTCTTTGACCAAAAGAGTCGTAGGTTGAAGTGGTTTTCATTCCTCCTGTGGCTAGTTATTTATTCTAAACTTTTTTTAAAGCTCTACTATCGTCTTTTTTCCACATCCATTCTATATCAATTTCTTTTAAGCGCATGGTTTCTCCCCGTTCTAAGTTCATGTACAAATGCTCCATACTTTGCTTGACGTCATCCGTAAAATCAAAAGCGGTAAAAGACCTATCAACCAATTTGCTTAATTCATTATACAAGATCTTTAAGCGTGTAAAAAATGCGTCCATTCTTTCAACGCTCGGTAAAGTAATTGACTTTGGATCTATTCCACTTTCCTTATGTGCAAAAAGTTTATCCCGTGTGGTTTTTAACTGCTCCATGATATTGTTATTTTCTGCATCTTCAAGAAATTTTGAACATAATTCTGGATCAACTTTTGAAAGAGAGCATGAGCGATTATCTTTATCAAATGCATGGCAGCTTAACAAAACCCAAGCAATTAAAAGAGAACGTTCCGCAATAGTAAAGAAAGGGTTATGGTAGTTTTGAATTTTTGTGTATTGTACTGCTAATTTCTGCCCAACGATAGGCGTACATCTAGCATAATATATCATCTTCCAAGCATTATACGAACTTTCCGCTTCAAAAATGTTGGCACGGAAATAATCTATTAACTTTACATTGTCGTCCATGACCTATTCAAAAATTTGATTTACATTATGAACTTCGATCTCAAACTTATACCCGGGAACTCCGCCATACACACCAGGCCCGTGAGACTTGCCTACTATGGTAACTTTAACAAATTCTGATTTGCTATTTGGACTAATAGGTTTCCAGACTAAACTTTTTTCCCAACTCATCACTTCTTTGTTATTTTGATCTTTAACCCAAAACTTCTCAGAATCTTTATTGTCTTCCAGCGGGTAATTATATACAAAATACATAGCTTCGGGGTTTCTTATAAGATACCCTTGATAAGTTTGTGTTTCTTTGCCGTTTTGAGACTTGTCAATCATAGGTTCCGAGGCCTTATTTTTATAAAATACTATAAAAATAATTGCTCCTATAATAATTATTACTATTAGTATTAAACTTGTATTTTTTTTCATAAGCATTTTATCTAAAATTACCGTTACGAGGAGCAACGTGGTGGGTTGTGGATTTATTCCACTTCGGAAACCACCTATTATTATGGCTCTCTGCGTATGGTTTAATTATTGAATCAATATTTTTTTGTTCTACTTTTCCTTCCATGGCAGGCTCCGCCATTATGTTACCCTCCCATCCCTCATCTGAACCGCCCTCATCGGAGTATCTATCATCTAAACCCAACAAGTGTCCAAATTCATGTGGTGCTGGGTCTGGTTCATTTTCCCTCCAAGCCCCTTTTTTGGCTTTTTTTGCGTCAACATATGAACGATCCACTCCACCCACCTGTATAACATTCGAATCATTTCTATATCCATGTGTCCAAGAATGCTTTGTCACTCTAACTTCTACCTCAAATTTTACTGAATACTTTGTATTAGTCTTTTCGTCTGTATATGTCCACCCCGTATCCCATACTTCAGAAATATCTTTCTGCATTCTATTTGCAACATCCTGAGTAGCACCTTCTCCATAAATGTATATCGTCGAACTAATAATTATTGTTTTATTTTTCTCATCAAATTTTAATACTGCATCTCTACCATCTGGGTCAGTATAAGTTATTGGATTATTCCTTGCATATGTGTAGCTATTAAAAATCTGCGGATCAGTCAGCCTAGAATAATCAAAATCCCAAAAAACAGGATCTTGGGTTATAAATTTACCAATGTTTGCATTATAGTACCTTGCCCCCATATAAACTAAATCTTCAGTTTCATCATACTCATGTCCAGTAAATTCACGCTGGGAAACATCCGTACCTTCGTTCAATCTCCTTGTACCATAAGGATAATAATCCAATAGCTGAGTTACGGCATCTCCTGCTGAATTGGTAACCACGTTAGTTCCACCTAAATGCTCAGTATGTATGTAACTTACAGTTGTAGATGTTCCTGTACCTACTATTGTAGCTATCATGGTTCCATTTGGTAGGAAGATGTGTTTAGTAGGAGTAGACCCTGTTATATTATACCCCTTACTTGGATAGTAAGTAGTTGTTTGAGAAGAAGTACCTGTTACATACTTAGCTCTTTGACCAAAAGAGTCGTAGGTTGAAGTGGCCCTAAAGCCGGAAGTTGTAGAAGAAGCTCTGATAAGGAGGTTGTTATAGTCCCAAGTGTAAAGGGTAGTGGTAGCATTGTTAGTTTTAATAGCAAGTAGGTTGCCGTTGTTGTCATAGGTAGAGGTGGCGGTTCCTATACTTGTAACTGCGTGAGGGTTTGTATAACCATTTCCTGCATAGGTATAGGTTCCTTGGTCAGATTTACTGGTAATATTCCCAATAGCGTCGTAAGTATAGGTCTGGTTATAATTACTACCAAAACTTGCTAGGGTGGTTGAAGCGGCGGTCAAACGGTTTAAGTCGTCGTAAGTATAATTCGTAGTTTTAGAAGTATGTGTTTCCGAATCATCAGCTATTTCAGTAATGTTGCCGTTGTTGTCATAAGTATAAGTTAAGTCCTGAATTACGGTTGTAGGAGTAGGAGTGTCCCCGTTATACAAATCCGACACTTCACCTGAAGTAAGAGCTCTGTTAAATACTGCTATATCATCCCATGTTATGTTTCCGCAAGAAGTGCCGTTGTAAGCACAGCCTATGACAAAATCATTAACCGACCCACCTGATCCGTTTCCACTTGTTCCGCTGGTTCCAAAGGAAGAACCGTCTAGGTACCCAGTTAAGGTAGTGCCGTCGTAAGTCAGAACTACATGATGGTAAACAGAAGTGCCTAAATCACCCGCAACGCTCACAGGATTGTCTGACACTCCTGACTTACCTCGGTTAACTGAAAGTGTATAGGTTCCCCCGCTGTTACCATACCAAATGTCATATTCAACATCTGAAGTGCTGTTAAACTGCGAAGCTATATACCATGTAGTACCAGAAGAGGGATTTGCATTAATCTTAACCCAACCGCTAATAGTCACTGCTCCGCCGTTAATCCCTAAGTTTGAATTGGTATGGTGGTAGGGCGAACCGCCATAGGAATAGCCGTTGTTAAATTTGGCGGAAACAGAAGAGGGGCTACTAACTGCTGTAAGATGATAACTATTTTTACTGTCATTTGTATTTTCCATTCTGTAGTACGCTGTCAGGTTAGCGTCGTTGAATAAGTCAGTGGAATACAGCTCAATAGCAGCCGCCATAGCTGTTTTGACGGTAAATAAACTGGCGATATAACTTCCTGTTTTAACGATTCTACTTATGACTCTGTCAAATCCATTCGTAACAGTTTGCCAAAGACTAGCAAAAAATCCCGGAGATTCACTGTTTAAAGAAAGAGGACTTGAGGAGGCAAGAGAATCTTCGGTAGAAGTTGAGGAAGGAGTGCTTGTGGAGGTTTCAGGCGCTGGTAATTCGTCTATAATTTCAGAAAAGTCTGGTATTTCTCCCATTAACCCTTCTGCTTGAGGGATGGTTGTAACTTTACGAACTAAGCGGTATAACTTACTGTCGTCATATGTGTTGGTAGTTATGGCTCCATTAACAAAAGTGATTACAGTTTCCTGGCCTAATGGATTGTAGTCAATACTTGAAACTACATCTGTATAGCTCCCGTCGGTTGACTCTTTCCTTTGTACCCGGTCTACCATGCCCGCACTGTCATAAATATACTTAACTTGCGAATTGTCAGGATTTGTTAAAATAAGTTGATTACCCTGTCTGTCATAGGTGTAGGTACTTGTATAGCTGTTACCACTTATTACTTTTACTTCTTGTGTAAGTTGTCCTAAAGCATTATATGTATTAGTTAAGGTTACAGCCGAGGAAGAAGCGGTACACATTCTGCCCCTGCCTTGCGTACACGTGTCGTAAGTATTAGTAATTTCAGTTCCAGCCTGACCAGTATAATCTTCTGTTAGGGGGCGGTTAATATTGTCATAGGTGTAATTTATCGTTTGGTTTTTTGCATCAACTTTAGAGGTCAGGTTCCCTGCGTCGTCATATGTGTATGTGTAAGTACCATAAGTACTATCACCTGTAGCATGAAGGTCTTGCGCTGTTAACCTTCTTCCCAGACCGTCATAGGTAAAATTACGGACATTACCGGAAGCGTCCGTTATATTTGTAAGATTTCCCAAATAGTTATAAGCATAGTTAGTGGTATAAATATATGTAGAATACCCTGCAGAATACAAACTAGTGACTTCTGTAGCACTTAAAGCGCGACTGAATACCGCCATATCATCCCAACTAATATTTCCACAGGAAGTGCCGTTATAAGCACACCCTATAACAAAATCGTTAACTGACCCTCCAGAACCGTTACCGCTGGTACTGAGTGTTCCAAATAAATTGCCATCTAAATAACCCTTAAGAGACGTACCGTCATAGGTTAAAACAACATGATGGTAAACAGAAGTGCCTAAATCACCTGCAACGCTTACCGGATTATCCGACACTCCTGATTTTCCGCGATTTACCGAGAATGTATAAGTTCCGCCACTATTTCCATACCAGAAATCATAGCCAACCTTCGCTGAGCTGTTAAATTGGGAAGCTAAATACCACGTTGACCCAGAAGAGGGATTTGCATTTATCTTAACCCAACCACTAATTGTTACAGCACCACCGATAATACCCAAATTCGAACCAGTATTGTGGTATGGAGAAGCACTGTAGGAATAGCCGTTGTTAAATTTGGCCGAAACTGAAGAAGGGCTACCATTAGCACTTAAAGTGTAACTCCCTTTACTGTCAGCGGAATCCTCCAAACGATAATAGGCAACAAGGTTTGCATCGTTATATAAAGAATTACTATATAACTCAGACGGCGTTGAAGATGATGCTGCAAAATTTTCTTCCTCAACCTTTATTAAATTATTATAAGCGTCCCTATAGTAGTGCTTTACCTTACCCCGTAAATCTGTAGTTGTGGTCTTCCAATTTGAGTAAGAGTTTGTGCTTGTACTTATTGCGTTGTTAGTTGCCGTAACCCTCTGCAACGCATCATACACATAAGTAGTATAAAGAGCGGTAGTGCTAGTAGCTGTGGTTGTACCGCTCCCGCTAGAAAAATATGGGAGTGTTTCTTTTAACAGTAGCCCACGGTTGTTGTAGACAAAGTCTTTAACCGAAAAATAGGTGCTAGTGGCTTCTTTGCGTTCCTGTATTTTTCTGCCCAAACCGTCCAAATAAATATAAGAGTCAGTAGTGGTTGCTGAATCCAAGTAATTACTTTTCTTAACACTCATTGCTCTGGCAATATCTGTATAAGTGAAATCCGTCGCTGTTAAGAGAGTTGAAGTTGCGGCCGGGTCTGGTTGTTTTTGTTTTAACACTCTGTCTAGACCGTCATAGACATTTACAAAAATATTGCCATTTGGATCCGTAGAAGTTGCAACTTTCCCGGATGAATAATCGTAAGAATAAGTACTTACATGACTTACTGGATTTGTAACTCTTGTTGGGTATAAATTGTTTGTGTCGTATGAATATGTAGTAGTTTTATCTCTCGGATCTTTTTCCGTAACCACCAATCCATAACTATTATATGTTTTTTCGGTGTCTATGTATGTACTGCTAACTTTCCAGTCTTCTCTTTTGGTTAAATTTCCAAGATTAACAATGCGTAAAGCCAGGTTGTCATAATAATACCTACTTTCTTTAGCTTTGTTACTGCTATGGTCAACGGTTGAGTCACTGGCCAGCAAACTCATAACCGTTGTGGTAGAACTTGTAGCGTAAGTATATGTGGTAGTAAAATCGTCAGTGCCTGTATCGCTAAAAGTACCGTCATCGCTTCCGGTTACTTCTCCATACTCAACTTTTTGTGTCAGGTTGCCAGTAGAATTATCATAAGTATAGGTTTCTGCCATGCTTTTAGGTGTTGTGCTAGAGCCATAGTCAAAAACAACTGATTGAGCAAGCTTAACAAACCCCGCGGCTTGAGTTGAAGTTGCAACATCCCATTTGTTTATAGTCTTTTTTACCAGATTGCTGTTATTGTCGTATTTTTCGACTCTATATGGCTTGCCTATTTTCCACAAGTTGTCTAAATATTCGCCATGACTAGAATCAGTACTGCTGGCAGTGTGGAAAAAAGTTTTAGTAACGTTGCCGGCAGCGTCAGTTTTTACAATCTGTTCAAAACCTGCAAATTTTTTGTCCCAAGGGTTGTTAAAATAATAATTACCACCTTTATAAACATAAGTGTCACTGGTGCTGGTGGAAGTACCGTCGTTACTCTCAATCTTTTGGGCAGTATAAACAATCAAAGGTAAGGAGGGGTTGTCTAAAACATTACTTGTAGAATATTGGGTTGAAGGTTTGTAAGTAATTGCGGAAAAACCGCCAGTGGGATAATCTATTTTTGTTAGCAAATCCGCCTTTTTGTTTTGGTTTATCCTTGCGGCGCCTCCAACTGAAAAATCCGGTAACCCGTCGCCATTCCAATCCAGTGCTCGGTCTACAGTTGGCTGAATATTATATCTTAAATTTACATCAGTCTGAATCCAGTTGGTCTTTTGGTTCCAACTTTGTCCTGTGCCTTGATAAGCGTCCCTATGGGCAACCCCCGAATCCACACTGCTTTCAAACAGATCGGCCATACCGTCTCCGTCAATATCTAAAGGGATGGTAAGACCCGGTAATGAACTGGTCGGGGTAGAAGTTGTGTTTACCCAAACCCCTATTCCATTACTAAGAGCTATGCTGGGGCTACTAGTTAAAATTAGCGAGTCTGTAAGAGTATCGTTATTTATGTCTGTAAAAAATTCCGTTGTTGAAGGCGCAGAAAAGACTGTGGAAGTCGCGCTCTCCCAGGTAGTACCGGTGTTTAAGAACACCGCGGAGTTATTCTTGGCAACAAGATCAGGCAACCCATCGCCGTTAACGTCGTCAGTATGAGGAGGATAAGGATCAGAAAGATAAACTGGCGTATTCCAATTTACATCTTCAACCCAGTTTGAACCGTTATTAATGTAAACACTTCCGTCCTCGTGGACAAGGTCAATCCTGCCATCAGCGTTAACGTCTACTATTAAAAGGTATGTGTAATGAAAAGAAAGCCATGTAGTATAATAAAAAACAAAAGGAATAGTATAAGTTGTTGAAGTTGCCCAAGTACCGTCGGGTTTCTGCAAATATACCTTCTGATATGTTTGTTGTCCATTATGAGTATAACTTGACATATAATCAACTAAACCATCTCCGTTAACGTCTGCGAGTTTATCACCCCATTCAAAATTTAGCTTCGCATCACTTGGAAAGCTGCGACTTGCGTCTGTAGCAAATCCTTCGTTACTTGTTTGGTAGGTAAAAGTTGTAGAAGGCAAAGATTGCGGTGTACTTGAACCTTCCACATAGCCGGATTCTTGGACTACATTGAGCAAAGACCGAACAGTGTTGTTGCCTGCCGTGTAAGTTAAATCGTACTTTCTAACTACATCATTATTAACATAAACTTTTATTTGGTATATTCGATATAAAGACTTTACCGAAAAACCTGTTTTGAAAGAAGGGAAAGCGTCAATCCTGCTCTCCCGCAAAAATTCGACTTTAAATATACCGTTTACAGTACTGGTGCCGGTATAATAAATAGTGTCGGGGTAAATTTGGCCGCTATCTTTGTAATAAGTGTACTTAATGAAATTGTCGTTTTTGTCACGCACCTCCTCTAACATCCATTTATAGATTTGTGTAGCGGAAGAAGTGCTGGTCTGTTGTGTGGAACTGGCATGTCCAAATTTATATTGTGTTCCGGATTTATCCACAACAGTCCATTGATTATTGGAAAAGGTATAGGAACGCATGTCACCATAATCTACCCTGGAAATATAAGTTGTAGTAGCAGTTGTGGTGGCAAGTTCTCCGTCTAAAGACGAACTGAAAAAAACCGGGCTAGTGGTACTGTATAATTTTTCAGTCCCCATTTTATTGACTCTCTCAATGTACGGAATGTTAAGTGTCCAACCATAACCAAATGGACTACCATCTTCCTGGTTTTGAGAGTTATAGGAAAGTGCTAAATTTGGTTGCATCCCGTTTCTTCCCGGTGGTAATACAATCGGTACATTTGTAACCAAAGCTCCGGTATGTTCATCAGTCCGAGCAAGGCGCTGTCCAACCTCATTTGCTTTAGGGTCAACCGGACCGTCATAGCCTTCTCCGGAGTCCATTAATCCCTGTGGAGGGTCTTCTGTTTCTAACCCCTCTTCATCTGAAAGCGATGCCTCTTCACCAAGTGGAACAGTTTCTTCCGGTAATATTTCTTTAACATCTTCAGGGTTAGAAGCTTGGGGCACAACGACAGTATCAACATTTGGATTAGGGCCTGCAGTGGAATCTATTGTTTCGGAAATACTGTCCTGTTCTGTTGGAATATCGGAACTAGGAATTTCATTGGTAGGAGCTACCCCAGGCAAAGGGGTATTATCTTCTGTAGTCGGGTTTGTAGTTAAATTGTCTAAAATAGCTTCCTGTGCAAATGCTGGTGTTAAGGGTGTTAAAATAAACAAAAAAATCAGCAAAATTGACGCTGATTTTTTAAAAGCATTAAAAAATTTTGTGAAATCAATAGGTTGAGAAGTTTCTCCTGACTCAAAAAGTTTTCGTTTTTTGGTTTTCATGATATTAAAAATTTTCTCCTCCCACCTCAATAATACGCTTAATTAAAGCTAAAGTAAAATATTGGTAGATTTTCTTGTCAGTGGTTTGGCTTAAGCTTCTAATTTATGTGACAGCGACAAGTATTTTTGTCAATTATTAAAGCATTTCGGACGAAAAGGTTGTGCCGGGGGTCACTGAACTATTTAAAACGATAATTTCGGGTTTGTCATCTAAAGGGCCTAAACCCAGTTCAAATTTTGCACAGATCATACCCTGGCTTTCAACCCCACGTAATTTTGCCGTACTAAGAGTAAATGATTCGTGTTTTTCGCTATGAATGTTTTGAGGAATAACCGCTCCGGGCAATGCTAAAACCACCATGTCTCCTTCCTTAAAGTTCCAGGCACCGCAAACCACAGGGTAGACTTCCCTGTCCCCTAAAGAAAGACGAATAACCCTAAGCCGGTCTGCGTTAGGGTGTTTTTCAACTGCTATAACTTTTGCCGTGAAAATATTTGGAAAAGTTTTTACTGTCTTAGTTGAAGAAAAAAGTTTTTTTAAAAAAGAAATCATAAATTAAAAGAGATTGTCCAAGATTGATCAAAATTAAGTAAGAATTGTTAGGTAATTTTTTTAAATCATGATCAATTATTTAATCTTGATCATTCTTGGTCAATGTTTAATACTCTCTACAGTCTTCTTGATTACACATGTAGCCCGTAGTGCCTGGGTTTGGATTGTCCAAAACAACTTTTAAGGTAAAAGTATCAAAAGTTTCAGAAACTTTGTATTCGTAATCAAGTTTGGTTTTTGGGTCTTTTGGTATTGCAGGAATATATTTTGGCACTAAATCAATTTTGTATTTGTCTTCTTTTGGAAATACGTAATTTTGCTCTCCCGCAATGTTGTTTCCCGAGTAAAGCAAGAGTGCAGTTTGCAAGTTTTTTAAGTCATTTTTTCTTTGATCGTCCAAAACCGCCGCTTCTTGTATTAGTAGGTCTTTTCTAGAATCTTCGGACCGTTTGCGAATAACTTCGTTTGCAATTTCGCTTCTGAAAGTTAAAATAAAATCATCAGCATTTGCATTGATTTCGTAGGTGTAAACGAAAGGTTCTATGTTTAAAGGGTCTTTAGGGTTAATTGGTACTTTGCTATAAGGCTTGAGCTTGTCGTATATTTCCTCAATATTTTTACCAGGAGGAAATTGGTCATAGTCTTCTTTATACTTAATTAAAGCAATTCCGACATTTTTAACTGTCGTGCTTCTTTGTGCATCGCGGTCTTGTTTTTCTTCTAAAGTGCCTGTAGAAGGGTCCGTGTTTTCAGTGTTTTCAGTTTTTGGCGCAACTGTTTCTGTTTGGGTATTTTCAAATCCATAAATGGAAATTAGCACATCGCCAACGTTTGAAAGTGTGGGAGGATGAAGCCCCTTTTCTGCCATTTTAGAACTTATTTCTAAAAGTTGTTTTTCGCTTAACTTGCTCCCAGTAGAAATGTCATAAGCACCTTTAACGTAGTCTAAGTCGTTATAGGTAGGGTCGTTTGCGGTTTTGGGGTTTAAGGCATTTGTAAGAAATACAAATATTTCGTCCCCATCAGCAAGGCCGTCTTGGTCTGAATCATTGTTATTGGGGTCAGTTTGGAATTCGTGTTCTTCTATGTTTTTAAGGCCGTCTAAGTCCGGATCAGCCTGGTCTCCACAAAGCGAAAGGCTTTGACAAGTTTTGTTGTTAAAATATTTAAGCTGCCACTCATTTGGTGTAGTTATGGTAAAGCCATCTTCGTTTTCAGCTGGTTTTTTATTGGCGAGGTCTTTAATTGCGCTTTCATTAATGATAATACTGGATTTTCCTCCTGAACCGGCACCGAATTTGTTTACTAAAAAGTAAACTAAAGGACCGCCAATAAGTAGCAAGGCGGCTAATATTATATAGATTTTAAATTTTTTTAATTTTGACACCGTTGAATGACTTTCTTCGGTTTCAGTGGTGGTATTATTTTCGTTTTCCGAGGGTTGGGAAATTGAAACAGTTGGTTGGACGATTTCGTTTTCAGATTTTACCTTTGGCATAACATTAAAAAATATTAAATTTTTCTTTCCTAACTCTGCCTCCAAAGTTGGTGGCAATTCAACAGGCGGAGAGCCTGGTTTGGCCACGCTCATTTTTTTAATTAAATTTTCTACGCTTTTTTCTTCCATTTTATTTATAGCTGTTGTGTCATGAGGATCAGGCTTTGCCTGTCCGAATGACACCTTATGCAGGGTGAGGTACTAGAAGGGGGCGGTACGCCCCCTTCTAAAGCAATTAGTCCTTTAAGTGAAAAAATATTTCAAAGAAAATAAAAAATAAAATTAAACTTGCTTCCACCCACCAATATAACAATCCTTTAGCGGAGAGCAATAAGGAAACAGTTACTAAAAGGGCGATTTGTAATCCCTGCCTTAGGCTTTGCCCAAGAATATTGCCTGGTATTTCGGTTGTAAACTTTTTTCTAATAAAAGTTCCAAGCAGTGTAAACAGGCCAAACAAGCATAAAAATATACTTAGGTATATCAGGAAAAATGTTAATTTTCCTGCAGATTCCGGGTCAGAGTAAAACAGTATGGAGAAAACCGAAATCGAAGCAAGAATTGTGCTCGTAATTAAGAAGAAAAATGATTTTTTTATGTTTCTTAACATATTTATTATAACACAAAAATTGTAGAATAAAAATTTATTTATAGCTTTTTTCATCCTGAGGGTCAGGGTTCCCCTGCCCGAAGGATTCTTTGTTGAAAAGGGAGGCCGAGCGTTAGCGATGGTTTGCCTGTCTGCCGGCAAGGCAGGGAAGGAAAAAACCTAAATTCGGGGTTCCCCAAAATTCGAAGAATTTTAGGGGGTGGTCACAGGTTTTTCACTCCAAGTGTTTTATTCAAAGTGAACAAAATCGCAATCGTGATTTTTAAGTTTTTTGTGTTCTTCTAAAAACAAATCGTGTTTAACCACATAGACAATTTTTTCCATGGTTGCTAAAAGTTTCTCTTTTAGTTCGTTTAACTCAGGTAAGGTCGCCAACTCTTCTTCCACAAACTTATTTTCCTGTAAGTACCAATATTTTAAACCGGAAACTTTTTCACCCAAGTGTTCTTGTGCCGCCATCTGATATATATATAATTGGTCTAAATCTTTTTTGGTTTTTGGCACTTTTCCTGTTTTGTAGTCTAAAATTTCAAGCCCATTAGGTGTTTCGTCTGCCCTGTCAATTTTACCCACAAAGTCGTATGTTCCTAATTTTAGTTTGAAAAACTTTTCAATATGTTTGGGTATGGCGGGGTTTAAGTTTAAGTGGTCGTAAAAAGTTTTGAGCATTTTGGTTCCAGCTTGCTTGTATTCTTCTTTTTGTTTTTTACTTGCATACCAGTCGTCTATCCAATATTTAGTGTAAAATTGTTCTAGAACTTTAAATTCCGGCAAAGGCAAGTCAGAAGGTTTTTTGCCGAACAAGTCTACTTGAACAAGTGCCTGGTTATTTCTATAGATTTTTAAAAATTCCTCAAAAACTTTATGCATAGTACTTCCAAAGCTGAAATACGCATTACCGGGTAAAGGTAGTTTTAGGAAGTAAGCGTACTTGTATTTTAAAGGACAGCTTTCAAAGTCTGAAAGTTGTGAAAAAGAGAACTTGGTTGGGAGATTTTTGTAAACTTCTGGAAGGTTTTTGATTTGGTTAAATACAACTTTACCAGTAGCTTTGCTTACATGGTCGCTGGGGACTAAGTGTGTTTCAACTAAAAAAGGCGATGGTTTTTTTGTTTTAACACCACCGTAGTCTTTAGCCCAGGAAAGGTATAGATGGGTTTTTGCTCTGGTCAGGCCGACGTAAAACAGCCTGCGTTCTTCTTGCAAGTGAAAATCCCCTTCCGGCAATATGTCTTTGACTAAGGCCGCAGGAATTTCAATACTTTCCTTTTTTTCTCTAGTGGGAAAACGTTGTTCAACTAGGTTAATTATAAAGACATATTTAAACTCCAAGCCTTTTGCGGCGTGGACGGTAAAGATTTTCAAGCTCTCTGGCCCAAGATTTGGGTCAAATTTGATTTCCCCCTCTTCCCCACTTTGTAGTTCTAGATTTAAATTATTAAGAAAGCTGTGCAGACTTTTGTTTTCATTTTCTTTTTCAAACTCTTCAATTTTTTTGTAAAATTGGTCCAAAAGTTCCCTGCTTTCCGCATTTTCCAAAGTTTCTTCTTTAAGTTTGGCTTCAATGCCTAAGTCAGCAATTAAAAACACAAACATTTCTAAAGCTGTTGAGGTTTTCATTTGGTCGGCGTGTTTTGAAAGTGCTTCTTTCAGTAGCTTAATTTTCTTTTTTGCTTCTTCTGAAAGTTCTGCTGAAGTTAGTCCTAAGTTTAAGCTTTCATAGAGTGATAAAGTTTTTTTGTTTGAAACATTTATGACCGCTGAAAGGTCTTCGTATTTTAAGCTGAACCTTGGTAAAGTTAAGACTCGGTAAAGAAAGGTGGACTCATGGGCGTTATCTAGAAGTCTTAAGTAAGCCAAAATGTCCAAAATAATTGGTTTTTTATACAGTCCTTTATTGGAAGCGAAAGTAAAAGGAATATGGGTTTTGGCAAAAACCGGCAAAAGTTCGTCCGCAGCTGCTCTGGAGCGAATTAAAACTGCAAAGTCATTCCATGAGTTTTCTGTAGTTTTTAAGTCCAAGATTTTTTTTGCAACCATGTTTAGTTCGCCGCTTAAGTCTTCGGACTCTAAAACTTTTATCTCGCCGGTTTCTTTTGTGTTACTTTTGAGTTTTTTGTTTATTCCCATTTTAGGCTCAAGTCGGTCAGGGTTATTTTTTTGGATAAAGTTATAAGCTAGATCTAAAATTTCCTGGGTAGAGCGGTAATTTTCTTGTAAAGTGACTTGCTTGGTCTGAGGGTAAATTTCTTGAAATTTTAAAATATTGGAAACTGAAGCACCCCTGAATTTGTAAATTGACTGATCGTCGTCGCCCACCACTACTAAATTTGCCTTTTTCCCGGCTAAAAGGCTGACAAGTTGGGCTTGAGCAAAGTTGGTGTCTTGAAATTCGTCCACCATGAAAAACTTAAATTTGTTTTGGTAAAAATTAAGAATTTTAGGGCGTTTTAGGAAAAGTTCTAAAGTTTTATTTATTAAATCCCCAAAATCCAAGCTGTTATTTTCTACAAGAAGTTTTTGGTAAACGTTGTAAGCATTTGCCACTTCTTCTATGCGGGAGATTTCTGTTTCATCAATTTCAGAAAGTGGAAAGGTTGAAGAACTTTTTACTTTTGATTTTCCTGCCTTGCCGGCAGACAGGTTACTTTTGACTTTATTAACTGAATCTAAATTCGACCTTAAACCTTGTGCGTATTCCAAATAAGCTTCTGGGGTGATTAGTTCGTCTTTGCAGCGAGAAAAATGACTTAAGAGTGCATCTATAAATTTACTTGGGTTACCTAGGGGGCGGTAGTAATTTAAGTTAAACTTTTCTAAATTTTTGTAAATCAACATCCACTGCTTGGTTTCGTTAAGCAGGTTAAAGTCAGTGGGTAGGCCTATTTCTAAAGAATGATTTTTTAAAATGCGTTCACAAAAACTGTGAAAAGTGGAAATCCATAAATCATAGTAACCCAAAGGTAGGAGTAATTCTACTCTTTCACTCATTTCTGCCGCAGCTTTTTCTGTGAAGGTTAAACTTAAAATTTCTTGAGGACCGGCCAGGTTTTGCTCTACTAAGTAAGCAACTCTTCTGGTTAATACCGTAGTCTTGCCGGTTCCGGCTCCGGCTACAATAAGCAAAGGGCCGTCTACATGGGTAACGGCCTCCTGTTGCTCTTTATTTAAATTATCCAGTAGTTTTGACATTAGCTTTTTTGGCTTCGAATAAACCCTGTCCATTGTTTCCAAAGGTCTATACCTTCGTCTTTATATTTTGCCCAAAATTCCTGGGGAGTAACTATTTTCACTCTTCGGTATTCCCCTATGTTTAAAAGTGCGTTGTCGCTGGAGATGAGAAAGTCTGCTTTGGCTTCCACGGCGCTTTCAAGAATTTTATTGTCTTCGGGGTCGGAAACTATACGAATTTGGCGACGGTTAATAACGTCGTTTACTTGTGTAAAAAAATTGTTTAGCTCTTTTTGGTATGAACTGTCGTCAATTAAGTTTTGGGAAATAAAACGGTTTTCTCTTAAAGTTTGTTTGTTGGCAAAAGCTTCTATTTCTCCCTGAATAACCGCATCTATAATTTTTTTTTCGTAAGAATAGGCGTCCTTAAATCCGTTTATTAAAACATTGGTATCAAGTACAATCTTCATTTTCTAATGGGCATTAAATATTTTCTGGGGCTCTGGTCAAGGTCAATAAAGTAGTCTGTAAGTTCTTTGACTTTAGCACTACAGCTTTTTCCAAAAGCTAGAGTTTCGGTAAATTGTCCTGTCATTTGTAAGTATTCTAAAAGCGGTACATAGTCCCCGTCTCCGCTGGCTAAGACTACAACATCCAGCTTGTTCATCATTTTAATAATATCTATGGCAATGCCTACGTCCCAATCCCCTTTTTGGTGTCCGCCGGCAAAAGTTTGGAGCTCTTTAACTTTAACTTCAAAACCTGCTTTTTCTAAGGCTTCAAAAAAGGTGTGCTCTTCTGGCATGTCTGCCTTAACTACGTAAGCTATGGCGCGGATAAGTTTTCTACCGGCTACCGCGGTTTCTAAAACTTCGTTGAACTTGATTCTTGCGTTGTAAATGTTGCGTGCAGAGTAGTACAAATTTTGTACGTCTACAAACACGCCTATTCTTTGGTCCGGATTGCGTATGGACATATTAATTTTAGTTTAAAAATTTATAAATAAAGTTACTATTTTTCAATTTCCGGTTTTTCCAAAGCAACATTTTGAATTTCTAAACTTTCACCGGTGATTTTTAAAATATCTTTGTCAATTTTAACAAATTCTTTACCCGCAAGGTTGTATTGGTTAATGCTGGTTGAAAGCGCGTTGCCAAGTTTACCGTAAAATTCTTCGTAGCTTTTTAGGTGACGGCCAAGTTGACCCACGTTTTTTATTATATCTTTTGCAGTTTCTTCAATTTGCATGGCTTTTAAGCCTTGAAGTACGGTTTGCAGGTAGGCTAAGAATGAGGTTGGCGAAACAATAATAACTTTGTATTTTCCAGCCGCTCTTTGAATAAGGTTTTCGTCTTCTGCCGCCAGGCTGCCGACTTTGTTAGTTAACAGGTCGTAGTAAATGGCTTCATGGGGAATAAACATGAAAGCAAAGTCCATAGTGCCTTCGTTTGGTTGTATGTACTTGGAAGTTTCAATAATTCGAAATTTTAAATCATTTTCAAATGTCTTTCTCCAACGTTCTCTTTCGGTTTCGTCTTTGGCTTCTGCCATGCGGTTGTAGTTTTCTAGGGAAAATTTTGAATCTATTGGTATGATTTTATTTTTAACAAAAACCGCGGCATCTACAATTGTGCCGTTTGGAAAACTTTTTTGCATTTCGTAACTTCCCGGTGGAAGTACGTTTTTAAGCAGGGTTTCTAAGTAATATTCTCCCAGAACACCGCGCTGTTTTGGGTTTTTTAAAATGTCCTGCAGACTTTGAAGTTGGTCAGCAAAAGAAATAACTTGCTTATTGGTTTCGTCTAACTTAGTTAAGCCTTGAGTAACGTCTTTAATGAGTTTTGAGGATTCCGTAAATTGAGTTTTCATTGAATCACTCATGTGCTGGGTGGTTTCAGTCATTTTTCTGTCCACTACACGGGAAAGTTCGTTCATTTGTTCCAATAACAACTTCATAGCTAAATCTTCACCCTGTGGTCTTTCGGTTTTCTTTTTTAGTTCAATTAGAAAGTATAAAAGTACGCCAAAACCTAAGAGTAAAATGCCTAATATTGCGTAAATAATTGCTGGATTCATACCCAAATTATACCATGTTTTAGCTCTATACAAAAACCTGGGAATAATGTATTTTATTCGAGAAAGGAGGGTTATCAAAATTGGGTAACCTATACGTATTCCAAGATCCAGGGTCAGTTCCTCATGATTTGTCCGACTTGTCTCTGCTCAACCTTACGAGACAAGAAACTGGCTACAGCGACATGCGGGGACATCAACTTCCCCCATCGAAAGCCGGAAAAGCCCAAGAAGAAGTGGAGCTATACTTACGCGATCGTTATGCTCATG